>JAFXBK010000020.1 GCA_017521825.1 Oscillospiraceae bacterium
AAAAAGTCTTTCGGTTTCAATTATTTCAATTCTCACACCATAGCCTCCTGCTTTCTCTTTTCCATTATATTATATCACTTCTTTCCCGCAATTCAATTATTGACATTTGTTTTATATAGGTATATTATAGATATATTATTCCTTGGTTAACACTGTTAACCAAGTTCCGGGAGGCGCAAAATGGACACCAGAAGAATGGTCGAACTTGGCGAAAAACGCTCCATTATAAGAGAGCTTTTTGAATATGGAAACAAGCGCAAGGCGGAAATCGGCGCCGAAAACGTTTTTGATTTCAGCATCGGGAACCCAAGCGTTCCCGCTCCGAAGGAACTTTCCGAAGAACTCTGCCGCCTTATTTCCGAAGAAAACCCGCTTTCTATTCATGGCTATACCTCCGCTCCCGGCGACCTTTCCGCAAGAAAAGCCGTTGCGGAAGACCTTAACAAAAGGTTTAAAACCTCCTTCGGCCCGGAAAACCTCTATCTTACCTGCGGAGCCGCCGCTTCGCTTACAATTTCCCTTTCCGCCGTTGTTGAGGAAAACGAAGAAGTTATTATCTTCGCGCCGTTTTTTCCGGAATATACCGTTTTTATCGAAACCGCCGGCGGAAAACCGGTTGTTGTTCCCTGCAAATGGCCGGATTTTCAGATGGATTTTGAAAAACTTTCCGAAGTTCTGAATGAAAAAACCGCCGCGGTGATAATCAATTCGCCGAACAACCCTTCCGGAGCGGTTCTTTCGGCGGAAAGCCTTGAAAAACTTGGAAAAATCCTTTCGGAAGCGGAAGAAAAATTCGGAAGAAAGATTTACCTTATCTCCGATGAACCTTACCGGGAACTTGTCTATGGAAAAACAAAAGTTCCTTTTGTAACCAAATATTATAATGATACAATAATATGCTATTCCTGGAGCAAAAGCCTTTCTCTTCCGGGAGAGCGAATCGGATATATCCTTGTTTCTCCAGAAAATCCGGATTGGAAAAAGCTTTATTCCGGAATCTGCGGCGCCGGAAGAGCCCTTGGTTTTGTCTGCGCGCCTTCCCTTTTCCAAAAAATTATTCCAAAATGCGTTGATATGACTTCCGATTTTTCCGTTTACGAAAAAAACAGAAATCTTCTCTATAATTCGCTCACCGAAATGGGGTTCGAAGCGGTAAAACCCGAAGGCGCGTTTTATCTTTTCGTAAAATCTCCGGAACCGGACGCAAAAGCTTTTTCCGAAAAAGCAAAAAAATATGAAATTCTTATTGTTCCGAGCGACGATTTCGGAACGGAAGGCTTTGTTAGAATTTCCTACTGCGTTTCCACCGAACAAATCGAGCGTTCGCTCCCATCCTTCAAAAAACTTGCGGAGGAATATTTTTTATGAACAAACTTGAAGAAGCAAGAAAAAGCATAAACGAAATAGATAAGGAAATGGCGGCGCTTTTTGTAAAGCGAATGGAAGCCGCAAAACTTATTTCCGAATATAAAATGGAGCGGGGACTTCCGATTCTTGACCAGAGCCGCGAAAACGAGGTTATCGCAAGAAACTCCGAATTTGTTGCGGACGAAACGCTCCGTTCTTATTATGTAAATTTTCTTAAGGACACCATGGGAATCTCCAGAAAATATCAGCAGATGCTCCAGGAAGGACTTAAGGTTGCGTACAGCGGCGTCGAAGGCGCTTTTGCAAACATTGCCGCAAAAAACATCTTCCCTTCCGCAAAACAAATTCCCTTCGGCGATTTTACTTCCGCCTATGAAGCCGTTGTAAACGGCGAATGCGACTGTGCCGTTCTTCCTATCGAAAACAGCTACGCCGGCGAAGTTTCCCAGGTAATCGACCTTATGTTCCAGGGAAGCCTTTACATAAACGGAATTTATGACCTTGAGGTTACCCATAACCTTCTTGGCCTTCCGGGCGCAACTATTAATGATATAAAAACGGTAATAAGCCACCCCCAGGCCCTTGAACAATGTTCAAAATATATCAAAAAACATGGGTTCGAGGCTGTTCGCGCAAACAACACCGCCATTGCCGCCCAAAATGTTGTTGAAAAGGGCGATAAAACCGTTGCCGCCATTGCAAGCCGCGACACCGCAAAACTTTACGGATTAAACGTGCTTGAACGAAGGATAAACGAAAGCAGCATGAACACAACCCGTTTTGCGGTTTTCTCCCGGGCGGAAAGTCTTCCGGATTATAAGGAAACCGGTCGCCAGTTCATAATGGTTTTCACCGTCCGGGACGAAGCCGGCGCTTTGGCCCAGGCGATAAACATCATCGGCGACTGCGGCTTTAATATGAGAACTCTCCGCAGCAGACCCATGAAGGAACTTATGTGGAAATATTATTTTTACGTTGAGGCGGACGGAAACGCTTACAGCGAAGAAGGAAAACGAATGATGAAGGAACTTTCAAAATATTGCGACCGCCTTCGCATAATCGGTTCCTTCCCCCATGAGAAAAAACTTTAAGGAGGATTTCCTGATGATAATACCCGTAAATCTTCCTTTGGGAAGTTATGATATAACAATCGAAAATGGCGTGCTCAAAAAAGCCGGTTCCATTTTAAACCTTAACCGAAAGGTGCTCATAGTCACCGATTCCGGCGTTCCGGAAGAATATTCGAAAGCCGTTGCCGCCCAATGCAAAGCGCCTTATATTGCAACCGTTCCCATGGGGGAAGAAAGCAAGAGCCTTGAAATTTTTGAAGAACTCTGCGCCGCAATGCTTGAGCACGGCTTTACCCGAAGCGACTGCGTTGTTGCGGTCGGCGGCGGAGTTTGCGGAGATTTAGCCGGTTTTGCCGCCGCAAGTTATATGCGCGGAATCGATTTTTATAATATTCCCACAACCGTTCTTTCCCAGGTGGATTCTTCCGTAGGCGGAAAAACCGCCGTTAATTTTAATGGGGTTAAAAATATTATCGGCGCTTTTTATCAGCCTAAGGCCGTTCTTATCGACCCGGAAACCTTAAAAACCCTTTCAGAACGCCATTTTTCAAACGGACTCGCGGAAGCGGTAAAAATGTCCCTTTGCTTTGATAAGGAACTTTTCGAGCTTTTTGAAAATTCCGATACCCATGAGCATATTGAAACCATAATTGAGCATTCGATAAAATCAAAATGCAGGGTTGTTGAGCAGGACGAAAAGGAAAGCGGACTTCGCAAGGTGCTTAACTTCGGCCACACCATGGGCCACGCCATAGAAAGTGCGGAAGAACTGGGCGGACTTTATCACGGCGAATGCGTTGCCCTTGGAATGATTCCCATGTGCTCGCCGGAAATCCGCGAAAGATTGAAATCGGTGCTCAAAAAGCTAAATCTTCCCACCGAATATCACGGCGATATGGAAAAGCTTGTTTCCGCCGCTTCCCACGATAAAAAATTTTCCGGCGAAAAAGTAACCGTTATAACCCTTCCGGAAATTGAGGATTTCAGAATGGAAGAATGGTCCACCGCAGAACTTTTTGAACGAATGGAGGAATTTTTTAAATGAAAGATACCTTCGGACAAAGCGTTTCCATAACTCTTGCCGGCGAAAGCCACGGTGCCGGAATTGTCGCAGTCCTTTCCGGAATGGCGCCGGGAATTCCCGTTGACGAAGATTTTATCGCCGCCCAGCTTACAAAAAGGCGTCCCGCCGGAGCAATTTCCACCGCAAGGCAGGAAGGCGACAAATTTGAAATTTTAAGCGGCGTTTTCGGCGGCTTTACCACCGGAACACCCATAACAATTCTTATCAGAAACGAAAACACCCAAAGCAAGGATTATTCCGAAATTTCCGTAACCGCAAGGCCCGGCCATGCGGATTACACCGCCCAATGTAAGTACCACGGCTTTCAGGATTACCGCGGCGGCGGACATTTTTCCGGAAGAATAACCGCCGGAATTGTTGCCGTGGGCGCAATCTGCATTTCCGCCCTTGCAAAAAAAGGCATAAAAATCGGAACGCATATCGCCGAATGTGCCGGAATTTCCGACAGAAAATTCTGCGATACTGAAAACGAAATAGATTCCCTTAACGAAAAACTTTTCGCCGTTCTTGACGAAAAAGCCGGCGAAAAAATGGAGGATGCAATCCTTTCCGCCAAAAACGAGCAGGATTCCGTCGGCGGAATCCTTGAAACCGCAATAGTCGGTGTTCCTGCAGGAATCGGCGAACCTTATTTCGACAGCATCGAAAGCCGGCTTGCCCATATGCTTTTCAGCATTCCGGCGGTAAAAGGCGTTGAATTCGGCACAGGATTCGGTTTTGCAAAAATGCGCGGAAGCGAAGCAAACGACCCCTTCCGCGTTGACGAAAACGGAAATATTGTAACGAAAACAAATAACAACGGCGGAATAAACGGCGGAATTTCTAACGGAATGCCCATAACTTTCCGCTGTGCCATAAAGCCCACCCCTTCCATTTCCCTTGAGCAGGAAACCGTTGATTTTATCAAAGGCGAAAACAAAAACTTTGTTATAAAAGGCCGCCACGACCCGGCAATTATCCACAGGGCAAGGGTGGTTATCGATTCCGCCGCGGCTATAGTTCTTTGCGACATTCTTGCAGAGCGTTTCGGAACCGACTGGCTGAGGTGAAACATGGAATACGGACTTATCGGGGAACATCTTCCCCACAGCTTTTCGCCGGAAATCCATAAAAAAATCGGCGACTATAAATACGAAATAAAAGAACTCCGCCCGGAAGAACTGGAAGATTTTCTTAAAAACCGCGATTTTAAAGGAATAAACGTAACCATTCCTTATAAGCAGGCGGTAATACCTTTTCTTGACGAAATCGACGAAGCCGCAAAGGAAATCGGCGCAGTTAACACCATTGTTAACCGGGACGGAAAACTTTTTGGATATAACACGGATTTCGGCGGCTTAAAGGCGCTTTTTGAGCGGAACAAAATTTCCGTTTCCGGCAAAAAAGCCATAATCCTCGGAAACGGCGGAACTTCCAAAACCGCCGAAGCCGTTCTTAAATCCCTCGGTGCTCAAACGGTGCTCAAAACCGACCTTGTTCCGGCAGAAGGCGTTATCACGAACGAAGAAGCCGTGCTCAAACATTCCGATGCGGATATCCTTGTTAACACAACCCCCTGCGGAATGTTCCCGAAGCTTTCCGGAATGGCGGCGGATCCTGCGGATTTTCCGAAGCTTTCCGGCGCAATAGACATTGTTTATAACCCGCTCCGGACGGATTTTGTCCAGCGTGCTCAAAGCCTTGGAATTCCCTCCGCCGGCGGACTTTATATGCTCGTTATGCAGGCGATCCTTGCGGCGGAACGTTTTTTTGATGAACCCGTTCCGAAGGAAAAGGCGGAAAAAATCTATCAGGAGCTTCTCCGGATGAAAAAGAACATCGTCCTTATAGGAATGCCCGCCTGTGGAAAAACAACCGTCGGAAAACTTCTTTCCGAAGAACTCGGCCTTTTGCTTTTCGATTCCGACGAACTTATAATCGAAAAAAGCGGACGCCAAATTTCCGATATTTTTGAAAAAGAAGGCGAAAATGCCTTCCGGAAGCTCGAAAGCGAAGCAATTTTTGAACTTTCCGGAAAAACCGGCGCAATAATTTCCACCGGCGGCGGCGCGATCCTTAATCCGGAAAACATCCGGAACCTTTCCAAAAACGGAAAAATATATTTTATCGACCGTCCGCTCGAAAACCTTGTTCCAACAAGCGACCGACCCACCGCTTCCACTTCGGAAGCAATCCAAAAGCGCTTTGAGGAACGCTATCCGCTTTATTGCCGCTTTGCGGATAAAATTATTGACGCAAACTGCACCGCAGAGGAAGTTTGCAAAAAGATAAAGGAGGATTTTCAGAATGAAAATTTTGGTGATTAACGGGCCGAACCTTAACATGCTCGGAATCCGCGAACCGGGAATTTACGGAAGCGAAAATTACAATTCCCTCCTTGAAAAAATTTCCGCCCACGCAAAAGAAAAAAACGTTGAGGTGGATTTTTACCAGAGCAACCACGAAGGCGCCCTTGTTGATAAAATCCAGGAAGCCTACGGCGTTTTTGACGGAATTGTAATAAACCCCGGCGCCTATACCCACACAAGCATCGCCCTTCTTGATGCGGTAAAAGCCGTTGGCATCCCCACCGTCGAAGTACATATTTCCGACGTTTCCAAACGGGAGGATTTCCGCCAGATAAGCTATATCCGCCTTGGCTGCGTTGCTTCCGTAATCGGCCACGGAACGGACGGTTACCTCGAAGCCATGGATATTCTCCTTGAAAGGGGCGAAAATTCTTGATTGCAGAAATCAGACCCGGAAAAGGAAAAGGAACAATGGAAGCACCGCCTTCCAAAAGCATGGCGCACCGCCTTCTTATCTGCGGCGGACTTTCCGAAGGAAAAAGCGTAATAAAGGGAATTTCTTCCTCCGAAGATATGAAAGCAACCCTCGATTGCCTTTCCGCCATCGGCGCAAAATATGAAATCGAGGGAGATACGGTAACAATAACCGGCGCGGATATCCGCAACATTCCGGAAGGCGCGGTTTTAAAATGCCGCGAAAGCGGAAGCACCCTTAGGTTTTTTATCCCCATCTGCCTTCTTGACGGAAAAACCTTTACCCTTACCGGAAGCGAAAAGCTTCTTTCCCGCCCGCTTTCCGTTTATGAAGATATCTTCAAAAAGCAGGGCATAACCTTTGAAGCCGAACCGGATAAAATAAAAGTTGGAGGAAGGCTTAATAGCGGAAATTATAAAATAAAAGGCAATATAAGCAGCCAGTTTATCACCGGGCTTCTTTTTGTTCTTCCGCTTATGGAAAAGGACAGCGTAATCCAGCTTATTCCCCCGGTTGAAAGCCTTTCATACATTAACCTTACCATTGAAGCGCTTTCGGTTTTCGGAATCAGAATAGAATGGCAGGACGAAAAAACCCTTTTTATAAAGGGCGGACAAAGCTATAAAGCCGCAAACGCAAGGGTTGAAGGCGATTATTCAAACGCCGCCTTCTTCGCCGCCCTTAACGATCTGGGAAGCGAAATCGAAATGACCGGCCTTAACCCGAAAAGCCTTCAGGGCGACAAGGTTTACGAAAAAAACTTTGCCCTTCTTGGAAAAGGCACCCCAACCATTAACATTTCCGATTGCCCGGATCTTGGCCCGATTCTTTTTGCCGTTGCGGCGGTAAAAGGCGGCGGAGTTTTTACCGGAACACGCCGTCTTAAAATCAAGGAAAGCGACCGGGCTTCCGCCATGGCGGAAGAACTTTCGAAATTCGGCGTAGCGGTGACCGTTCATGAAGACAGCGTTGTGGTCTATCCCCATGATTTTCATGCGCCAACCGAAATTCTTTGCGGTCACAATGACCACCGGATCGTTATGTCCTGCGCGGTTCTTCTTACCCTTACCGGCGGAAAAATCGAGGGTGCGGAAGCTTCCCGCAAAAGCCTTCCGGATTTCTTCGAGCGCCTTGAAAAACTCGGATTCGAGGTGGATTTATATGATGCTTGACACCAGCAAAAACATTCTTATCGTCGGCCTTGGTCTTATCGGCGGAAGCTATGCGAAGGCTCTTCGGAAGCTCGGTTTTAAAATTTCCGCAATAACCCTTGAGCAGGCGGACATTGATTACGCAACCGAAAACGGAATTATCGACGAAGGTTTTACAAAGCCTATTCCGGAAGTTCTCGGAAAAGCGGAACTCATAATTTTCGCCCTCTATCCGAAGGTTTTTATGGAATGGATAGAGAAATATCAGAAATTTTTAAAACCCGGTGCCCTTCTTACGGACGTTACCGGCGTAAAAAGCTCCGTTGTTTATAAAATCCAGGAAATTCTCCGGCCGGACGTTGAATTCATCGCCGCCCACCCTATGGCCGGTAAGGAAGTTTACGGCGTACAAAACAGCGACCCTAAGATTTTCCACGGCGCAAACTATATCGTAACCCCCACCGAAAGAAACACCGATTCCGCCATCGAGGATTGCCTTGAGCTCGGAAGGCTTATGGGCTTTAACCGTGTTTCGGTTCTTACACCGGAAAAACACGACGAGATGATCGGCTTTGTTTCCCAACTTACCCACTGCATCGCCGTTTCGCTTATGAACTGTTACGACGGCGAAAAGCTCCAGGATTATACCGGCGACTCCTTCCGCGATTTAACAAGAATTGCAAGGATAAACGATGAAATGTGGAGCGAACTTTTTCTTATGAACAAGGAAACCCTTCTTGAACAGATGGACAAATTCCTTTCCGAATTTGGAAAACTCCGCGAAACCCTTGAAAACGGCGACCGGGAAACCATGCGCGAAATGATGAAAATTTCCACAGCGCGCCGCGCCCTTTTTGATAAAAAGTAAAAAGGAGATTTATTGCTATGAATATGGAATTTAAAAGAAAACTTCCGATACCGCTTGAAACAAAGGAGATGTATCCCCTTACCCCGGAACTTGCCGCAGTTAAAGCCGCAAGAGATGAGGAAATCAAGGCGGTTTTTGAATCCCGCTCCGATAAACTTGTTCTTGTAATCGGCCCCTGCTCCGCAGACAGAGAAGATTCCGTCCTTGATTATATCCACCGCCTTGCAAAAGTTCAGGAAGAAGTTAAAGATAAAATCGTTATCATTCCGAGAATTTACACCGGAAAACCCAGAACCACCGGCCAGGGTTATATGGGCCTTCTTCATCAGCCGGACCCAAACGGCGAACCCGACCTTTTTGAAGGAATCTGCGCTGTAAGAAAATTCCACCTTCGCGCTCTTGAGGAAACCGGTTTTACCTGCGCGGACGAAATGCTCTATCCGGAAAACCACCGCTATCTTTCCGACCTTCTGGGTTATGTTGCAGTCGGCGCACGTTCCGTTGAGGACCAGCACCACCGCCTTACCGCCAGCGGAATCGACGTTCCGGTCGGAATGAAAAACCCCACCGGCGGCGACCTTACCGTTATGATGAACTCCATCACCGCCGCCCAGGTTCCCCATAATTTTGTTTACCGCGGCTGGGAAGTTCAAAGCCAGGGTAACCCCCTTGCCCATGCAATTCTCCGCGGTTACGTTGACAAACACGGCAACAGCCACCCCAACTATCATTACGAGGACCTTCAGCTTGTTCATAAGCTTTATTCCGAAGGAAATTTTGAAAACCCCGCGGTTATTGTTGACTGCAACCATTCAAACTCCGGAAAACAGTGGCTTGAACAGATCCGAATTGCCCACGAAGTTATGTACAGCCGCAGATATAACAGCGATATTGCAAAAATGGTCAAAGGCTTTATGATCGAAAGTTATATCGAGGACGGCTGCCAGAAAACCGGCGGCGGAATTTACGGAAAATCCATCACCGACCCTTGCCTCGGCTGGGAAAAGACCCAGAACCTTATTTACGAACTTGCGGATAAAGTTTGATTTTTATAAACTCTTTAAAGGCGGAAGCGTTCTTCCGCCTTTTTTTGTTTTTTCAAAAAAGGTATTGACAAAGTGGTTAGACAAGCGTAAAATATAGGCGTAGTTAGACAAACGTACAAAAGAGGTGTTTTTATGAAAAAAATCTTTGCCCTTGTTCTGGTTCTTGCGCTTTTGCTTTCCTCCTGCGGCTGGAGCGTTGAAATTGTTGACCCGAGAGATGAAACGGAAAAACAAGACATAACCGGACAGCTTTCCGAAGAGGAACTCGAAAAATATCTGGAAGCCCTTGACCAGATTGAAAAAACAAAATTTTTTGTGGAAAACGACCCCGAAGCGGAGTTTGTTCCGCTTTATAAAGAGCGCTCCGAAGAACTTTATTGGGACAAAACCCCGGATCTGCTTATCCCGGCGGAGGATTATGGCCCGGAAAAATATCCGGGATATTATACCAACCAAATGCTTGAACTCTGTTCGGAAATCAAAAATTTCAAAACAGAGCAGGAAATTGCGGATTATCTTGGTCAATGGGTTTCGCCGGAACTTTTTGACAACGATGAATTTAAAAACCATATTCTTGAATTCGAAGGCAAAGCCTATCTTCTTCGTTTTTCCCGCGGTTACGGAAATATAAGTTATGAAAACGCAGAAATTATTTGCGAAACCGAATCGGAAATTGTCGCAGAAGCGGTTATTTACAGCGGCGGAACATCAAAAGAGGACGGCGGCGATGAAATCGGAACTCTCCATTTTGTTCTTGAAAAAAACAAGGACGGAAAATGGCTTGTTACTTCCCTTGAAGAATTTCGTTTTTAATTCCGGTTGATTTCATTTCTATACAATAGCAGATAACGAATTTTAAAATATTTTTATCCTTTTTAAAACAAATTCGTTCTTTTCCGACACTATATATATGAAAACTTCTTTCAAAGGAGCTGACACAATGAAAAAACTTTTTGCCCTTGTTCTGGTTTTTGCGCTTTTGCTTTCCGGCTGCGGCTGGAGCGTTGAAATTGTTGACCCCAGGGAAGATAACGCTTCCGTCGAAAAAGAACCGGAAACCGAAGAAATAAGCGAAGATCTTGTTGAAGAAATTGTTCTTGCCTTCGGCGCGGAAAAACTTGAGGACGGAACTTTTATAAGCAATAAAACCGGCGGCTTTCTTTACGAAACACCTTTCAACAGCGCCTCCGCCCTTGAAATGAAATATTATTTTTATTGGGCAACGGGTGAATTTTCAAGAAGATACGGCGAAGATATTTCAAAATTCGCTTCTCCCCATGGAATCGGTTATTCCTTCCCCGCCGAAGAATTTGAGGAAATTATCGAAAGCTATTTTGGCGCGGGTTATAAAACCCTTCGCAAAAACAAGGATTTTTACTGCAGCGAACATGGTGCCTATTGTTCCCCTGGTGGCGGCGTTGGCTTTGGCCAGCAGTTTGAAATAAAAATTCTTTCCTACGTTAAAATTGAAAACGAACTTTCTATCCTTCTTTCCGTCGGAAATACCTCGAATTATCTAAACGTCCTTCTTACGGAAAACGGCGGTTTCCGCTTTTTAAGCTATGTTCCCGAAAAAACAAATTCCGCGGAAGCTCCTTCCGAAAACAGCGGCGAAACCGAAGTCGAAAAACAAAGCTTTCTTTTTAAAGAAGGACCCAACGGCGAACCAAAAAAACTTTTCGTCGGGGATTCCATCGGAAACTGGGTTCTTGATGACCTTAAGGTTTATTCCTATATCGAGAACGGAGAAAAATGCTACGATTCCGTTTCCGCAATTTTTTCCGGAACCGCAACCCTTGCGGGATATATAAGTTTAAATTCCCAGGAAGATCCGGGTTATTATTTCACCATGAGAAATGACGAAGATTTTAAAAAGGTTCCCGGCGTTGCGGAAGAAGGCCTTAACTTTTTTGAAACATGCTTTAAAATCGGCGAACCGAACGTGGAAAATCTTCCGGACCTTAAAGAGGGCGAATCCTTCCCCTGCTACCTTACCATAGACAGATATTCCATAAACGCCGCTTATAACGACGCTTTTAACAGCGCAAACGTTGTTAAAATCGAACCCATGGTAAAAAACACCGGTCTTTCCGAATTCCACGAGGAAATTATTCTTAATTTCGGCGGCGAAATCAACATCTATAAAGAACTTGTTGCGGATAAAGGTTCTTCCCTTTTCTATCATGACGGTTTTTCCGACGGAACAAAACTTTCCGAAACATACTATTTTATCTGGATGATCCATTATTCAAACAGCAAATATGATTACGAAACCCGAATGGAACTTTTTAACGGCGCCGGCGAAGGAAACGGCTGGGCCTATCCTTCGGAATATTATGAATCCACCCTTTATGAATATTTCGGGGTTTCGGCCGATGTTTTGCGTTCCGGCGAACTTTATATCGCCGAAAAAGATTATTACTGGATCGGTGGAGGCGGCGGAATCGGCGATACGCCGAATATTATTGTAAACAGCATTGAGAAAAACGAAGATATAATCGTTTTCCATATTACCCTTGATTACAACATCGAGGCCGATTGCGACATGGCCCTTACCGTAAAACTTCTTCCGGATGGCGGATATAACTATATCAGCTATCTTCCGGAATAAAAAGGAGCGTTTTTTTATGAAAAAAGTTTTTATGATTTTTCTTGCCCTGGCAATATTCCTTTCCGGCTGCGGAAAAACCGAAGAACCGGTTGTTGTTGAACCGAACGAAGAACCTTCGGAAATTGAAAACATCGAAGTTTTGGAAGGAACTTATTCCGAAGCGGAAATTTCTTCTGTTCCGGAAGAAGAACAGGATTCCATGACCTTCAAACTTGGTTCTAACGGAAAAACCGTTGAGCTTTTTCCCGGAGATTCCATCGGCGAATGGGTTTTGACAAAACTTGACGTTGATTATAATCCCGAAACAGACTGGACAAATTCCATCGAAGCCGAATTTTCCGGAAATGTTGAACTTAAAGGACATATCGAACGCAACGTAATGGCAGAACTTGCCTATGATTTTGTTGTTGACAGAAGTGAATTTGACAGAATGCCTTTCCTTGTTTCAAAAGACTTCAAGGAATTCCGCGGGCATTTCGTAATGAACATTCCGGAAGGACTTGAAAATTCTCCGAACCTCGATTGGAACGAATCTCTTCCCTGCAAAATTACAATAAGCGGTTTCAGCATAAGCTGTGCTTACACAGAAACTTTTGACAGAATGGATGTTGTTAAAATTGAACCCCTTCCCGAAGAAATTCCCGCTCTTTATGAGGAAATGATTCTTAATTTCGGCGCGGTTTATAACTACGAAGGAAAACTTGCTGTAAGAAAAGGCGTAAGTCTTTATAACAATCGCGAAGGTTATATGGATTGTTCCCTGATGGGAACCGCGTCCTATTATTCCTGGGTTATGTCCAGAACTTCTACCGAGGACAGAATCGAAGTTTCCCTTCCCGGTTTTACTTCAAAAGTTTATGCTTACGATGCGGATTTTTTTGAAACCATGGTTTTCAAATATTTTGGAACTTCTGCGGAATATCTTCGCAATTCCGATTTTTATTACCCCGAACAGAATTGCTATTTTATCGACGGCGGTGCCGGAATCGGCGACACCACATATATACAGTATCTTTTTACGGAAGAAAAAGAGGACAAAGTCATAATTTATTTCAATCTCTCCGATAATTATTATGGCGTAAGCAAACACGCCCTTACCGTAGAACTTCTTCCGGATGGCGGATATAATTACGCAAGCTATCTTCCGGAATAAACTGTCGGATAAAAAAGCCTGCCCTGCGGCAGGCTTTTTATTTTGGAAAAGCATGGCGGAATATGCAAAAATATGCAGCAAAAGGTGGAACAAACTAATGATTTTGCCGTTTTTCTGCATATTTTTGCAAAACGTCTTGACAAAAGCATCTTTTAGGGGCAATATATTGGAGTTACTGTTTTTAAATGAAAGGAATTTAATATGAAAAGATTTATTGCTTTTATCATTGCCGCAATGCTCATGGTTTCTTTTGCCGCATGCGCGAATGAAAACGAAAACACCGAACTTCCCGAAGAGGAAAACAACAACACCGTAACCGAAGAAGACCTTGCACTTTACGAAGAAATTCTTCTTAACTTTGGCGGAACCCGCAGACACGACGGTTCCCTTATCGTTTCCAGAAAAGGCAGCTTCTATGATTTCCGCGACAGACTTTCCGACTGTTCAAACCTTACCCCGGACACCTACTACACCTGGGTTGCTTCCAGAACCGAAAACTCCGATAAAGTAAAAGTTACTCCCGCAGGTTTTGAATCCGAAGTTTACGCATATTCCGCCGATTTTTATGAAAGCGAAGTTACCAAATTTTTTGATGTAACCGCGGAAGACCTTCGCAAAGGCGATTTTTACTATCCGGAACAGAACTGCTATTACTGCGAAACTGTTCCTGCCGCCGGTGAATATGTTGATATAGATTTTGTTTCCGCAGAAGAAAATGGCGAAACCCTTACTCTTCATTTCACCCTTTCCGACCTTTATTACGGAACCACCAGCCATTCCCTTACCGTAAAACTTCTTCCGGAAGGCGGATATAATTACGTAAGCTATATTGCAGAATAATTCGGGAACAAAAAAGCCTGCCGGCCGGCAGGCTTTTTTTGATGTTTACAAAACCGTTTAAATATATTATAATTCTGTTATAAATTTATCAGGAGGTCTTATCCTATGAAACTTGAAAACAAAGTTGCAATCGTAACCGGCGGCGCAATGGGAAACGGACTTGGAATTGTAAAAGTTTTCCTTAAATACGGCGCAAAGGTCGCAATTTTCGATTACAGCGAAAAAGTAACCGAAGTTGCGGAAAATTTCAAATCCAAAGGTTTCGACGTTCTCGGATATCTTTGCGACGTCCGCGATAACGATTCCATTAAAGCAAACGTTGCCGACGTTATCGAAAAATTCGGCACCGTTGATATCCTTGTTAACAACGCGGGAATCGCATGGCTCGATACCTTTATGAACACCGATGACAAACTCCGCGACGCACATTTTGATATCAACATCAAAGGCGCCTGGAACATGGCAAAAGCGGTTGTTCCCACCATGATGGAAAAGAAAAAGGGCGCAATAGTAAACCTTTCTTCCGTAACCGGCCCTCTTGTTGCAGACCCGGGCGAAGTTGCTTACGCAACCACAAAAGCCGCTCTCATGGGCTTTACAAAAGGCCTTGCGGCGGAAATGGTTCCTTACGGAATCCGCGTAAACGCGATCCAGCCCGGATATATCATGACCCCCATGGTTGAAGGAATTGCCGAAGCTTCCAACTCTTCCGATCCGGAAAGCGTTATTAACGGAATCGGAGCCGGAATTCCCATGGGCCGCCTTGGCACCATTGAAGAACTTGGCGAACTTGCCGCATTTCTTGCTTCCGATGAATCTTCCTACATCACCGGCCAGGGAATCGTTATCGACGGCGGTTCCACCATGCCGGAAACTTCCAGCGTAGGCGTAACCGAATAATCCGCGTGCTCAAAAACAAAAAGCCGTGCTCGTTTTGAGCACGGCTTTTTTTATTATGCTATTAGCATGTACCCGAAACGCTTTACCGTTTCGGGTACAACAAACCACCCGCTATGCGGGTGAGTTTCCAAACTTACAGAAAAAAGACATCAGCTTTCTGATATAATGACAGGTGTTCAAGCCGTC
>JAFXBK010000021.1 GCA_017521825.1 Oscillospiraceae bacterium
GAAATGTTCTGCATACGAGAATATTATTTTTTGTTGGGTGATGCACGAGCAGAGAATTATCGATTCCATACTTAAGAAGCTGGATACACAGAACTGTGAGGTGAAATGCGTCTCACTTGTAGCGGATGAAAAGACTCTGTGCGAAAGATTATCAATGGATGTAGAAAAAGGTATTCGTTCTGAAGATGTAATTGAGCGAAGCATAGCAAGAATACAGATGTATCAAGCACTCAATACCATTAAAATTGATACCAACGCCAAAAACGTGGCTATGATTGCCAATGAGATAAAGCTGTTGTAATACTGACAAATTCCAATTTACCAAACAGATTTTTAGGTTACCTGAAAAGTGACATTCGTCACCTGGACGTCCTGTCTGTTACAGTGTGAGACAAAAAAGGAAGCATGTGGATTTTCATGCTTCCTTTTTTTACTGTCATTAAACGGGATTTTTAATTTACAAAGTTGAGTATAATTTTATATTCCTCAACAAGTTCCTCAAATTTAACCTTCGCGTTCGCCGGGCTTGTTGAGGGAAGGGCAATTGCCGGAATCCCGTTTTCCGGTTCGATGAATTTTTTATAAAGCTTTGCCGCTGTTGTGCCGGTGGTAAAAACAGCTTTTATATCCGCGCCGCATAGAATTACCGAAAGGTCGTTCGGAACGGCGTTTTTTATGCTGGAATCCGAAGCTCCTTCGATGTCGCATTCTTTCAGGACGTCCCAAAGCGCAATTTTATGTCGGAGAGCAAAATTCTTCCGTTCTTCCGGCGTTTTCGGAATTTCTTCGCCGAAAATATCTGCAAGGACCGGCCAGAAGCGGTTCCTTGGATGTGAATAATAAAAACCGAGTTCGCGGCTTTTGGGCGAGGGCATTGTTCCAAGAACAAGAATCCGGCTTTCGGAATTGAAAACCGGATCAAAAGCATGGGTTATTCTTTCTGTTTTCATCTTTTTTCAAATGCCGGAATACGGAAGGGAAGAGAACCGGGGATAATTTTTACTTCAATGTGGTTGCTTTTGAAAATCTCGCCGTCAACGCAAACGGTAAGTTCCTTTTCGCTTTCGATTTTTGCAAAGGAACAGCGGCGCATTGTAAGAAGTCCTTCAAAAACCGGGTTTCCGATGTGTTCGCCCTTTTTATAAATTCCGATGAGTTTTGCAATTTTAAAAATGCTTGCGTCGGAAATGGTGCAAAAATCCATAAGCCCGTCGTCAAGTTTTGCCTGCGGAACCGGATGATAACCGCCGCCGTAAACCTGACCGTTTCCGAAAACGGAAATAAGGAATTTTCCCTCAAGAACATTTTCACCGTCAAAGGTGAATTTCATGGGTTTTGCAATTCCGGTAAAAACTCCTCCTATTATGGAAACAGCGGTGGAAAGGTTATATGCCATAGGTCCGGAAATTCCGGGGATTTTTTTATAATTGCTGAGGCGATCGGCAATAACGGAATCTATTCCTATATTGCAGATGTTTGAACAGATGTGTCCGTTACATTCAAGAGCATCGAAAATTTTTGTTTCGCCGTCAACAAGTTTTTGAAGGTCAAGATAATCCTCCGGTTTTCCGCCGACGGTTTTTATAAAGTCGTTTCCGGAACCGGAAGGGTAAATCGCAAAGCTTATTCCGGGCTTTCCGAAAGCGCCGTTTACTGTTTCGTAAAAAGTTCCGTCGCCGCCGCAGGAAACAAAACAAAATTCCTCACCCTCGGGGACGGAAAATTCTTTTCCGAAGCGGATTGCATCGCCGGGACATTCTGAAAAATGAATTTGAATTTTTTCTTCGCGGTTTTTAAAAAAATTGCGGATTTTTTTGGCAATTTCTTCGGCGTTTTTGCCTTTTCCGGCCGCGGGATTTATTATAAAAACGTAATTCATGGTTTTAAAAAACCTCCGAAAGGGTAATATAAAAAGTATATCATAAAACGGCAAAAGGATAAAGCAAAAAACAAAAAAATTACCGCAAAGCGACGAAAAAAAGAAAAATTATTGTTTTTTTAAATAATTTATTTTATAATCTATAATAGATTGTTTTACACGAAAGGGAGAAAAAATATGTACAGCGATAAGATGGATACGATTGGATTTGTTTATATGCAGGACCCGGAACTTGCAGAAGCCATGCATGATGAACTTATGCGCCAGCGCGATAATATTGAGCTTATTGCTTCCGAAAACTTTGTTTCTTCGGCGGTTATGGCGGCTATGGGTTCCGCTCTTACCAATAAATATGCGGAAGGATATCCGGGACACAGATATTACGGCGGATGCAGATATGTGGATGTGGTCGAAAATATCGCAAGGGAACGCGCCTGTAAGCTTTTCGGCGCGGACCACGCAAACGTTCAGCCCCATTCCGGCGCCCAGGCAAACCTTGCCGCATATCTTGCCTTCCTTGAAATCGGCGATACCGTCATGGGAATGAACCTTGCGGAAGGCGGCCACCTTACCCACGGAAGCCCGGTAAACTATTCCGGAAAAGCATATAATTTTGTACCTTACGGCGTTGATTCCGAAACCGGGCTTATCGATTATGACGAAGTCAGAAGAATTGCTCTTGAATGTAAACCGAAGATGATAGTCTGCGGCGCTTCCGCCTATCCCAGAGCGATAGATTTTAAAAAATTCCGCGAAATCTGCGATGAAGTCGGAGCCTATATGATGGTCGATATGGCTCATATTGCAGGTCTTGTTGCCGCCGGCGAACACGAATCCCCGGTTCCTTATGCGGACGTTGTTACCAGCACCACCCACAAAACCCTTCGCGGACCCCGCGGCGGACTTATTCTTTGCAAGGAACAGTACGCAAAAGCCGTTGACAAAGCGGTTTTCCCGGGAACCCAGGGTGGCCCTCTTGAGCACATAATTGCCGCAAAAGCCGTTTGCTTCGGCGAAGCGCTTCGCCCCGAATTCAAAGAGTATCAGCACAAAGTTACCGAAAACGCAAAGGCTCTTGCTAATGCTCTTGTTAAAAACGGACTTAAACTTGTTTCCGGCGGAACCGATAACCACCTTATGATGCTCGACCTTCGGGAAACCGGCGTTACCGGAAAGGAACTTGAACAGCGGCTTGATTCCGTTAACATTACCGCGAATAAAAATATGATTCCGAACGATCCCGCTTCGCCTTTTGTAACAAGCGGCGTTCGCCTTGGAACTCCTTCCACCACCACAAGGGGTTTCGGAACCGAAGAAATGGAAAAAATTGCGGAATTTATTGCAAAAATTACCTTTGATTATGAAAACAGCGCAGATGAAGTAAAAGCCGGCGTAGCCGAACTTTGCAGAAAATTCCCGCTTTACGAATAATTTTTTACCGAAAAGAGATGACAAAAAATGTCCGCACCCCTTGCCGACAGATTAAGACCAACTGAATTATCCGAAGTCTGCGGCCAGCAGCATATCCTCGGCGAGGGAAAACTGCTCAGAAAAATTGCGGATTCCGGGGTTATCCCCAATCTTATCTTTTTCGGACCTTCCGGAACGGGAAAAACAACCGTTGCGCGAATTATCGCAAAAATTGCGAACAAAAAACTTTGCCACCTTAACGGAACCTCGTGCTCAACCGCGGATATAAAGGAGGTTTTTGCGGAAACCGCCGGAATAGACGGTGCTCAGGGTGTGCTCCTTTATCTTGATGAGATCCAGTACCTTAACAAAAAACAGCAGCAGACCCTTTTGGAATTTATCGAGGACGGAAGGGTAACCCTTATTGCATCCACCACCGAAAACCCCTATTTTTACGTTTATAACGCCATTTTAAGCCGCAGTACCGTTTTTGAATTCAAGCCGATTGAACCTTCGGAAATCGAGCGTGCTCTTGAACGAGCACTCCAAAAACTTGAGCACGATGACGGAACAAAGATAGTTGCGGAGGAAGGTGTTCTCCGCCATATTTCCTACAATTGTTCAGGCGACGCGCGCAAGGCTATTAACGCTTTGGAAGCCTGCTGGCTTGCTTCAAGGCTTAATGAGCACGGCGAAAGGGTGCTTTTGCTGGAGGATGCTCATTCTGCTGCTCAAAGAAGCGCAAACCGATATGATAAGGAAGGGGACGATCATTTTGAGATTCTTTCCGCCTTCCATAAATCCGTCCGCGGTTCCGACGAAAACGCCGCGCTTCATTATCTTGCAAGATTTATCGACGCCGGGGATATAATTTCGCCCTGCCGCCGCCTTCTTGCAATAGCCTGCGAGGACGTGGGCCTTGCTTACCCAATGGCGATTCCGATAGTAAAAGCCTGCGTGGATACCGCCTTACAGCTTGGCCTTCCGGAAGCCCAGCTTCCCCTTGCGGACGCGGTTATCCTTCTTTGTACCGCGCCTAAATCCAACAGCGGAGTCGAAGCAATCGGCGCCGCCCTTGAAGATGTTCGGAACGGTCTTTCCGGCGAAGTTCCGGAGCACCTTGTTAACGTTCATCCGAAATCCGCCGGCGGACATAAGCCGCCGAAATATAAATATGCTCATAACTATAAAAACCATTACGTAAAACAGCAGTATCTTCCGGATACGCTTAAGGGAAGGGTTTATTATCATTTCGGAGATAACAAAACCGAGCAGGCGGCAAAAGCCTACCGCGATAAACTTATTGCCGAAGCGGAAGAATAAAAGGAGAAATGAAAATGGAAAAATGGAACGCGTTTTTAAATAAAGGAACAAAAAGCACCGTTGTTATTAAAAAGGTTTTTGTGATACTTATGTTTTTGCTTGCGGCATATGGAATCGGTTATGCCGTCGGAACTTTTCTGGCGCATATAGGTCTTTAAAAATAAAGACAAAAAAAGACCCGCCGCAAGGGCAGGTCAAATAAAAACAAACTGTAGGGCGGGGGCTTGCTCCCGCCGTTTTTTTTATTCAAGTTCTTTTGCCGCTTCAAGAAGTTTTTCTTTGGTCTGAACACCAACAAGGCGTTTTACTTCAAGGCCGTTTTTAAAGAAGATAACGGTGGGAATAGACATTACGCCGTATTCCATCGCAACTTCACGGCATTCGTCAACGTCGAGCTTTCCAACCGGAATTTTGCCTTCAAGCTCATCGGCAAGCTGTTCGATAACCGGGCCGAGCATTTTGCAGGGACCGCACCAGGTTGCCCAAAAATCAACGATTGCGGGGCTTTCGGAAATTGTTTTGTTAAATTCTTCTGCGGAAAAATGGATTGCGGGCATTTTTTTGTTCCTCCGTTTTTTTATATATTCTTTGCTTCATCAAAATTATAATACAAAGGAAACTGTTTGTCGATAGAGAAAGAAAATTTTGAAAAAATTTTAAAAAACTATTGACAAACAAGGGATAAAATACTATAATAGTCAAGCACGTTAGATATTGCCCTATTGTGTAACGGTAGCACGGCAGACTCTGACTCTGTTTGTCGGGGTTCGAATCCTCGTGGGGCAACCATAACGTAACAGCATTGCTTCGGCGGTGCTGTTTTTTTATGCAAAACTCGGATTCGAACCCGTAAAATCCCCGGCTTGCGGTGCCCAAAAAATTCTGCGGCATGCGCCTTGAATTTTTTGACCGCGGCGCCAAACCCTGCTTGCTTAATCGCCCACAGGGCGCGCTTCGCAGGCTTTGCCCATGGGGCAACCATAACGTAACAGCATCGCTTCGGCGGTGCTGTTTTTTTATGCAAAACTCGGATTCGAACCCGTAAAATCCCCGGCTTGCGGTACCCAAAAAATTCTGCGACATACGCCTTGAATTTTTTGACCGCGGCGCCAAACCCTGCTTGCTTAATCGCCCACAGGGCGCGCTTCGCAGGCTTTGCCCGTGGGGCAACCATAACGTAACAGCATCGCTTCGGCGGTGCTGTTTTTTTATACCCAAAATATGAAGACTTTGTGAGAAATCAACATAATTCCGAGGCAAAGTTTGGAAAACAAAAAGCAGCGAGCATATTGTTTTTAGTATCTCAAGGGTCTATAATATATTAAAATAGGTGTTATATTTTTGTATAAATTTGTTTTTTCAATTATATTTTATTTCAGAAAATTTTTTGGAAAGGAATTTTCTATGGAAGGAGAGATTGAAGAATGAAAAAACTATTTAGGAAAACGGTTGCAATTTTACTTGCGGCGGTGCTTATGTTACCGTCCAGTCTTGCCTTTGCGGCAACTCCGGAAAATAACGCACAGCAAATTGTAAATGCCGGCGGAAAACACGCAACTTATAATAACATTGCGGAAGATCCGATCGAAATAAGCAAAACGCTTACTCCGACCAATAACGAAAACTATCTTGATATTACCCTTCAGGTAAAAACAAAAGATAACCTTAAAAACCTTTACGACAGCGTTGCGGTTGTGCTCGTTCTTGATGCCTCCAACACCATGAGCGATGACGACAGGGTTGCAAGCGCAAAGGAAGCTATCTCCAAATTTATAAAAAGCTATTATGGAAGCGGTTTTGTTGCTTCCGAAAAACACCTTGGAATAGTTGCTTTTAACACCCATGCCCAGACCTATGCGGCGCTTGAGGATTATAGCGGAAGAACAAACGAACTGGACAGCAAACTCGACAACCTTGAAACTGCAATAAAAAACAAGTCTTACGATTCCAGCCACGAAAGATTTACAAATATCGAAGCGGGACTTCTTCTTGCGAACAATCTTCTTAAAGATTCCAAGATGATGCATAAGTTTATCATTCTTGCGACCGATGGTTTTCCCACTACATATTGCTACAGAGGAAGCCACACCAGCGGTGAGCATGGCGAAATCGGCCAATGGACTTATGAGCCTTCGCATGTAACCGATATCGGAAGCAAAACAAAAATCAACGGATATTGCCCCTATATGACCTGCAACTTGAGCAGTTGTTACCACAGAGCAAGCGGCGCAAGCTGGGGCGACCCGGGATATTTTGCAAACGGTTTTGCAAACACAAACAATATTTATTGCCGTGATTCTTCCTGCGGAAACACTAACGGAACTTATGCGGACGGAAAATATCATGCTCATAACCGCCCTAATCTTAAATGCGATTACGGAACAAACTACAGCGACTGGGCAGCCTGGGCCGCAGAAAGCGCCGCTGAATACATTAAAAACCAGGGCATAAATATTTATTCCATAGGTATTGATATCGGCGGCCAGACAATTCATAAATATTTGGAAAGCGACCTCGGTAACATCAAGGGCGTTGTTCGTGAGAATGAACCCACGCTCTATTTCTCCACAATGGAGTTCCCAAGCAGTTCCGTTGATCCGATTATCGGTTTTAATAAGGACGATTATGCAAAATGGCTTGGCGAAAATGTTGGTGGAAGTAAATATCTTGATGATAACGAATATTATATCCACTATGATTCTTCAAAAAAGGATAAGGAAAAAGACGCGCAGATCAAACTTATGTTTGATACAATCAGCGAATTTGTAACAAACGTAAAAAACGCGACCCTTGCTAAATGGGTAATTTCCGACCCGATTCCGGAGCCTTTTGAATTCATGGGATTCAAGAGCCAAAACGGCGCGAAGTTTGAAAGTTCCGGAAAAAACATCACCTGGGATCTTAAAAAGGTGGAACCCACATATAAAGACGGTGTATATACTTACACCATGAGCTATAAAATCCGCGTAAAAACCGAAAAAGACGGTTTTGTAAACGAAAAAACGTATAACACCAACGGAACAACGGATTTCGGTTGGGACGAATGGAACGATAACTCCAAGAAATGGGAACCCAAAGAAACCGAATTCCCGGTTCCGAAGGCAAAAGGCTATCTTGGCTCCTTCGAATTCACCAAGGTTGATTCTGTAAGCAAAGAAGGAATTTCCGGCGCAAAATTCACCCTTGAGCACAGCGGAAATTGTTCCGTCTGCGCCGCCGCGAATAATTCCGTCAATATCAAAAGCCTTACCGCAACCAGCGGAAACGGCGGAAAAGTTTCGTTCAGCAATATTCCTTCCGGCCATGACTATATTCTTTCCGAAACAAAGGCACCGGACGGTTACAAGAATTATGATGCAACCCATAAGGTAACCGTTGCTTACGGCGTAACAACCGTTGACGGAAATCCGGCAAACGCTTTTAAAATTGAAAACGAAAAAATCCAGCCTACGGAAATTTCCGTTCCGGTAAAGAAAACCGCAGACGAAAAAATTTCCGGAACCCAGGAATTTGAGTTTGTAATCGAGGAAAACGGAAACGTAATCGGCGCGCCGATTAAACTTAAAAAAGGCGAAACCGGCGAATTCAAGCTTTCCTATGATGAATGGGCAGATATGGGCGAACACAGTTACACCGTTTACGAACTGGCTCCCCAGGGCGCAACTTCCGAAGGATATACGGACGAAATCGCCTATTCCACCGAAAAATATAAAGTAAAAATCAAAGTTGACGTTGATAACAAACAGAATCCTACAAAATACGTTGCGGTAATAACCGAATTCAGCGGCGACGCAAACGGCGTTGCACTTTTCCATAACGAATATCTCGACCCGGACGAGGTTAAATTCAGCGTTTCCAAAACGCTGGATTCCACCGCACCGGACGAAACCTTTAAGTTTGTGCTTAAAGAGGGCGATAACGTTATCGAAACCGTTGAAATAACCGGAAAAGGAACCGTGGAATTTAAACCGGTTGTTTATAACACCATTGCACAGCTCGGAACCCATACATATACGGTTTCCGAAATAATTCCGGAAGGAGCGGTTGAGGGCAACACCGACGAATTTGCCTATGACAAAACCGTTTATACCGCCACGGTAAACGTTGCGACAGACGGAACAAAATATATCGCAACAAATTCCGAAGGCGCGGATTATAACGGCGAAAACTTTACCTTCCATAATGACTATCTCGATCCGGACGAGGTTAAATTCAGCGTTTCCAAAACGCTGGATTCCGCCGCACCGGACGAAACCTTTAAGTTTGTGCTTAAAGAGGGCGATAACGTTATAGAAACCGTTGAAATAACCGGAAAAGGAACCGTGGATTTTAAACCGATTGTTTATAACACCCTTGCTCAGCTCGGAACCCATACATATACGGTTTCTGAAATAATTCCGGACGGCGCGGTTGATGGTAACACCGACAAATTCGCTTATGACAAAACCGTTTATACCGCTACGGTAAATGTTGCAACGGACGGAACAAAATATATTGCAACAAATTCCGAAGGCGCAGATTACAGCGGCGAAAACTTTACCTTCCATAATGACTATCTTGATCCGGCAAAAATCGTTTTCTATGTGGAGAAAAAAGCCGACACAGAGGCTCCGGATGGCGATTTGTTTAAATTTGTTCTTGAAGAAAACGGTAATACCATCGGTGAGATAAAGCTTAAAAAAGGCGAAACAAAACCCTTCCCGGAAATTGTTTTCGAAAAACTTGACCAGCTTGGCGAACATACCTATACCGTAAGAGAAATAACCCCGAACGGCGGAATCGATGATAAATATGTTTATGATACAAAAGTTTATGAAAAAACCGTTGTTGTCGAAATAAAAGACAGAGCCGCCTATGTCGTTAAAGACGCTGCAGGCGAAACTTATGACGGCGAAACCTTTGTTTTCACGAACGAATATCTCGATCCTGTTGACGTAAACCTTTCCGCAACAAAGAGCCTTGACGGATATGACGTAACCCCGAACGATTTCACGTTTACCATTGAGGGCGAAGGAATGACGGAAACCGTCCCGAATAACGGAAACACCGTAACCTTCAGCACCCTTACTTTTGATAAACTCGGAACCTATAAATATAAGGTTTATGAAACCATCGGAGATAATCTCAGCATTCTTTATGACAGAACGGTTTATGACGTAACCATCGAAGTTACTTATAACAGCGATACCACTGCTTATGAAGTGGATGTAACAATCCTCAAAGGAACAGAGGAAGTTTCCGGAATAGAATTTAAAAACACCTTCCGTGAACCGGTTGAAGTTGTTCTTGAAGCAAGAAAAACCGTAAACAACCTTATTCCCGGCGCAAGAATTTTTGATTTTGAGATTCTTGATGAGGACGGAAACGTTGTTTCTACCGGAAAAAACGATTATTACGGAAACATCTCCTTCGGAAAACTTGTTTTTGATAAAGCGGGAACCTATAACTTCAAGATGAAGGAAGTTGTAAAATTTAGCACCCAGATAATTTATGATATCAAAACTTATGATGTCGAAATTGTTGTTACCGCAGATTCTTCCGATGATGATCCTTTTGAAGCAACCGTTACCATAAGCAGAAAAGGAAAAGTTCTTGAAGACCCCCCTGTTTTCAGAAACCACAAAATAACCCGTAACGAAGAAACCGAGGACGAAAACCCGTCCACCGGCGCTTTTGTAAGCCTTGGTTCTGCGGCGGCTGTAACGGCTTTCGGCGGAATTGTTCTTTATAAAATCATTAAAAAGAGAAAAGAAAAATAAACTTAGCCGATAATTAAAAGGAACTCCGGATTTCCGGAGTTCCTTTTTGCAAAAAACAAAAAATTGAAAATATTTTCAAAAAAGCTATTCCAAAAATAAAAAATTTTGGTTATAATGTTATGCGGAAGGTGATGTTCTTATGAAGATTATCAATTTTGGTTCGCTTAATATAGACCACGTTTACCCGGTGGAACATATTGTTCGCCCGGAGGAAACTCTCCGCGCAAAAAAAGCCAATTATTTTCCCGGCGGAAAAGGTCTTAACCAATCCATAGCCATCGCAAGGGCCGGTGCGGATGTTTATCATGCCGGCTGTGTGGGAATGAACGACGGCGGATATCTTTTAAACATTCTTGAAAAAAACGGAGTAAACACTTCCCTTATCCGGAAAAAGGAAATTCCCACCGGAAACGCTTTTATCCAGGTAACTCCGGAAGGAAACAAAAGCATAATCGTTTGCGGCGGCGCAAACCTTTCCGTAACCGACGACCAGATCGATTATACCGTTGCCCAGCTTCGTAAGGGCGATATAATCCTTTTGCAAAACGAGATAAACGGAATTGAAACCATTGTTGAAAAGGCCCTTGCCGCCGGCGCAAAGGTTGCCCTTAACCCGGCGCCTTTTACCAAAAATCTTCGGAACCTTCCTCTCGAAAAACTTTCATACGTTTTTGTAAACCGCTTCGAGGCTTCGGAATTCACCGGCGCAAGCCCCATGGATCTTGAAGCGCTTATTCCGGCAATAAAACGCACCTTCCCGAACGCCGAAACAATTCTTACCCTTGGTGTAAAAGGTTCGATGCTCATCACAAAAGAGGATACTTATTATCAAAAAATATTCGATGCCCCGGTAAAGGATAAAACAGCCGCAGGCGACGCTTTGATCGGCTTTTACCTCGCAACCGTAATCCGCGGCGCAAAGCCGAAGGACGCCCTTATGATGGCGGTAAAGGCCGCTTCCATAACCGTTTCCCGCGCCGGCGCCGCAAGTTCGATTCCCATGGTTGAGGAATGTTATCAGTTCGGAAACTGAAAATCAATAAACAAAAAATCCCGTTCCTTTCGGAACGGGATTTTTTATATCTGCGGAAATTATTCCGCGCTGATGATGTAGTAATAAACGGGTTGGCCGCCATAGATGGTGTTAACTTCGATGGAGTTCGGAAGTTTTGCTTCAACAGCGGAGCGGATTTCTTCAGCTTGTTCTTCGGAAACGTCCTCGCCGTAATAAATGGTTACCATGGAAGTTTCTTTGGTAACAAGAGCTTTTGCAAGGCGGGTGCAGATAAGTTCCATATCCTTGCCGGTATAAACCATTTTGCCCTCTTTCATCGCAAGAAGTTCGCCTTCTTTGATTTTGTGGCCGTCAAAGTCGGAATCTCTTGCGGCAAAAGTGATCTGGCCGGTGGTAACGGATTCAAGAGCGGCGTTCATGGCTTCGGTGTTATCTTTAACGGAAGCGTCGCAGTCATAGGAAAGCATTGCGGAAATTCCCTGGGGAACGGTTTTGCTGGGGATTACGACAACGTTTCTGTCGGCGATTTCGGCCGCCTGCATTGCCGCCATAACGATGTTTTTGTTGTTCGGAAGAACAAAAACGTTTTTTGCGGGGGTTGCCTGGATTGCGGCAAGAATATCTTCGGTGGAAGGGTTCATGGTCTGTCCGCCGGAAACAATGTTGTCACAGCCAAGATCCGTGAAAACGTCGGTAAGACCTTTTCCTGCACAAACGGAAACAAAACCGTATTCAACGGAAGGATCAACTTCCGCATAGGGGAATTTTTCTTCCTTGGTTTCTTCCGCTTCGGCTTTATATTCGAATTTAAGTTCGGTATGAGCAACGCTCATATTTTCGACCTTGGTTGCAAGAAGGGTTCCGAAGGAAAGGGTTTCGGTAATAACTTTTCCGGGTTCGTTGGTATGGATGTGGAATTTTGCGCCCTGGGTTCCTTCGGTATATTCAACAATTTCGCCGAAGGCGGAAAGTGCTTTTTCAAAGCCTTCGCAAGCTTTTTCGCCGCGTTTTGCAACGGCTTCCACGCAGTAAAGATAATCCGCTTTTTCGGAAGAAACTTCTTCGGATTTGGGCATAATCATTTTTCCGCCGGAAATTACGGACCACATACCCTCGAAGATATAAACAAGTCCCTGGCCGCCGGCGTCAACAACGCCGCTTTTTTTAAGGATGGGAAGCATCTCGGGGGTCTGGGCAAGGGTGCGTTTGCTCTGGAGATACATTCCGTAAATTACGGCAACGGTGGAATCGTCATATTTTACAATCTGGCTTGCTTTTTCCGCGGCACAGCGGGAAACGGTAAGAATGGTGCCTTCGGTGGGTTTCATAACTGCTTTATAAGCTGCTTCAACACCAAGGGTAAAGGCGGCGGCAATATCCGCGCCGGTGGCGGTTTCCTTGCCTTTCATGCCTTTGGAAAAACCGCGGAAAAGAAGGGAAAGAATAACGCCGGAGTTACCCCTTGCGCCGCGAAGGAAGCCGGAAGCGGCAACCTTTGCAACTTCTTCAACGGTAACGTCGTCGCCGAGTTTTTCAAGTTCCTTTGCGCCGTTTCCAATGGTCATGGACATATTGGTACCGGTGTCGCCGTCGGGAACGGGGAATACGTTAAGTGCGTCAACCTCGGCTTTTTTGTTGCAAAGATTGTTTGCACCGGAAATAAAAGCATCACGAAGCTGCTTTCCGTTTATCAAAAGTCTCAACTCCTCTTAAATTTACCTCAATCAAGTTTATGGTTATGTTTTTGATTAATTTTTAAATTTATAATGATTAACGGTACAGGCTTTCTGAGCACATACCAAAATATATTATATCATAAAATATACCATAAGTAAAAGAAAATTTTGTAAAAAACCGGGAAAATATTAAAAATTATTCAATTTTCCATTCAAGAATGTTGTAAAACATATTAAAATCCGTTCCGAAAAGGGTAAAAGGAAGGTCCCGGTTGAAAATAGCGCAGCCTTTTGTGTAACAAAGCGGCGCAAAGGGCATTATTTCCTCAAAAACCGAAGCAAATTCGGAGGGGGTAACGGTTCCGCCCATAAAACCAAGCCAGTTTAAATAAAGTTTTTCGCTGTTCGGAACGCCGTAATTTATATATTCAAAATCGGAATACTGATATTCATAGGGCGTAAGGATTTTTGTAAAATCCATATCTGCGCCGAGGCGCATTTCGGCAATATAAAGGTCATAGTTTCCGTTCTGAAGGTCGGTCATAAACGAAGGATAGGAAAGCGGAACAACTTTTACTTCAATTCCGGCTTCGGAAAGCATTTCGGAAACCGCGTTTGCAAGGCTTACTTTTACGGTGCTTTCGTTGCAGACAATAAGCTTAAGCGAAATACGTTTTCCTCTTTTGTTGGTGCGGAAGCCTTCGGAATCCCGGTTTTCAAAACCCATGTCGTCAAGAATAAGGTTCGCGGACATAAGGTCAAGGGCTTTTGGGGAAACGTAGCGCATTTCGTAAAAATCCGGGTTATAGATTTTTTTGGGCGATGCGGCAAAGTTTCCGTAAATCTCGGAAACAATGCGGTCGTAATCTATTGCGGAAGAAACCGCCCGGCGGAAATCGGAATAATAGGTGAACGAATAAAAACTGTTCATTCCGAGATATACCATCCGGTTGCTCTGCATTCCAAGGGTGGCGCCGTTTGCGGCGGAACCGCTGTCAAGAGGGTCGGGGACATAGATGCAATCGTAGCGGCCCATCTTCATTTCGTAGGTAAGAAGGTCCATATCCTCCGCCGGAACAAGTTCGATTTCCTGGGCGGCGGAATAAATATCGCAAAAAAGTTTTGTTCCGTCCTCGCTGAAATAATAAATATCCGGGAAGTAAAGCGGGTTATCTATTGTTTCAAAAGAAATTACCGGGAAGGTAAGAAGGTTCGGAAAATATCTGTTCGCGTGATAAAGGGTTATTCTTAAACAGGTGGAATTTATGACCTTCATATTGCTGATGCATTCAAGGCTTTTGGCGTAATAGCTTTCTTCCTTCATCGCAAGCTGGGTGGAATAGCGAAGGTCATAGGCGGTAAATTCTTTTCCGTTCGGAAAAGTTTCGCCTTCGTTAAGATAGATATACCAGTTTATATTGTCCTCGGTATAAATTTCGGAAACAAGGTCAAGTTCATAGCTGTAATCCGCTTTAAGGCTGACCATTGCGCGGTAAATAAGTTCGCAGACAAAACGGTTTGGCTTTGAGCGGGTTACATAGGGCGAAATCCCTTCGTCATAATCGAAAGGAATACGGAAAACAAAAAGTTCTTCTTCGGTGTTTTCCTCGGGAATTTCCGGTTCGGAAGGAACGGGAATTTCCGTTACCGGTGGAGTTACCGTTTGCGCCTTGCAGCCGCTTAAAATCATAATTGCGGCAAGAAAAAGGGAAAATATCTTTAAAAATCTCATTTTACGGGATCTGTTATCTCAAATCGCTCAATGCTGAGCGCCTTTCCTGTGGAATCATCTGTTTCGGTAAAAATCCCCTGAACCTTACAGGGGCCTTTGGCAATTTCCATACCTTTTCCGCGAAGGTGGGTTATCATAAAATCGGTGGAGCATTTTGTTACAACCCCAAGAACGGAATCGATTGGTCCGCACATTCCGATATCGGTGATATATGCGGTTCCGCCCGGAAGAACGGTTTCGTCCGCGGTGGGAACGTGGGTGTGGGTTCCGAAAACAAGGCTGGCTTTGCCTTCAACATATCTTCCGAGGGCAATTTTTTCGCTGGTTGCTTCGGCGTGGATGTCGATAACAACGTGTTTTATCCCAAGCTCTTTTATAATTTTTTCCGCGGCGATAAACGGGCTTTCATAAGCAAGATCGATAAAAACGTTTCCGATAAGGCTTATAACGGCGCAGCGGTATTTTCCGCGTTCGTAAACGTAAACGCCGGAACCCGGAGCATTGGGATGAAGGTTGGCCGGGCGCAGTACGCCATAGCCGCGTTCATAAATTTCGTTCATATCGCGGTTATAAAGGGAATGGTTTCCGCCGGTTATTACGTCCGCGCCAAGGGAAAACAAAGCATCGCAGTTTTTCGCTGTGATGCTGCTGTTTTCGCCGGCGTTTTCGCCGTTTACTATTATTATATCCGGGGAATAGCGTTTTTTAAGAGCGGGCATGTGGCGGCGCAAAGCTTCGACGCCAATGGTACCCACAACATCGCCAAGGCATAAAATTCGCATGTTTTCACCTTATCTGGCAACAAAGCCGACTTTTTTGTACATTTTATCAATGGTGCGCTGGGCAATTCTTTCCGCCTGTTCCGCGCCTTTGCGGTAACATTCTTCAAGATATGCTTTTTCGGAAAGATATCTGGAATAATTTTCGCGGACGGGAGCAAGATGCTCCGCAACGGCTTCGCCGACGGCCTTTTTAAAGTCGCCGTAGCCTTTGCCTTCAAAATCGCGCTGGATGGAATCCATGGAAAAACCGGTTACTGCGCCATAAATGGTCATAAGGTTGTTGATTCCGTCTTTGCCTTCGCGGTAAGCAACTTCCATATCGCTGTCGGTTACTGCGGATTTGAATTTTTTGATGATCACGTTGGGCTCATCAAGAATATATACGCAGCCTTTGGGGTTTTCGTCGGATTTGCTCATCTTCTTGGTGGGGTCAGCAAGGCTCATGATTTTGCCGCCGCCCTGGGAAGATGCAATATAGGGTTCCGGAACGGTGAAGGTTTTTCCGTAAAGGCCGTTGAAACGCTCGGCAATATCTCTCGCAAGTTCGAGATGCTGTTTCTGGTCAACGCCGACCGGAACAACGTCCGCCTGATAAAGAAGAATATCGCCGGCCATAAGAACGGGATAGGTGAAAAGGCCTGCGTTGATGTTATCGGCGTGTTTTGCGGATTTGTCCTTGAACTGGGTCATTCTGGAAAGTTCGCCGAACTGGGTGGAACAGCTTAAAATCCAGTTTGCTTCTGCGTGAGCGGGAACGTGGCTCTGGATAAAAAGAATGCTCTTTTCCGGATCGATTCCGCAGGCCATTGCGAGAGCGTAGGATTCAAGGGTGCGCTTGCGAAGTTCCGCCGGGTCCTGGCGAACGGTGATGGCGTGCATATTTACGATGGAATAGATGCAGTCATATTCATCCTGGAGCTTTTCCCAGTTTTTAATTGCGCCGAGATAGTTTCCAAGGGTGAATACGCCGGTGGGCTGAATTCCGCTGAAAATGCGTTTTTTGCGCTCCGGCGCGGTGTTTGCGATGTTTTCAATGTTTTCCATATAAAAACCTCCCTGATAGAGATGAAAATTTGCGTAATTACCCATATTAAAATATAAAATTACATTTTAGTATAACATATAATAATATATTTTACAAGTGGCGAGAAAAAGGCTTTTTGTGATATAATATTTTCAGGAAACCTGCCGAATTTTTTGTGTAAAGGGTGTATATAAGGGTGAAAGGAGTGATAAATTTGGAAGATTCCGGAATAATCAAACTTTATTTCGACAGAAACGAAGAAGCAATTCCAGCAACGGCGGAAAAATACGGTGCATACTGCATGACTGTTTCAAAAAATATCCTTGGAAACAACGAGGATGCGGAAGAATGTGTTAACGATACATATCTCGTTGCATGGAATACAATTCCGCCGCAGATTCCGAAAATTCTTTCTTTATTCCTCGGAAAAATAACCCGCAATCTTTCACTCAATCTTTACAGAAAGAAAAACGCAGAAAAACGGGGCGGAGGAGAATATGACGCGGTTCTTGACGAAATTGCGGAAATTGTTTCGGGAAAGGAAAATACGGAGGAGGATTTTGAACGAAAAGAACTTATTTCGGCAATAAATTCTTTTCTCGGAATCCTTGATGAAGAAAAAAGAAGTATTTTCATCTGCCGATATTGGTATTTTGACAGTGTTGAGGATATTGCCGAAAGATTTGGCAAAAAAGAAAGTTCGGTCTATTCTTCACTTGAACGCACTTTGAAAAAACTTAGAAAATATCTTGCGGAAAGGGGTTTTGAAATATGAAAAAAGAAGAATTTATCGACCTTCTTGAAGATATTGACGAAGATTATATTTTGAAAGCCCATGAATCGCAAAAAAAAGGAAAAGTTATTTCCTCTAAAAAATGGTTTGCGCTTATTGCGGCAATCATAATTCTCGGAGCTTTTGCAACGGTTGTTGCGGCAAAACCGGAATACCGGATATTTTTTGAAGAAACGGAGCTTGAAAGTGAAAAGGCATATTTTGTATGTTCCGAACTTGAAAAATTTTCTTCCGGCGATTTTTCCGAAGACATAAAAACTGTGGAAAAAGAGATAGCGCGCCAATACCGGGATTATGAACTTTATATGAGTAGTTTTCCCGGACATTGGTACAGACATTTTTCTTCCGCTTCCGAAGCAAAGGAATTTATCGGATTTGAAAAGTTTTCGGTTCCAGAAATCGGAATCCCGGAAAGGGATTTTTGCATTTCCGCTTATGGAGATTCTTCGGGCAAAATATCGCACATAAGGGCGGAATTTTTCTATCTTGATACGGAAAACGGATATCTTGGAATACAGATTTTTGCGGATGCGCTTACGGAAAATTTTGAAGAAGATTTTTTCCAAAGCGATATATTATCCGAGGAAGAATACCAAACGGTCAGGGAAACTTTAAACAGAAAGAAAACGAAATTTTATATTTTTGACGGAGAAATTTCCCAAACAGGAAACAGAAGAACGGAGATGTTTTTTGTAAAAAAAGGAGTTCTTTATTATGTAAACTTTGCTTTTTCTGAAGAAAAAACCGAAAAAGCGGAAGATATCATACAGAAAGTCTTAAAGTTTTATTAAGATTCCCTGTAGGATATTGCACCTCCTTTTTCTTCATGTTAATATGAAGAAAAAGGAGGTGCCGCAGAAATGGAATTTATCTTCAAACCGGAAAAACTTACGGAAGACCTTTTCTACCAGATTTCGGAAGCTGTTGCAAAACGAACCGAAATTTTTTCAAGGAAAAAATTCCCCGGACTTTGGGAAAAAACGGACGCGCTGAACGCAAAAAATCTTTCTGCGCCGGCGCTCAAAAAGCGCGTAAGGTTAAGAAGGTTTTACGGAATAATCTGCATTGCCCTTGGAATTTTTCTTTTTGTTCCCGGCCTTATGAAACCATCCGAACTTGCGGTTCCGCTTTTTGTCGGTGCCGCGGCGATAATTTTCGGAATTTCGGCGGTAATTCCACGAAAAACAAATGAGGAAAAATTTTATAAAAAAGCAAAAAAACTTGCAAAAGCAATAAATTCATCGCTTAAACCCGGCGATACGGTTGTTTTTAACGAGGAAGGAATTTTCGAAAACGGCGGTGCGCTGATGAAATATGAAGAGCTCGAAAACGTTATCGAAAACCGGAGCATTTTCCTCGTTTGCGACGGAAAACTTATAATGGTTCTTCGGAAAACGGATATGGTTATCGGAAATCCGGAAGAATTCAGAAATTTTGCGGAGGAAAAAACAGGAAAAAATTTTTATAGCTGCAACTGATAAAGGCGCCCTTCGGGCGCCTTTTTTGACATATTTTTCTGCTTTTTTGCGGTATATTGTTTTTATAAAACAACGTAAAGGAGCTTTTTAAATAAAATGACGGAAGTTAAAACAAAATCTTTTGCAGTAAAAATGCCAAAGATGCTCAAAACCGCGGCACCGGATTTTTTGAGTATGGCGATTTGGACTTTACTTTGCTTTGCGGCCTCCAAAACATTCCTTTTCGGAAAAATTGCGCCTTTCGGGGTTGCGGCGGCATCTTCTGCCAAAAGGAACTGCGCTTTGCCGGCGGCTCTGGGCGCTATTTTGGGTTATGTTTTTTCGGAAAGTCCGGAAAACACCCTTCGCTACGTTGCGGCGGTGCTCATGGTTTTGGGAACAAAGCTGGTTTTTGAAAGGTTTGCAAGCGGAGATATACTTTCGGTGCTCATAGCCGGCGGCGCAACGGCTTTTTCGTCCTTTGGCTATGCGGCCATGACGGTGATTTCCGGTTACGGAAGTGCGTTGGCGCTGGCGGAAACCTTGCTTTGCGCCGGGGCGGCTTATTTTTTTAAAAGAAGCGGAAAGGCATTTGAGCACGGAAAACCGCTTTCCCTGATTTCTTCCGGCGACCGGGCCTGCCTTATTATGACCGCGGCGATTGTTGCCGCTTCCTTTTCCGGAATAACCTTTGGAAAAATAAATCTTGGCGGAATTGCTGCGGCTTTTGCGGTGATGTTCGCCGCGGAATACGGAAGGGAAAACGGCGGTTCCGTCGCCGGAGTTGCGGTTGGAACAATCTCCGCGCTTACCGCCGGAACTTTTGATTTCAGCGTTGCGGGGTATGCCGCAGGCGGCCTTGTTGCGGGGATTTTTGCGGTTTTCGGAAAAATCGGCTGTGCCCTTGCGTTCATTACAATAAGGGTTATGGTTTGCCTTATTGTTTCGGAATATCCGGATTTTATTCCGGTTTACGAATCGGTGATAGCGGCGGGAATTATGATGCTCATTCCGGAAAAAACAGGGAAATTTGTTTCCTCAATAGCGCGTTTTTCGGAAGATTCGGCGGATTTTGCAACGGTAAAAGACCTTGTCCTTTCAAAAATCGGAAGGGCGGCGGATGGACTTTTGGATATTGCCACGGCCACAAAAAAGGTTGCAAAATCGATCGAAAGGGAAAACACCGAGGGAATGAGCACGGTGCTCAACAAATCCGCCGAGGATAACTGCCGCCTGTGCTCAAAAAGCGGGATCTGCTGGCAGGATAAATATTCCGAAACGGCGGAGGCTTTTTACGAAATGGGCCTTGCGGCAAAGGAAAGGCGCAATCCGAATTTTAAGGAAGAATTTTCCGAAAGATGCGTCCGCAGGGAACAGCTTATAGAAAGCGTTAAAGAAAACCACAAAAAAGCTTCCGAAAAAAATTCCGCAGAGAGAAAATTCAGGAATATCCGCGAAGTTGTTACGGACCAGTTTGACGGAACCGCGCTTTTGCTTCGGGATATTGCCGCGGAAGCGGCAACGGTTAAAAGCGTTGATAAAAAGCTTTCCCTTGCGGTAAAAAACGTTTTTGAGGGAAGAAACATTCCGCTTTTTGCCTGCACCTGCTATTATACGACGGAAGGCTGTGTTAATATTGAGGTTTCCGGCGCGAAGGAAAGGATGAAAAAACTGGATTTACCTTTGGTAACGGAAGAACTTTCGGATATTTGCGGCTGTGACCTTGCAAAACCGGTAAAAAGGGATACCGAAAACGCAAGAAGACTTGTTTTTTGTGAAAAACCGCTTTTGGAAGCAAAGTTCGGAAAGGTTTCGATAAACGCCGCCGGCGAAAAATTTTGCGGCGACTGTGAGGAACATTTTATTGACCAATACGGATGCGCCCATATGATTTTAAGCGACGGAATGGGAAGCGGCGAGCACGCCGCGCTGGATTCAATGATGACGGCGGGGCTTGTTGCAAGAATGATAAGGGCGGGTTTTCGGTTCGGGCCGGCGATAAAGCTTGTTAATTCCGCGCTTCTTTTGAAATCCGAAGAAGAATCCCTTGCAACGGTGGACGCCTTTTCCATAAATTTATATACTGGTTCCGCAAATTTTTATAAAGCCGGGGCGGAAGCTTCCTTCGTTCTTAAAAACGGCAGGGCTTCGAAGGTGGAAAACGCTTCATTTCCTGCCGGAATTCTTGGCGGCGCGGAATTTGAACAAAGCAGTATGCATCTTGGCGAAGGGGACGTGGTAGTTCTTCTTACGGACGGCGCAACCTCTTCCGGAAGCGATTGGGTCCCTTCGGAACTTAAAAGCCTTGCGGAAAAGGAACCGGAGGAAATTGCTTCCGAAATTGCCGAAACAGCTTTAAAGCGACGGTGCGACGGCCATTCGGACGATATTACCGTTGCGGTGGTAAAGATTGTTTCAGGATATTAAAGCGTTAAAAAAATTTTTTAAAAAAGGGTTGACATTGTCTTTAAAGGGGTATATAATGCACTCATTAAGCTAAATATTCGAAAGACAATGAAGAGAAGAGTAGGCACAGGATGCGGCCACAGAGATTTCCCGCTTGCTGAAAGGGAAACGAACAGATCGTGCTGAAGATGGCCTTGGAGTTGCGCACCGAGCCTTTTTAAGGTAAGGCTGCGACGGGTTTCGCCCGTTAAAGCGATAGGGTATGGCTGTACCCGATGAGGTTTCCAAAGTGATGCGGAAACGAAAAAAGGTGGTAACACGTGAGTTTTATGCTCTCGTCCTTTAAAAGGACGGGAGCTTTTTTATATCCCGTCGAAAGGAAAAAATTAAGGAGAAGATAAGTCTTGATACGTATTGAAAACCTGTCAAAAATATTTAAAACTTCGGAAGAAGTTCATGCTCTTCGCGGTGTTTCAACCCACGTTGAAGCGGGAGATATCTTTGGCGTGATCGGTATGAGCGGTGCCGGTAAATCAACGCTCCTTCGCTGCATTGCCCAGCTTGAAAAACCGACCGGCGGTGCAATTTATATTGAAGGTAAAAATATAACCGAACTTTCCGGAAAAGAAAACATCGAACTTAGAAAAAGAGTCGGCGTTATTTTCCAGGGATATCATCTTCTGATGCAAAGAACGGTTCGCGATAACATCGCGTTTCCTCTTGAACTCAGCGGAGTTAAAAAGGAAGAAAGATATAAAAGGGTTGAAGAACTTCTTTCCCTTGTCGGCCTTGAAAGCAAAGCGGATGCATATCCTTCCCAGCTTTCCGGCGGCCAGATGCAAAGAGTTGCAATAGCAAGAGCCCTTGCGAACAATCCTTCGATTCTTCTTTGCGACGAACCCACTTCCGCACTGGATTCCCTTACAACAAAAGCAATTCTTAAACTTCTTAAAGATATCAACGAAAAGCTCGGCGTAACAGTTTTTATAATCACTCACGAAATCGGCGTTGTAAAATCCATCTGCCGTCACGTGGCTGTAATAAATGAGGGCGAACTTGTTGAACAGGGAGCCACCGAAGAAGTTCTTTCCAACCCGAAGCACCATGCAACGGAGCTTCTTCTCGGAATCTCCAACATCGCCGAAGGAGGTGATGCCGAATGATGGAATTCTTTATGGAATATAAAGAGATGCTTTTTGAAGGAACCTATGAAACCTTGCTCATGACCTTCGCATCAACGATTTTTGCTTACATAATCGGTCTTCCACTCGGCGTTACAATGGTAATAACCGATGCCCACGGCATCAACCCCCATAAAACGCTTAACACGGTTCTCGGAACCGTAATCAATATCGGCCGTTCCATTCCGTTCGTAATCCTTATTGTTGCGGTTATCCCGCTTACAAGATTTATCGTCGGAAAAGCAATCGGACCGGTTGCGGCGATTGTTCCGCTTACAATTGCGGCGGCGCCTTTCGTAGCAAGAATGGTCGAAACAGCGCTCCAGGAAGTTGACCCCGGCGTTGTTGAAGCGGCAAAAACCATGGGTGCCACAAACAACCAGATTGCGCTTAAAGTGCTCCTTCCGGAAGCGGTACCTTCCCTCATAAGAGGATTTTCAATCACTACAATAACCCTTATCGGTTATTCGGCAATGGCAGGTGCCTTCGGTGCCGGCGGACTTGGCGATATCGCAATCCGCTATGGTCACCACCGCTATCAGGCGGACGTTATGTGGGTAACCGTCGTGCTTATAGTCGTAATCGTTCAGGCAATTCAGATGTGCTTTGAACTTGCGGCGAAAAAAATTGATAAAAGAAACAAGTAATCAATAAAAGGAGAAAAAACCATGAAAAAGATTATTGCTATTGCACTTGCACTCGTTCTCGTTCTCAGCTTTGCAGCATGCTCTTCTGAATCCGATGAAAAAACCATTAAAGTAGGCGCTTCCCCTGCTCCTCACGCAGAAATCCTTGAAGTTGCAAAAGAAGTTCTTGCAAAAGACGGCTGGACCCTTGAAATCGTAGAATTCACCGACTACGTTCTTCCTAACGAAACCCTTACCGCAGGCGAAATCGACGCTAACTACTTCCAGCATACCCCTTACCTCGAAACCTATAACGCAGAAAAAGGCACCGATATCGTTTCCGCCGCTGTTATCCATTACGAACCCCTCGGAATCTATCCCGGAAAAACCGCTTCCCTTGACGCAATCGCAGACGGCGCAACCATTGCTGTTCCCAACGACGGTTCCAACGAAGCTCGCGCACTCTATCTCCTCCAGGACCTCGGCCTTATCACCGTTGATAACACCAACGGCTTCAACATCACCGTAAACGATATTGTTGATAACCCCAAAAACCTTGACATCATCGAAGCAGAAGCTGCACAGCTTCCCAACATCCTTGCTGACGTTGACTTCGCAGTAATCAACGGTAACTATGCAATCGGCGCAGGAATTGACGGAACCGTTCTTGAAACCGAAGCAAAAGATTCCGACGCAGCACAGATTTACGGCAACATCATCGCAGTAAGAAACGGCGAAGAAGCAACCGAAAAAACCCTTGCTCTTGTTGAAGCAGTTTGCTCCGAAGAAGTTCGCGCATTCATCGAAGAAACCTACGGCGTTTCCGTTGTTCCGGTTTTCTAATCAAAGATTAATAAAAAAGAGCCGCTCGAAAGAGCGGCTCTTTTTGTTCAAAAGTTTTTGTTAATACCGGGTTTTGTTCACTAAACTCTATAAATTAGAATGTAGGGGCGGATATTATCCGCCCGTTTTGCTGTAGGAAATGTTTTGTCCGTTCCGCGTTAGCCTTCCCTTGGGAGAAAATGTCAGCCGCAGGCTGACGGAAGAAGGATATCCTGGAGGCTCCCTTGTAAAAGGAGGTGGTACTTGCGAAGCAAATGACGGAGGGATTCTTTTGTTTTATGTACCCCCATTTCTTTGACAGCGCAAAGAAACGGCGGTACCCGCCAAAGAAACGCCTTCTAACCCCTGCAGTTTGCTCCCGCAAACGCTGTCCCCTTATCAAAGGGGACTAAAACGCACCACCAAAAAAACGGCGATTTCTATTCCTAACCGCCATCGTTCAGGCCGACGGCGGTTTTTATTTTAATTTTTCAGCTCGGTTATGATTGTCCCATCTAAAAAAGGAAGAGTACTTATTTTTGAAGGACTATTAAAAGAGCGGCTTTTTTGTTGCTTATTTTTCAAGGGAAAGAAGGCCGGCGCAGGCGGAAAACTGTTCAAAACGCATTTTTGGAAAAGCTTTTTTTATTTCGTCAAAAACAAAATATATCTCGTCCTCGTCCCATTCTTCGCCGGCAATATTTCGGCATTTTTCAAGTTCGGTTCGGGAGGAAAAAGCAACATCGCCGATATAAATGCTTCCGCCGTCGTTCAGCAGAGGAACAAGGCTTTTTATAAAAATTTCCTTCTGTTCATCGGTAAGGTGGTGAAGGGAATAGGTTGCCACAATGGCATCGTATTTCTGTTCGGTCAGAGGTTTTAAAAGGCCTTTTGAAAAATCTCCGCAAAAAAGCTTTGCATCGGGCATCTTTTTCTGCGCGGCTTCTATCATGTTTTCCGAAAAATCCTGGCCGAAAATCATGCATCCGTTTTCATAAAGTTTTGAGGAAAGGGTTCCGGTTCCAAAGCCGATATCAAGAACTTTTTTTGCGGACGAGGAAAGAATCCGGCAAAAAATGGCGTTTAAAATATCCTTGTATCCGGCGAAGGGATAGGTTTTTTCCTCGTCGGATATTCCGACGCTTTTATCATAATCGTTTGCCCAAAGGTCAAATCCTTTGCTGTCAAGCATATCTGTTCACTCCAATCGGGAATATAAAAAAGCTCCCATTTTGCGGGAGCTTTGGCTTTTTTATCTTACGCGGTAAGTTGCATAGAAAACGTTTTTGCCGTAAAGGTCTTCGCCGAATTCAACAGCATAGAAACCATAGTTGGTGAAGAAGGGAAGGGTATAATGGGGAACCTCGGCAACAACTGCCTTTGGTTTCTGGTCGGCGATAGAAGCATCAAGAAGCGCGGTAGCAACGCCGGTATTTCTGTAATCACGGTGAACGCCGATGAAAAGAAGATGCATAACGTCGGCGGTGGAAGGACTTGTTACGCAAAAACCGGTTACAAAATCATCCTCCATGGAAGCGTAGATGGAAACACCTTTGCTGTGGCAGAAAACTTCGATAAGTTCTGCGGTTTCTTCGCCTTTAAAGAAAAGTTCTTTTTCGATCTGTTTGAATTCGGGGCTTTCGGTAAGGATCTTTTTAACTTCAGTCATAATTCGTACCACCTTTATGCCAAAAATAATACACTTAATTTTACCACAAAAGGCACTAAGTATCAAGTTATATTGACAAAAAACAACAAAAAAGGGCGGAAATTTTCCGCCCCTTTTAATTCTGTTATTTTTTATCAAGATAACGGGCAATTCCTTCAAAAACTCCGTAAAAAACTCCGGCAACGGGCCAGATTATCCATGTCCTGTGCCATTCCATGGTGTAAAAACTCCAACCAAGATAAACCGCGATTACAATGCACCAGTAAATTGTCGAGATTGGGTCAAGCTTTTTTTCAAGGTTTTTCTTTTCTATAGTGTAATCATCCTGCTGAAGAAGTTTTTCCGTTGTTTCCCAGGGGATTCCGGTACGGATAAGAATATAAACTCCCGCGGCAACAATCATAAGGGTGAGGCAAAGGCCAATTAAAACTTCGCCGTCTGCTTTTTCAAAAAAAGCTCCGATGAAAAGCGGAATTGCCGCAAGAACACAAAGGCAGATTCCGATAACGCAGTCACGGATATGTTTATCCCGAAGCTTGTTCTGACGCTCTTTTACCATTCCGGAAACGCCGTAAGCGAGTTCTATGGGCTCTTTTCCAAGATATTCAAAGCGGCCGGTCTTCATTCCGCTTGTGATAAAAAGTGCCACGGCGGGCACCACAAGAAGCACCAGAGCGATGATGCCGATTCCGGCGGCACCGTTTTCGGTAATTCCGATTTTTCCGGATATCTGCATCGCAACAAGGAAGAACATTATTACCGGGGAAAGGATACAAAGCACAACGCCAAGGGCAACCATCGGCGCTGTTTCGTCCTTGATTTTTATAAATTCGTTGGCTTCTTCCATGGAAACTTTGCGGAAATTGCTTTCGCTTATCTCTTCCTTCGGCGCGGGAATTTCGTCGCCCAGTTCGTCTTTAAGAAGGTAATCGGTGGAAACACCGAAAATTTCGCTCATAAGAAGAATTTTATCAAGGTCGGGAATGGAAAGGGCGCCTTCCCATTTTGAAACGCTCTGGCGCGAAACGCCCATTTTTTCCGCCAGTTCCTCCTGGGAATATCCGGCTTTTTTGCGTAGCTCGATTATTTTATCTGCAAGAATCATTGTTTTCACCTCTGTTTTTTATTCGGAAGTTTTTCCTTCCGTCTGATGAAAGCATACTCTTTTTTGCGGTGGCAAGCCATAAACCGCGCTTTTCAATTTGTCAACCGCCGGTTGCAACTGACGGTTGCAGGACAAAAAAGCCGGAAAAGCAATGCTTTTCCGGCTTTTTAAAGGTCCAAACAAAAATCAGAAAACGATTTTTCCTTCGATGTAGGAAACAAGTTCGCTGATGGGCATTCTTACCTGTTCCATGGAATCGCGGTCACGAACGGTTACGCAGCCGTCGTTTTCGGATTCAAAGTCATAGGTAATGCAGAAGGGGGTTCCGATTTCGTCCTCGCGGCGGTAACGTTTACCGATGGAACCGGATTCGTCGTAATCGACCATGAAGTGTTTTGCAAGTTCATCGTGGATTTTAAGAGCGCCTTCGCTGAGCTTTTTGGAAAGAGGAAGAACAGCAGCTTTGAAAGGAGCAAGAGCGGGATGAAGATGGAGAACGGTACGAACATCTTTATCGCCAACGGGTTCTTCGTCATAAGCGTCGCAAAGGAAAGCAAGAGCAACACGGTCTGCACCAAGAGAAGGTTCAACAACGTAAGGAACGTATCTTTCGTTGGTTTCGGGATCAAAATAGTCAAGAGTCTGGCCGCAGAATTTGCTGTGCTGGGAAAGGTCGTAATCGGTTCTGTCCGCTACGCCCCAAAGTTCGCCCCAGCCGAAGGGGAAGAGGAATTCAAAGTCGGTGGTTCCTACGGAATAGAAGGAAAGTTCTTCCGGGGAATGGTCGCGGCGGCGGAGGTTTTCTTTGGTCATGCCAAGGCGGAGAAGGAAGTTTTCGCAATAATCTTTCCAGTATGCGAACCAGTCAAGGTCGGTTCCGGGTTTGCAGAAGAATTCGAGTTCCATCTGTTCAAATTCACGGGTACGGAAGGTGAAGTTACCGGGAGTGATTTCGTTACGGAAGGATTTACCGATCTGTGCAACGCCGAAGGGGATTTTTTTACGGGTGGTTCTCTGAACGTTTTCAAAGTTTACAAAAATTCCCTGTGCGGTTTCCGGGCGGAGATAAATCTGGCTTTTTGCGTCTTCGGTTACGCCCTGGAAGGTTTTGAACATAAGGTTGAAGGAACGGATATCGGTAAAATCATGTGCGCCGCAGTTGGGGCAAACAATGTTCTTTTCGTCAACAAAGGCACGCATTTTATCAAATTCCCAGCCTTCGGGAGAAATTCCGGTCTGGTCTTCGATAAGTTTATCTGCTCTGTGGCGGGTTTTGCAGGCTTTGCAGTCCATAAGCGGGTCAGAGAAACCGCCTACATGGCCGGAAGCTACCCAAACCTGGGGGTTCATAAGGATTGCGGCATCAAGGCCAACGTTATAGGGGTTTTCCTGAACAAATGCTTTCCACCAGGCGCGTTTTACGTTATTTTTAAATTCAACGCCAAGAGGGCCGTAGTCCCAGGTGTTGGAAAGACCGCCGTAAATTTCAGAACCGGCGTAAACAAATCCGCGGCCTTTGCAAAGTGCGACGATTTTTTCCATTGTTTTTTCGGTTGCCAACATATTTTAACACTCCTCAAAAAGTAATGATTTGACAAATTGCCTTATTATATTAATATATTCTTTTAAAATGATAAAGTCAAGAGAAAACGTTTTTTTAATAACGTAATATCTTAAAAAATACCGCCTTTTTCTTGACAAGCCAGCTTTTAAAGTATAATATTATATATTAGAAAATTATAGGCATAAAGCCTCCCTTACAAAATTTAATGTAGGGCGGGGGCTTGCTCCCGCCGTATTTTTCAAAAGACCTTTTTGAAAAGAGAGGAAAACAAACAATGATTAAAAGCATGACCGGTTACGGCGCCGCGGAGGAAATTCTTGGCGGAAGAAACATCCGCGTTGAAATAAAATCCGTTAACCACCGCTATTTCGAATATTCCGCAAGGGTTCCCCGTTCCTGCGGATTTCTTGAGGAAAAGCTTAAACGCCTTCTTTCCGGGGTTATAAGCCGCGGAAAAGTTGACGTTGGCGTAATGATCCAGACCGTTGAAGGTACAAACGAGGAAATTACCATCAACAAAGAAGTCGCAAAAAGCTACATCGAAGCTCTTCGCTCCGTTAAAGACGAATTTGGCCTTATCGATGACCTTTCCCTTTCTGTTGTTGCAAAATTCCCCGATGTTTTCACCGTAGTAAAGGCACAGACCGACGAGGATGCTCTTTGGGCGGATGTTGAATCCGTTGCAAAAAAAGCCGTTGCCGCTTTTGTTGAAATGCGCGAAATCGAAGGCGAAAAAATGAAGGCCGACGTTCTCGGCAGAGCCGCTTATATCGAAGAAAAAGTCGGTTTTATCGAAAAACGCAGCCCCGAAACCGTTAAGGAATACCGCGAGCGCCTTTATAACAAAATGCTCGAGGTTCTTGAAGGCAAACAGATCGACGAAGCAAGAATCATCCAGGAAGCCGCGATCTACAGCGACAAAGTTGCCGTTGATGAAGAAACCGTCCGCCTCAGAAGCCACATAGCACAGCTCCGCGAAATTCTTGAACTTAACGAACCTGTTGGCAGAAAGCTCGATTTCCTTATCCAGGAAGTAAACCGCGAAATCAACACAACCGGAAGCAAATGTTCCGACGTTGAAATTGCTCAGGTTGTTGTGGATGTAAAATCCGAAATTGAAAAAATCCGCGAACAGATCCAGAACATCGAATAAAACGGAGGCTTTTTTGGAATGAAGCTCGTAAACATCGGTTTCGGAAACCTTATCAACGCAAACCGCGTTATCGCAATGGTTTCTCCGGAATCTGCACCGATCAAGCGAATTATTACCGAAGCGCGCGAAAAGGGAACCCTTATCGATGCTTCCTTCGGAAGAAAAACAAAAACCGTTCTTGTAATGGATTCCGGCCACGTTATCCTTTCGGGTATCCAGCCGGAAACCGTCGGAACAAGAATGACTGCGGAGGGCGAAGATGAATAGAAGAGGAGTTCTTACAGTAATTTCCGGCCCTTCCGGCGTTGGTAAGGGAACGGTTATAAAACGTCTTTTTGAGATAGAGGATAATCTTTATTTTTCCGTTTCGGCAACCACAAGAAAACCAAGGCCCGGCGAAATCGACGGAGTTCATTACAGCTTTAAAACCCGTGAAGAATTTGAGCACGATATCGAATCCGGCGAAATGCTTGAGCACGCAATGTTCAACGGAAACTATTACGGAACGCCGAAAAGCGCCATTGAACAAAGGCTTTCCGAAGGAAAAGACGTTGTTCTGGATATCGAAATCCAGGGCGCAAGAAACGTAAAAAAAATTATGCCGGAAGCGGCGCTTATCTATCTTCTTCCGCCGAGCGTCGAGGAACTTAAAAACCGCCTTATCGGAAGAAACACCGAAGATGCCGAAACAATTGCCGGAAGATTGCATACCGCGTACATCGAACTTAACGAAGCGCCGGAACTTTACGATTATTTTATAGTCAATGATTTGGTGGAAAACGCCGCCATAAAAATAAAAGATATTATCGAGGGCGAACGCTGCAGCAAAAGCTCGATGCAGGAAACCCTTAAACAAATTTTAGAGGAGGCAGAAAACCTTGCTTAACCCGAACGACAGCTATAATCTTAACCAGCTCAACAGCCCCTATGCAAACGTTGTTGCAATCGCAAAACGCGCACGCAAAATCAGCGAAGACGCTGAAGAAAACCACGAAATTATCTCCGAAAAACCCCTTAAACTTGCTATTGCGGAGTTTATCGGCGATAAATACCGCGTAAACAAGGTAAACGTGGAGGAAGACTGATATGCCCGAAAGGAAGAATCTTCTTCTTGGGGTTTCCGGCGGAATCGCGGCCTATAAAGTTTGCGAAATCGCTTCATATTTCACCAAAAAAGGCGTCAACGTAAACGTCGTTATGACGGAACATGCCGCCGAATTTGTTGCGCCGTTAACTTTCGAGGCGCTTACAAAAAACCACGTTTACACCTCTCTTTTTGACGGAAAAGGAACCGATCCGGTTGCCCACGTTAACCTTGGAAGAACCGCGGACGCGGTTCTTATTGCGCCGGCCACCGCTAATATTATCGCAAAAATTGCGAACGGAATTGCGGACGATATGGTTTCCACAACCGTGCTCGCGGCTAACTGCAAAAAGATAATCGCACCGGCCATGTTCACCGGGATGCTCGAAAACCCGGTTACACAGCGAAACCTTGCTCAGCTTAAAGCGGACGGATGGGAAATTATAGAATCCGAAAGCGGAAGGCTTGCATGCGGCGCGGTCGGAAGCGGCCGCCTTGCGGAAATTCCGGAACTTATTTCCGCGGTTGAGGAAACGCTTTTTGCGGATGAGCAGCTCAAAGGAAAACGCGTGCTCATAACCGCCGGCGCAACCCGCGAAAGCCTTGACCCGGTTCGCTTCATCACCAACCGTTCCAGCGGAAAAATGGGCTATGCCCTTGCAAAAATGGCTAAAACCATGGGCGCGGAGGTAACTCTTATCAGCGGAAAGACGGAAATTCGTCCGCCCCACGGCGTGAGCACCTTTTTTGTTGAATCTGCGGAGGATATGTATAACGCTGTTACGGAAAGAGCCGCCTGCGCGGATATTATAGTAATGTCCGCGGCGGTTGCGGATTATACTCCGGCGGAATATTCCGACCAGAAAATCAAAAAATCCGAAGGCGACAACACTCTCGTGCTCAAACGGACCAAAGATATCCTTGCGAGCATCGGAAGGACAAAACCTTCCGGCCAGGTTGTGGTCGGTTTTTCCATGGAAACGGAAAATCTTCTTGAAAACAGCCGCAAAAAGCTTCTTATAAAGAATGCGGATATGATAGTCGCAAACTCCATCGCTTCCGAAAACACCGGTTTTGGGGTGGATACCAATGCGGCGGTGCTCATAACAAAAACCGGTGAGCATGAAACCGGCCTTATGAGCAAGGAAGAACTTGCAAAAGTTATTCTCGAAAAAGCGGCAGAAATGCTTTGATTAAAAAAAGACGGCGGAGCCGTCTTTTTTTAACCCTTATTTGCCGCAGTAAGCGGTTATTGCTTCCGAAACAAATTTTGCTGTGCCTTTTCCGCCGGCGTTATCGATGTTTTCGGTAAAGCGTTCATCGAAAACATACATCTGGCCAAGGCCGTAAAGAATTTCATCGGTGCAGTTATAATAATTTTCTGTAATGAAGCTCTGAAGCTTTTTAACAAGTTCCTGCGCTTCGGCGGATTTTGGCGAACCGCCGGAAATTTTTCCGAATTCCGAAAAAATTTCCATCATTTCTCCGGCGATGAAGGAATTTTCCGTGCCGGTGCGTCCTTCGGACTTTGCTTCGAATTCTTCGAAGGCGGAAGTTTTGCCCCATTTTTCCTTTGCTTCGGTTTCATATTTTTTAAGTTTTGTTTTATCAAATGCAGAATAATCCAAAAATTTTTCCTCCTTATTTTTAAGTTTTTCGGCAAGGGAGATAAGAGAATCGATTTGTTCCCGGCGAAGTTTAAGAAGCTCAATCTGTTCCGAAAGCGCTTCCTTTCGGTCAAAATCCGGGTTATCCATAATTTTTTTGATTTCCTTAAGCGGAAATTCAAGTTCACGGAAAAGAAGAATCGTCTGCAAAAGTTCAAGGGATTCTTCATCATAAAGCCGATAGCCGGAATCGGTAAATCCTCTTGGCGGCAAAAGGCCGATTTTATCATAATATTGCAAAGTGCGGACGCTTATTCCGGCAATCTTGCTTACTTCGTTTACTGTAAACACAAAAATCATCTCCCTGCGACTATATATTACACTATTACGTAACGTAATGGTCAAGGGTTTTCTTTTAAAAATTCATAAATTTTTTAAAAAATGTTCGCATCAGATTAAAAATAATGGCATATAATTACAATCGGTGCTTTACTACTTTAAGAAAGAAGGTGTTACATTTGGTAACTTATGAAATGGTAAAAAATGACCCTGCGGTCAAAGTATATATTCAAAAAGCGGGCGATGCCCTTAAGGCAATCGGTTTTTCCGAACACAGCTTTGCCCACGTCTGCCTTGTTGCGGAAAAAGCCGCATACATAATGGAAACCCTTGGTTATTCCGAAAGGGAAGTGGAACTTGTTAAAATTGCCGGGTATCTTCACGATATCGGAAACGTTGTTAACCGAAGCGACCATTCCCAAAGCGGCGCCATTATGGCTTTCCGAATCCTTGACAGAATGGGAATGGACCCGGCGGAAATTTCCGATATCGTTATGGCGATTGGAAACCACGACGAAGGAACCGGAAAACCGATTAGCCCAATGGCAGCGGCGCTTATTATTGCGGATAAATCCGACGTTAGAAGAAGCCGCGTTCAGAATGACGACGAAGAAACCTTCGACGCCCACGATAAGGTAAACTATTCCGTTAAAAAAGCGGAACTTAAAATCAACGAAAACAAAACGCTTATAAAGCTCAAGCTTTCCGTAGATACCCGTTACGGTTCCGTTATGGATTATTTCAGAATTTTTATGGACAGAATGGTCCTTTGCAAAACCGCCGCGGAAAAACTTGGCCTTGAATTTAAACTTATGATAAACGAACAGCAGCTTGTATAAAAAATCCCTCCGGATTTCCGGAGGGATTTTTTTTACTTCTTTTTATTTGCTGAAATAAATTCGATTATTGTACCAATAAACATTCCGATTCCGGCGCCAAGGGCCGCACCGATGCTTTCGCTTGCGGTTCCAATGGCGATTCCGACGGCAACGCCGAGTATCGGTCCTATGGAGGAAAAATCCCATTCATCTTCTCTGGATTTTTCGCGGTGTTTCTTATGAAAACCCAAGGCAAAGATAGCAAGAGAAAGACCGATAAGGATAAAAGGAAGAGCGGATTTTATGAATTCACCCATCAGGTTTTCACTCCCTTATGGAGCGCTCTTTTTTAAGGGCGTTGATCTTCTTCTGGATTCTGTGAACTCCGAAAAAGACAAGTGCGGCGCAGGCAAGGTTGATGAAAGGAATCCAAAGTCCGCGGGGATAATTAATCGCGAAATTTACCATATTCATCAGGAAAATTCCGAGATTAAGCACCGCAATAGGAAGAAGGAGCTTTTTGATGAGGATGAGGTGGGACATCTTCGATTCAATATCGGAGAAAATCTCGAAAGGACCTTCGGAGGTCTTTTTGCGGAAATAGACCCAGTTCATATAACTTGCGACCTGTTCTGCGCCGGTTTCTTCCATAAAACGTATATATTGTTCGCTTTCCGGGTGGCTGGGGTTATGTTCAAGAAGCTGGATTTTGTTTGTGTATTCGCCGGGTTCACATTCTTCAAAAGAATAGCGGCACCAGGAATAATCCACAAGCGCAAGACCTTTTGCGGACATTTCGTTGAGCCATTTTTCTTCTTTTTCAAATTCCCATGCCCAGAACATTTTTTTGATGATTTTTCTCATTTCTTCCAGCCTCCCGTAAGTTTTTCACCGTTTTCAACAAGTTCTTTAAGACGTTCGATTTCAGAAAGAACCGCCTTTTTTCCGCTTTCGGTTATTACATATTCCTTTTTTCTGTCGCCGGAATCTCCCGGAACGGAGGTTATCCAGCCTTTTTCAAGAAGTGTGTTTATGGCGCCGTAAAGAGTTCCCGCGGCAAGTTTTACCCTTCCGTTTGAAAGTTTTTCCGCGTTCTGCATGATTCCGTAGCCATGAAGCGGTTCGCTGAGCGAAAGCAAAATATAAAAAACCGCTTCGGTGAGAGCTATGTTTTCCATAAGTATATCCCCTTTCGATATATCTTTTGTCGTTATATCGGTTGACGATATAATTATATCGGGAAGCGATATATTTGTCAATAGTTTTTTATAAAAAAACCTCCGGATTTTGGGAGTACTTTGTAAAGAAGTAATCCTTCTTTTTTAGAAGGGGTAATCATAACCGAGCTGAAAAAGTAAAATGAAAACCGCCGTCGGCCTGAACGATGGCGGTTCGGAATAGAAAACACCGTTCTTTCGGTGGTGCATTTTAGTCCCCTTTGATAAGGGGACAGCGTTTGCGGGAGCAAACTGCAGGGGATAGAAAAACTTTTCTTTCAGGTGCAACCCGGTTTCTTTTGGTTACAAAAGAAATGGGGTTGTATTTATTTAAAGAATCCCTCCGTCATCGCTTCACGATGCCACCTCCCTTTGACAAGGGAGGCTTTTTCTGATTTATAGATTTTATGGTACATAATCCGATGTTTACAAAATCTTTGGATAAAAAACAGAGGCATTTCTTTACGAAGTGCCTCTGTTCCAAAGTTCTTTTGATTAATTTACATATTCCAGATTCTGTCGCAGTATTCCTGAACGGTTCTGTCAACAAAGAAGGTGGGGGAACCGGCAACGTTCATAAGAGCCATGCGGTTCCAGGTTTCTTTATCGCGGAAAAGTTCCTGAGCTTTGCGCTGAATATCCATATAGCTTTCAAAGTCCGCTGCGGCCATATAGAAATCCTTGCCTTCGATAAGGTCCGCAAGGTCGGAGAAATCTTCGCCGGCAATTCCGTGGCGCATACGGTCAAGAGCGGCTTTAAGTTCGTCGTTCTTTTCGATGTATTCCATGGGGTTGTAACCCTTAAGGCGAAGCGCATCGACTTCGTCGGAAGTCATACCGAATTTAAGGAAGTTTTCTTCGCCGACTTCCCTAAGAATCTCAACGTTTGCGCCGTCAAGAGTTCCGAGGGTTACCGCGCCGGAAAGCATAAGTTTCATGTTGCCGGTGCCGGAAGCTTCGGTTCCCGCAAGGGAAATCTGTTCGGAGATATCCGCCGCAGGCATAAGAAGTTCGGAAGTGGTTACGCTGTAGTTTTCAAGGAAGCAGAGCTTAAGGGTATCTTTAAGAGCACTTTCGGAAAGTTCTTTTCCAATGCACCAGATAAGGCGGATAATGCGTTTTGCAACGTAGTAACCGGGTGCGGCTTTTGCACCGAAGATAAAGGTTTTCGGGTCGATATCCGCGTTGGGGTTTGCTTCGATTTCGTTGAGAAGAGAAATTATGCGAAGCGCATTAAGGTGCTGGCGTTTGTATTCATGAAGGCGCTTTGCCTGAACGTCGAAAAGGGAGTTGGGGTCAAGGCTGTTTCCCATAACGTCGCGGTTTTCTTTGGCAAAAATTTCTTTTCTCTTAAGTTTAACTTTTCCGAATTCTTCAAGGCAGGTGGGGTCGTCGGCATGTTTAACAAGGTTGTGCATCTTGTTATATTTTTTCTCAAAATCCCTTGCGCCGTATTTTTTAACAAATCTGGTGAGCTCGGGGTTTGCGGCGCAAAGCCATCTTCTTGCGGCAATACCGTTGGTAACGCTGGTAAAACGTTCCGGGAATGCGCGGTAAAGGTCGCCGAAAACGCTGTTTTCCATAACGGTAAGGTGATGTTCGGAAACACCGTTGGTGCTGTGGGTTGCAAAAACGCAAAGGTTTGCCATGCGGATTTCGCCGTTTTCAACAATGGCCATGCGGCTGATTTCCTCGTTGCTGAAGCCTTTTTCGCGAAGAGTTATGCGAAGGCGGCGGTCGAATTCACAGATGATTCCGAAAACGCGAGGAAGAAGATAACGGAACATTCCCGCGTCCCAACGCTCAAGAGCTTCCGGAAGAACGGTGTGGTTGGTATAGCTGAAAAGATTAAAGCAGATTTCGGCGGATTTTTCCCAACTGTAGCCGCATTCATCAAGAAGAATACGCATAAGTTCAGGAATTGCCATGGTCGGGTGGGTATCGTTGATGTGGATAGCCGCTTTTTCCGCAAGGTTTTCGAGAGTTCCGTAAACCGCAAGGTGGCGGCGAACAATATCCGCAATGGAGGAACAAACCAGGAAATACTGCTGTTTAAGGCGGAGTTTTTTACCGTCCGGGTGGTTGTCGTTGGGGTAAAGGATGGAGCTGATGGCCTTTGCCTCGGAGTTTTTTCTCATGGCTTCCGCATAAAGACCGCGGTTAAAAAGTTCCATATCGATTCCGGAAGTTTCCGCCTGCCAAAGGCGAAGGCGGGAAACGTCTTCGGATTCGAAGCCGGGAACGTACATATCGTAAGGAACGGCAAGAACGCTGTCGTAATTTTTATGGAGAATCTGGTGGTAACCGTCGTGCCAGGATTCTTCAATTTCGCCGCCGAAGCGAACTTCAACAGCGTGTTCGCGTTTTTCCGCAAGCCATGCTTTTCCGCCGGGAAGCCAATCGTCCGGTTTTTCGGTCTGCCAGCCCTCGGTAAGCTTCTGGCGGAAGATGCCGAATTCGTAGCAGATGGAATAACCCATGGCGGGTTTTTCGATGGTTGCAAGACCATCAAGGAAGCATGCGGCAAGCCTTCCAAGGCCGCCGTTGCCAAGGCCGGCGTCCGGTTCTTCGGCGTAAACAAGTTCCGGGTCAGCGCCGAAGGATTTTATTGCCTTTTCAAAATCCTTGGTCATTCCAAGGTTATGAAGGTTGTTGCGAAGGCTTCTGCCCATAAGAAATTCCATGGACATATAGTAAATGCGCTTTTCGCCGCGGGAAGAATGTTTTGCGGCGGAAGAAGCATATTTTTCCGCAAGAATTCCGCGGAGGGTTTCTGCGGCGGCATCATAAATATGGGAATAATCCGCCTCTTCCGGTTTTTCGCCGTAGGCGGTGTTAATGGATTCGGTGATTTTGGATTTCCAAAAATCTACACCTTGCATATGGTTAATCCTCCTTATCGGGGTGCATTTTACAACCATTATATTTTACACAAAAAGCCATTGATAGTCAATCGTATTATATTATTAACAGTTAATGCGGAAACGTTTCCATTTGTTTGAAATTTATTATAAAACAACAAAAAAACCTTTTGGATTTGGGCTGTTTTAACAAGACTCCAAAAGGTATCGTGGAAGGGGAAACATTGGTTAAAGTACAAAATGCACAAAAAGTGAAGTAAAAGTTTGGCAATAAAGCGGAAAAGGCTCCCTTGTGTAAAGGGAGCTGTCACCGAAGGTGACTGAGGGATTGTAACTCTGTCCATTTTAAAAAGGGCAGAGGTTTCGCAAAGAATCCCCCCGCCACTTCGTGGCCCTCCCCCCTTTAGGCAAGGAGGGCTTTTTAACGAAAAAAGGGCGGAAATTCCGCCCCATCTGTTTTAGTTTATCGGTCTGATGTGTTGCGCAATTTTAACGGCATCATAAAGTGAGATCATGCCTTCAACGGAAAAATACGTGTCGCCAACGGACCAGACAACGGATGAGAAGCCTTTTTCGTGAACAAAAAGAGCCTCGCTGTTTCCAATAAATCCTTTTGTGTCAATTTCGGCATCTTCGGTGTCGATTCTTGCATAAGAAAGGTTTTTGGTCTGGGTAAAATAAAAATAACTGTTTTCGAAAGTATATGTTGCAAGTTTTACGTTTTCACCTTTTTGCATATCGGAAAAAACAAAACCTTCCGGAACAAAGGTTGGCGCAAAAGCACCTTCCCAATCATAATTTTCCGGGTCGAAAAAGGGATATTCTTTAGGAACTTTGTTTTCTCCGGTAAATTTCATGCCTTCAGCAACCTTTAAAAGTTCCTTTTCGTCAACTTCGCCGGTAAGCCAAAGCAAAGTTTTGCCTTCGTTCCAGGAAATTGAGCAGTTGTTGTCTTTGACCACGTAAAGACCGGAGCTGTTGTTGATTTTTATTTCTTTGGAAATATCCGCGTTTTCAGTATCAACACTTATGGTTGCGGAACCTGTTATCTGATAAATTACAAAAGATTCGCCGCCTTTGGAATAGGTTATTGCGCATGTGTCATTTAAATAATCTTTTGAGGTGATTTCAAAATCTTCCGGAATATAGGTCGGTGCGTAAGCGCCGTTCCAATAAAAAACGTCCTCGTCAATAAATTCGGATTCTTCGGCGGGTTCTTCGGTTGCAGTTTTGCCAATGGGTTTAATGCCTTCGGCAACTTTGATGATTTCTTCTGTAGGTGCGGTGCCGATTACTTCAAAAAGAAAGTCTTCGTTACTCCAAGCTATGATTGTTACGTTGTTTTTAACAACAAACAGACCTACACTTTCACCAATTTGTATTTCTTTTGTGATGTCAGCATTTTCGGTATCGATTTTTTCAACAGTTGCATCAGTAGCCTGAGAGAAAATTATCTCGTTGTTTTTGTCGGAATAGGTAATTATCCTTTCAGTTTCAATGTCGATATACTCTTTCAGATAATAAGTTTCCGGAACATAAGTCATTCCATAGGCATTTTCCCAAGTATAAATTTCCGGGTCGATAAAAGTATATTCTCCTTCTGGTTCTTCAGTTTTAAAATAACCAATAGGTTTAAGGCTTTCGGCGATTTTGATGATTTCTTCGGTGGGGGCGGTGCCGCTGACCTGTATCAAAATATCTTCAATGCTACAAGTAACGCATGACCAATCGTCTTTTACAACAAGAAAACCTTTGGTTTCACCGATTTGGATTTCCTTTGTTATATCCGCATTTTCAGTGTCTATTTGTCCTGTACTGTTACGCGCCTGAATAAAATTAATGAAGTCTTCGCCGAAAACATAATCTACGGTTTGCTGTGAGGAAGTACAGCTGAAATTGCTCAGTTCAAACCCCTCCGGCATATAAGTTGGCGCATAGGCATCATCCCACGTATAAATTTCCGGGTCAATAAAACCGGTGCTGTTTCCAATGCTGACTTCCGTATATCTGTCTGTCTTTCTTAAAACAAGGTGATAAATCGCTTCCGCAACGGCTTCGCGCGCTTCTGCCGAAGCAACAACTACCGAAGAAAGGGAAACAACAGCCACAAAAACAATCATTGCCGCAAAGGTGATAAGCTTTTTGGAAACTTTCCAGAAAACCGAAAGGTTCTCGCGGCGTTCGGTTTTCGAATAGATTTTTTCGATGTTTTTCGGGTCGGCGGGTTCTTCGTTTTTAATTTCGGAAAGGATTTTTTCACTTTCCTCCGCCGCATAAAGCGCCATAACTTTTGTAAAAAGAAGGTCTTCATATTTTTCCGCAATTGCTTTTTCGGAAAGATTATACATATCATTTGCCCTCCTTCATAACGGAATATGCCTTTCTTCGTGCTCTTGCAAGGCAGGAACGTACTGCGCTTTCGGAAATTCCGAATCTTTCGCCGATTTCAAAATCCGAAAGACCGAGTATGTATTTGAATTCGAGAATGTTTTTATATTTTTCCGGAATTTTATCAAGCGCGGCGCGAAGTTCCGCAACCGCCTCGGCCTTAAGATAAAGTTCCTCCGGAATTGCGTTTTCGTCTTTTAAAAGTTCAACTTCCTCGCTGTCGAATTCGGAAAAATTCCAGCGGCTTTGCTTTTTGTTCCGGATATATGCGCTGAATTTTACCGCGGAAAAAAGATATGCGGGAAGTTTTTTCCTTTCAACAGCTATAACGGAATCAACGCGTTTTATAAGGTCGGCAAAAACTTCCTGAACAAGTTCCTCTGCATCTTCGTTGTTATCAAGCAGCGAAAGAGCTTTTTTAAGCATGGTGGAATAATATTTTTTATAAATCTCCGTAATAAATTCCCGCTGAAAATCATTTTCGATTGCGGAAATCATCATTGTTATCATAAAAAACCACTTCCTTTATGTTTCAATCATATCACATATTTTTATGTCTTCAATATATCAGTGTGATTTATGCGGAAAATGTTGCGGAAAAAATAAAAAAGGGCGGAATTTCCGCCCTTTTTAAAATTTGATGTATTAAAAAACACCTCATCCGCCGCGGCTTACGCCATGCGGCACCTTCCCCTCAAGGGGAAGGCAATTTTTTATTTGCAGACTTTGTTGTCAACTTCCTCGTGGAGTTTTGCGATGAATTCATCAAGAGCAACTGCGCCAAGGTCGCCTTCTTTTCTGGAACGGACGGCAACTTTGTCTTCTTCCATTTCCTTTGCGCCGACTACGAGCATATAGGGAACTTTTTCAAGCTGTGCTTCACGGATTTTGAAGCCGATTTTTTCATAACGGGAATCAACTTCCGGTCTGAAGCCGCAGCGGAGAAGTTTTTTCTTGATTTCTTCCGCATATTCGTTCTGGTCCTCGGTGATGGGGAGAATGCGAACCTGTTCCGGAGAAAGCCAGGTGGGAAGTGCGCCGCCGTATTTTTCAATAAGGAGAGCAATGGTTCTTTCATAGCATCCGAGAGAGGTTCTGTGGATGATGTAAGGATAAACCGCCTGGTTGTTCTGGTCGATATAGGTCATTCCGAAACGCTGTGCAAGCATCATATCGATCTGGATGGTAACAAGGGTATCTTCCTTGCCGTAAACGTTTTTGCCCTGGATATCGAGTTTCGGGCCATAGAAAGCTGCTTCGCCGGCTGCTTCGGTATAATCAAGACCGATGTTGTCGAGGATCTTTCTCATTGCGCCTTCGGCTTCTTCCCACATTTCGGGAGTGCCTTCATATTTATCCTTGTTTTCCGGATCCCATTTGGAGAAGCGGAAGGTAAGATCTTCATAAAGGCCGATATCGGTCATAACTTCCTTAACAAGTTTAAGGCAGTTTCTGAATTCTTCCTCAAGCTGGTCAGGGCGGATGATAAGGTGGCCTTCGGAAATGGTGAACTGGCGAACACGGATAAGTCCGTGCATTTCGCCGGAAGCCTCGTTGCGGAAAAGGGTAGAGGTTTCGCCGTAACGGAAAGGAAGTTCACGGTAGGAATGTTTGTCGTTAAGGTAAACCTGATACTGGAAGGGGCAGGTCATGGGACGAAGAGCGAAAACTTCTTTATCTTTTTCTTCATCGCCGAGGACGAACATTCCGTCTTTATAGTGATCCCAGTGTCCGGAAACTTTGTAAAGATCGGATTTTGCCATAAGGGGAGTTCTGGTCATAACGTAACCGTATTCATATTCTTCCTTATCCTGAACGTAGCGGTTGAGGATCTGGAAAAGTTTTGCGCCTTTGGGCATAAGAAGCGGAAGACCCTGGCCGACGTAATCGCTGTTGCAGAAATATTTGAGCTGGCGGCCAAGAATGTTGTGGTCGCGGCGTTTTGCGTCTTCAACGGCTTCAAGATAAGCTTCAAGCTCTGCTTTTTTCGGGAAGGAAATTCCGTAGATTCGGGAGAGCATTTTGTTCTTTTCGCTTCCGCGCCAGTAAGCACCGGTGGTGGAAGTGAGTTTGAATGCTTTGATGGGAGCAATGTTCATAAGGTGAGGTCCGGCGCAAAGCTCGGTGAAGTCGCCCTGTTTATAGAAGGAAAGAGCTTCGCCTTTGCCTGCGTGCTCGTCAATAAGCTCGAGTTTGTAGGGCTGGTCTTTCATGACTTCTTTCGCTTCATCAACGCTCATGGTGAATTTGTTGAGTTCAAGACCGGTTTTGATGATCTTTGCCATTTCGTCCTCGATTTTTTTGAGGTCGTCAACGGTAAAGGGTTTTTCAACGTCGAAGTCATAATAAAATCCGTTATCAATGGCAGGGCCGATGGAGAATTTTGCATCCGGGAAAAGATGAAGAACGGCCTGGGCCATAACATGGGAAGTGGTGTGCCAGAAAGCTTTTTTGCCGAAGGGATCGTCGAAGGTGAGGATTTCTACTTCGCAGTCTTCTTCGATGGGGGTGCGAAGGTCAACACCTTCGCCGTTGATTTTTGCCGCGCATGCAACTCTTGCAAGTCCGGCGCTGATGCTCTGGGCAATCTGATAGGGGGTGACGCCGTTTTCGTATTCTTTAACGTCGCCACGAAGGGATACTTTAACCATAAATTTACCTCCTGTTTTTTTGCGGGACGAAACAAAAAAAGCTTCGCCCCAAAAATTAAGGGGCGAAGCTTTTGTGCTCCACGGTTCCACCCTTGTTTACGGAAAATCTTTTCCGCGCTCAAAAGTTCCGCCTTAACGCGGCGGTAAACGGTGTGTTCGCAAAAAAATCGCTTGCACACGCTCCGGGGCTGGTCTTTCGCAATTTTCAACGGGCGGGCTTCCAGAATCTTGCCGTCCTCTCTGGGAAGAAAAAATCGCTTCGGTTTCCCCATCAACGCATTTTAAAAATATCAAATAAATATTAGCACCGCAACAAACATTTGTCAACGGTTGAAGGACAAATTTTTAAATAATTACTGTTAAGTATTATACTTATAAATATATAATTTGACATAAAAATGAATAATTCGGCCAAATTTGCATAAAAACTTATATTAATTATTCATTTTGGTGTAATATTTCTTGACACTTACTTTAAATAGGTTTATTATATTATTAACATGTGTAAGTCTGTTTGTTTTTCTAAGGCAGACCTCTGGCATTTTAATATATACAGAAAGGAATACTTTAAGCACCATGGAAATCATGACCTTTATCAAAAGCATGAATATCTTTGCTGATTTAACTTCCAGCGATATTCTTGTTTGCGTGATCGTTGGTATCATTGCTTTGGTCGTTGGTTTGATAATCGCTTTCCCGGTGGGTGTTGCATATAGACGCAGAGTTGCGGAAGCCGAACTTGGTTCCGCCGAAGAAGAAGCAAGACGCATTGTAAACGAATCAATCAAAACTGCTGAAAGCCGCAAAAAAGAAGCTCTTATTGAAGCAAAGGATGAGATCCACCGCCTCAGATCCGAAGCGGATAAGGAAATCAAAGACCGCCGCGCAGAAGTTCAGCGCAGCGAGCACAGACTCCAGCAAAAAGAAGAATCCCTTGAGAAAAAAGCAGACAACCTCGATAAAAAAGAGGAAGCCATGCAGGAAAAAATTCAGGCCGCTGATGCAAGACTTGCGGAAGCGGAACAGATTAAAAAAAGCCAGTTTGAAATGCTCGAGCGCATTTCCGGTTATTCCGAAGAACAGGCAAAAATCCAGCTTCTTGAAGAAGTTGAAGCAAAACTTTCCCACGAAAAAGCTCTTCGCATAATGCAGTTTGAGCAGCAGCTTAAAGACGAAGCCGAAGAAAAAGCACGCGAAATCATCGGAACCGCAGTTTCCCGCTGTGCACCGGATTACGTTGCAGAAGCAACCGTTTCCGTTGTTCCGCTTCCCAGCGACGAGATGAAAGGCCGCATTATCGGCCGCGAAGGACGCAATATCCGCGCCCTCGAAACCCTTACCGGTGTTGACCTCATCATCGACGATACCCCCGAAGCAATCACCCTTTCTTCCTTCGATCCGGTTCGCCGCGAAATTGCAAGACTTTCCCTTGAAAAACTTATCCAGGATGGTCGTATCCACCCGGCAAGAATTGAAGAAACCGTTGATAAAGCACGCAAGGAAGTTGATGCCAAAATCAAACAGGACGGCGAACACGCTGTGCTCGAATGCGGCGTTCGCGGCGTTGCTCCGGAACTTGTCCGACTTCTCGGCCGCATGAGATACCGCACCAGCTATGGCCAGAACGTTCTCATGCATTCCATCGAGGTTGCTCAGATCGCCGGACTTCTTGCTAACGAAATGGGCGGCGTTGACCCCAACATGGCAAGAAGAGCAGGTCTTCTCCACGATATCGGTAAAGCTCTTACCCACGAAATCGAAGGAAGCCACGTTACTATCGGCGTTGACGTTGCTAAAAAGTATAAAGAGCCGGAAGCTGTTATCCACGCTATCGAAGCTCACCACGGCGACGTTGAACCCAGAACCACCATTGCATGGCTTGTTCAGGCAGCGGACGCAATTTCTGCCGCAAGACCCGGCGCAAGACGCGAAAACCTTGAAAACTATATCAAACGTCTTGAAAAACTTGAAGAAATCGCCAATTCCTTCGAAGGCGTTGACAACTGCTTCGCAATCCAGGCCGGACGCGAAGTTAGAATCGTTGTTAAACCCGAAGTTATCGACGATGAAAAAATGGTGCTTCTTGCTCACGATATCGCCGAAAAAATTGAAGGCGAGCTCGAATATCCCGGCCAGATCAAAGTTCATCTTGTCCGCGAAAGCAGAGCAGTTGATTACGCAAAATAATCCTTATACAATATTAAAAGAGTGTCCGAAAGGGCACTCTTTTTTTGTAGCAGCTATTTTGAAAATTTTCTAAATAGTTATTGACAGAAAATTTTTAATATGATATATTCTATTTAGAGAATTTTCTAAATAGGAGGTGCAGATATGACGGAAGAAAAAATTATAGTCGGAGCGGGAACGGAATTTCCGCTTAACGGAATTTTGACAATTCCGGAAAACCTTGAAAAAACTGTTCCGGCGGTGGTTTTTGTTCATGGTTCCGGTTCAAGCAACATGGACGAAAAGGTTATGAAGCTTACTCCCTTTAAAGACCTTGCAAAAGGGCTTGGAGAGCACGGAATAGCTTCGGTCCGCTACGATAAGAGAAGTTTTGCCCACGGCAGAAAAATGATTAAAAAAGGCAATTTGACCGTCCGTGAAGAGGTTATCGAAGATGCGGTGCTCGCTTCCGAAATGCTGAAAAACGACCCGCGAATCGATCCTGAAAAGGTTTTTATAATCGGCCACAGCATGGGCGCAATGCTTGCTCCGAGAATTGATGCGGAAGGCGGAAATTTCAAAGGCCTTATTCTCATGGCGGGAACTCTCGATACCCTCGAAGGGGTTCTTTTCCGTCAGCTTGAGGAAATGAAAAACGGAAAAAGCAAAATTATGGCTTGGATTGCTTCCGCCCAGGATAAAAAATTTCGTAAATCCTTCGAAAATCTTTACGAGCTTTCCGATGAGGAAGCAAAAAAGATTCCTTATGCCGGCGGTGTAAACCTTTATTATTTTAAGGAAATGGGTTTGCACCGGGCGAAAGATTATCTTGAAAAAACGGAAAAACCTGTGCTCATAATGCAGGGCAGCCGGGATTTGCAGGTAAACGTTGAAAGAGATTTTGGCGGGTACAAAAAACTTTTCGGCGAGCGGGATAACTTCAGTTTCCGGCTTTATGAAGGGCTTAACCATTGTTTTGTTCCGGCGCTTTATGACGATATTTCCAAGGCAACGAAGGAATTTTCGAAAGAGCGCCATATCGGCGAAAACGTAATTTCAGATATTGCCGGCTGGATTCTTAAAAACTGCTGAGCGGCGGGGGACAAAAAATGAAAAAATATCTTGCGCCGTTTCTTGTGGCGGTTTTGATGATAATTTATTTTACAGTTTATTTCGGCATTCTGATAATGCTGATCGAAAACCCTGTTTTCAAGGTTTTGCTTGGAATAATTCCCGCAATTTTCAGCGGAATTATGATATATGTACTTATTGAAAGAATTAAAGAAATAAGGAGCGGAGAAGAAGATGATCTTAGTAAATACTGATTACATCACCGGAAAAGAATTTGAAATGCTCGGACTTGTTTGCGGAAGCACCATCCAGACCAAAAACATCGGAAGAGATATTACCCAAAGCTTCAAAACCCTTGTTGGCGGCGAACTTAAGTCTTATAACGACATGATGAACAAAGCGCGCGCCCTTGCAACAAAGCGCATGGTCGAAGAAGCGGAAGCAAAAGGCGCGGACGCGGTTATCAATATCCGCTATTCTTCTTCCGCAATTATGCAGGGTGCGGCAGAAGTTGTTGCATACGGAACCGCAGTGAAATTTATCTGAGGTGAACCGAAATGGGTTTTGCCGAAACTTTCAAAGCTCTTTCCGACCCGGCAAGAAGAGAAATTTTAATAATGCTTAAAAACGGAAAAATGTCCGCGGGGGATATTGCTTCCCATTTTGATATGACCGGCGCGACGGTTTCCTACCATCTTTCGGTTCTTAAAAAGGCGGACCTTGTTTATGAAACAAAGCAGAAAAACTTTGTTTTTTACGAACTCAACACCTCTGTTTTTGAGGAAATTATGCTCTGGTTTGCCCAGTTCAAAGGAGGAAACGGCGATGAAAATCAATAAAAAACTTCTTGTTATAACAACAATAATAATTCTTTTGCCGATTGTAATCGGCCTTTTGTTCTGGGAACAGCTTCCGGAAACTATGGCGACCCATTGGGGAACGGATAATGAACCCAACGGTTTCAACAGCAAGGCTATGACGGTTTTCGGAATTCCGGGAATTATGGCGGCGCTTCATGTTTTCTGCCTTATCGTAACCTATGCTGACCCGAAAAAAAGCAACATCGGCGCCAAAGCAATGGGAATTGTTTATTGGATTCTTCCGGCGGTTTCCGTTGCGGTGATGAGCGCAACCTATGCCTATGCCCTTGGAATGGAAGTGAACATAGGAATGATTTGCTGTATTCTTATGGGAATCATCTTTATCGCCCTCGGTAACTATCTTCCGAAGGCAAAACTTAATTATACCTTCGGATATAAGATTCCCTGGACCCTTAACAGCGAGGAAAACTGGAACAAAACCCACCGCCTTGCAGGCTGGCTTATGGTAATCTGCGGTTTTGTGCTTATATTAAATGCGTTCATTCTTTCAGAATGGGTATTTGGGTTTTGCATTGTTGCCGCAATTGCTCCAATAATCTATTCCTACGTTCTTTATAAAAAAGGAATTTGAAAAAAAGAAAAACGCCGGCAAAGCCGGCGTTTTTTTATTATGCTATTAGCATGTACCCGAAACGCTTTACCGTTTCGGGTACAACAAACCACCCGCTATGCGGGTGAGTTTCCAAACTTACAGAAAAAAGACATCAGCTTTCTGATATAATGACAGGTGTTCAAGCCGTC
>JAFXBK010000022.1 GCA_017521825.1 Oscillospiraceae bacterium
GATGATTAAGCAGCGAAGCAAATGTATCAAAGTATTCATACCATTCATCGGTATCCTGACTCTCTGATATGATTTTATCGGCAACCGCACAAGCGTATTTATCATCTTTCGATGTCAAATTGGCAATAAGATTTTCGTACATTAAATCTCACCTCCAAATTCAAGTTTGTCTAACTGATTATATCATAGTATCGAAAAAATAGCAAAATAAAAAACCGACCATTCAAATACTTATCGTATCAAAATGATCGGTCTTATTTGGTCGAAGTGGCGAGACTGCGACTCGCTTCGTTCCCTACATAAGTTCCGTCAGCCGCTCACACTGCGCCAAAGGCCTGTGTTTGCGGGTCGTCACTTATCGAACGTCGTTCTCGTCCCGCATATTTGAAAAATAAAAATAGGGCACGCAAATGCGTACCCTATTTTTGCTGGTCGAAGTGGCGAGACTCGAACTCACGGCTTCCAGTACCCGAAACTGGCGCGCTACCACCTGCGCTACACCTCGATAGCTTTATTATTATATCGAAAAGAAGGCACTTTGTCAAGAAGAATTTGCTAAAATATAAAATGCTTTTTATTTTGGAAAAAGTTCAAATTAAATTAACAAATTTCTTCCAAAGTTTTAAACAAAATATCTGTGATGTGTAGTATAATTAATCCATAAAAGCAAAAGAAGCCGAAGCCATAAGGAGAATCTTATGAATATTGCAAAAATTATGATCCCAAAAATTTCCACAGCATATCTTCTTGAAAACAACACGGTACGCCAGGGGCTTGAAAAATTTAACCGCTATGGCTACACCGCCGTTCCGGTGCTTGATGAAAACGGAATTTATGCCGGAACGGTAACCGAAGGCGATTTCCTCCGCCATATTATGGAAATTAAAAGCGTCGAGATGAAGGATCACGAATCCTATCTTATCAAGGATATCATACGGAAGGATTTTTGCCCTTCGCTTCTGATTGCCGCGGAACAGGAAGACGTAATCGTCGCCGTTTCCAACCAGAACTTTGTTCCGATTGTTGACGGCCGCGGAGTTTTCTGCGGAATAATCACCCGAAAAGGCGTAATAGAAAGCCTTGCGAATGAGCTTGAAAAATAAAAGTTGCGGCGGTTTTTAACCGCCGCTTTTTTGTTGTAAAAAAAGCCGTTTTATGCTATAATTTTAATGGAAAAATCTTTTTTAAAGGATGTGTTTTTGTGCCAAGCGTGTGCGTTGTTGCAAAAAAATGCGGCGGCTGCCGCTATACTGGAATGCCCTATCCGGAACAGCTTGAGATAAAACAGAAAAACGAGGAAGAACTTCTCGGAAGATTCGGAAAAGTCGATAGAATAATCGGAATGCGCTATCCCTGTTTTTATAGAAACAAGGTTACCGCCGCTTTTGGAAAAGATAAAAAAGGCAACATCATCTGCGGAACATATTCCGAAGGCACCCATTATATCGTCCAGGTGGATAAATGCCTTATTGAGGACGAAAAATGTCAGGAAATTATCCGCACCGTAAAAAGCCTTCTTAAAGGTTTTAAAATGGAACCTTTTAACGAGGATACCGGAAAAGGCCTTTTGCGCCATGTTCTTGTTCGCCGCGGAATCAAAACCGGCGAAATCATGGTTGTTCTTGTTCTCGGAACCCACATGTTCCCTTCGGGAAATAATTTTGTTAAAGAGCTTCTCAAACTTCACCCGGAAATTTCCACCGTTGTAATAAATATCAACGAAAAACGCACCAGTATGGTCCTTGGCGAAAGGAAAAAGGTTTCCTACGGAAAAGGATATATCACCGATGAACTCTGCGGATGCCGTTTCAGAATTTCGCCCAGCTCTTTCTACCAGATAAACCCGCTCCAGACCGAAGTGCTTTATAACAAAGCAATCGAATTTGCCGGCCTTACCGGAAAGGAAAGCGTAATCGATGCCTATTGCGGAATCGGAACCATCGGAATGGTTGCGGCGAAGCACGCAAAAAACGTAATCGGCGTTGAACTCAACGGAAACGCCGTTTGCGACGCAAGAATGAACGCAAAGGAAAACAAAATCGAAAACATCGAATTTTTCAAAGGCGACGCAGGCGATTTTATGGTAAAAATGGCGGCGGAAGGCGCAAAAGCGGACATTGTTTTCATGGATCCGCCAAGGGCAGGAAGCACCGAGGAATTTTTGAACGCGGTAAAAACCCTTGCGCCAAAACGCCTTGTCTATGTTTCCTGCAATCCTGTAACCCTTTCCCGTGACCTTGAATTTATAACCAAAAACGGATACGAGGTTAAAAAAATCCAGCCGGTGGATATGTTCCCCTTCACCGACCATTGCGAAACAGTGGTTCTTCTTGTTCGGAAGGAAAAACGCGATTTTGGAAAAAAGCCTTTTGAAAAGAAGGTTTTTGATAAAAAATCGAACGGCAGAAAACCGGATTACAGAAAGAAAAAAGATATGAAACGTGCATAATTATTCATGTTATGCATAAAAATAAAATATTTTTGCAAATTTTATAAAAACACTTGACTTTTTCACTGAATATTGGTAGTATAGGTTACATAATTTCATAGCCAATTCAAATGCGTTTGAGCAGAAAGAGTAGGGCGGAGAAAAGCTCCAGAGAATTGCCGGTTGGTGCGAGGCAACAGCGTAATATCCGTTTCGAAGTTCATTCTGCGAGCAGTGTGTTGAAAATTGCAGTAGATACAACGGGTGCGACCGTTACATCGCTAAGACTTTTAAGCCTATTAAGGTTCCGGTTGCGAGGCCGGTACGAAAGCAGAGTGGTATCGCGGATTTTGTTTGTTCGTCCCTGCATTTTTATGCAGGGATTTTTTTATTAAGTATTTATCAGCCCCAAAAGAGGTTTTTAAATAAAATTTTTAAAATTTTGGAGGTAACCAAAATGAAAAAAGTTCTTGCACTTGTTATGGCACTTGTAATGATGCTTGCAGTTTCCGGCTGCGGCGAAGCAGCAGACGACGGCGTTGTAACCGTTGGCGTAATCCAGTTTATGCAGCACGCTTCCCTTGATGAAGCATACGAAGGCTTTGTTGACGGTCTTGCCGAAGCAGGATACGTTGAAGGCGAAAACCTTAAAATCGAATTCCAGAACGCTTCCGGCGAAGTTGGCAACTGCCAGCAGATTTGCGATATCTTCGCAAACAACGGAATCGATCTTGCTCTTGCAATCGCAACCCCTGCCGCACAGTCCGCAGTAAACGTTTTCCAGGAAACCGATATTCCTGTTTTCTTCACCGCAGTAACCGATGCAGTTGGTGCAGGCCTTGTTGAATCCAACGAAGCACCCGGCAAAAACGTAACCGGCACCCTTGATATGCCCGTTATCGCTGACCAGATTGCCGTTATCAAAGACGTTCTTCCCGAAGCAAAGAAAATTGCAATCCTCTATACTTCCAGCGAACCCAACTCCGCAATCCAGGCAGACGAAGCAAAACTTGCCGCCGAAGCTCTTGGAATGGAAGTTATAATCCAGACTTCCTCTTCCTCCAATGATATTCCCCAGGTTATTTCTTCCGTAGTTGGCAGCGTTGACGCAATTTATATCCCTTCCGATAACGCATTCGCTTCCGCAATGGCAACCGTTAACCAGACTGCTGTTGAAAACCAGATTCCTGTTTTCTGCGCTGTTGAAGCTATGATCGCCGAAGGCGGCATCGCAACCACCGCAATCGATTATTACGAACTCGGAAAACAGACCGCGGCACAGGCTGTTCGCGTTCTTAACGGCGAATCCGCTTCCGAAATCGCTGTTGAAACCCAGAAGGAATGTGCTCTTGTTGTTAACAAAACCTTTGCCGAAAGCGTCGGCGTAGAAATTCCCGCGGAAGTTCTCGAAAACGCCGCAACCGTTTATTGATTATAAAAAAGATTAGGATGTTATTGTTTAAATGAATATTATGAGCTGGCTCTGGGATATCCAGGGCGGCGCCACCCTTGGTGTAATCTGGGCAATAATGGCGCTTGGACTTTATCTTACATATCGAGTACTTAACTATGCAGACCTTACCGTTGACGGAAGCCTTACCCTTGGCGGAGCTGTTTCCGCCGTTTGCGTTGCCGCCGGAGTTTCTCCGATTCTTGCAATTCTTATTGCAACCGTAAGCGGAATGATGGCCGGTTCCGTAACAGGCTTCCTCCATACAAAATTCAAAATCCCGGATCTTCTTGCCGGAATTCTTACCCAGTTTGCGCTCTATTCCATTAACCTTCGAATCATGGGAAAAGCAAACTTCGGCCTTCTTAACGAAGTTACCCTTTTCAGCCAGATTAAGGCTCTCGGAATTCCTTCCAAATGGGCGGGACTTCTTGTTGGCGTTGTTTTCGCCGTTGTTCTTATTATCGGTGTTTATTGTTTCTTCGGAACCGAAATCGGATGCGCTCTCCGCGCCACCGGTAACAACCCCCATATGGTAAGAGCCATGGGCGCAAACACAAAGGTCTATATCGTACTTGGCCTTATTGTAGGAAACGGACTTGTTGCAATGTCCGGCGCGCTTCTTGCACAGTACCAGGGTTACGCCGACATCAACATGGGCGTAGGTACCATAGTAATCGGTCTTGCGGCCATTATGATAGGCGAAGTTCTTTTCAGCAAAAAAACCTATTTCCACCGCCTTGCGGGCGTTGTAATCGGTTCTGTTGTTTACAGAATTATCATCGCCTTTGTTCTCAGAATCAGCCTTACCGCAGACACCATTATAAAGATTACCGCGGACGATATGAAACTTATCACCGCAATAATCGTTGTAATCGCGCTTGTTGCGCCGGGTCTTAAGGACGCGGCTCTTGCGAAAGTTTCCGGAAAGGAGGGGGAATAAATGCTTGATATAAAAAACGTTTATAAAACCTTCAACAAAGGAACCCCCGTACAGAAGGAAGCGCTTATCGACCTTAACCTCCACCTTGATGAAGGCGATTTTGTAACCATTATCGGCGGAAACGGAGCGGGTAAATCCACCATGCTCAATGCTGTTGCAGGCGTTTTCGAACTGGATAAAGGCCATATTTCCATCGACGGCCACGACGTTACCAAAGACCCGGAATATAAACGCGCAAAATATATCGGCCGCGTTTTCCAGGATCCTCTTCGCGGAACAGCAGGGGATATGTGGATAGAAGAAAACCTTGCTTTTGCTCTTCGCCGCGGAAAAAACAGAAGTTTCAAATGGGGAATCAGCAACAAGGAACGTGAGCAGTTTGTCGAACTTCTCAAAACCCTTGATCTTGGTCTTGAGGACAGGCTTGATTCCAAAGTCGGGCTTCTTTCCGGCGGCCAGCGCCAGGCGCTTACTCTTCTTATGGCAACCATCAAGAAACCCCAGCTTCTTCTTCTTGATGAGCACACCGCCGCCCTTGACCCCAAAACCGCAAAAACCGTTCTCGAAATGACCAACAAAGTCGTTACCGAAAACAACCTTACAACCCTTATGGTAACCCATAATATGAATGACGCAATCAAATACGGCAACCGCCTTATTATGATGGACCACGGCCACGTAATCCTTGATATTGGCGGCGAGGAAAAGAAAAACCTTAAAGTTTCCGACCTTCTTGCAAAGTTCGAGGAAGTAAGCGGAAAAGAATTCTCCAACGACCGCATGATGCTTGCAAAATAAAAAACAAAAGCTCCCGGAAGGGGCACCTGCGATAAAGCAGGTGCCCCTTCGTTTTGTTTATACGGATGTGAAAATGTGAATTGCAGTAAAAATCAAATATGGAGGTTGCTGCAATGGCAAATTTTATTGAAGAATTGTATTACGAAAATATCGAACCACAAAACATGAAAAAGAAGAAAAGCAAATCGTATAGCAGAGAAATGAAAATACTTTCCGAAAACGAAGATGTCCTTTTGGAAAAACTTCCCGAAGAAGATAAAAAGCTGTTTCTTGAATATGTTGATGCCTGGGGTATTGTAGATGGAAAAGCTGTTGTTGATAGCTTTATTACCGGATTCAGACTTGGAGCAAAGTTTACATACGATACGTTTGTATCTGCTGAATCGGATGTGCTGAAAGAAGGTTGAATCATGGAAAAGAAACGATATATTACTCTTGATGATTCTGAATGGAAAATAGTAATAAATGCACTCAATGATTTAAGGAACTCTTTTATTCAGCAAGGAAGATACACCAATGCGGTTGATGACATAATAATAAAAGTCATAAACACTAAACCTAAAAGAAAACTATTCTTTTGGAGGTGAAGATATGGATTATACACATTGCGGAGATTATCGTTTGCCGAATCTTTTACCGACCCAAGAGGAAGAATATGATATCGGCATATACGGTCAAAGATATTTCAGATACATAAAAGAACATGATAAAATTCTTTTCATAAATCTCCTTACCACCGGAAAACTCAACGAGCATGTTGCAGAGGTTGACACCCGTGCTCAAACCATGGAATCAATGCTCGTAAAGCAAATAGCGGAACAGGAAGGCATAAACGAAACCCTAAAAGAGCAGAATCAGATAGAATGGGTGAAAAGGATGAACAGCATCAGAAGCAGGGTAAAAGAAATTATATGGAATGAAATAGTGTAGCAGCAAAAAAGCATCGGCAAATTTTTTGCCGATGCTTTTTATCATTTATCTTTGTGTATTCTGTTCACCAATGCCGCAAGTTCAAATCTGCTGTGAACCTCGAGCTTTCTGTAAATGTTTTTCGTATGGTCTTTAACAGTATTTTCGGAAATGAAAAGGATTTTTGCAATATCGCCATTGCTGTAACCGTAACCGATAAGGTCAACAACCTCAAGTTCGCGTTTTGTAAGGGTATCAAGAATATTTTTGGAAATATTTTCTTCCCCGGCAGGTTCTTCGGCGGCTTTTTTCTCCGGAACTCTTCTGTTGAAGTTATAAAGAAGAAAAGGTTCAAGCTGAAGATAGATTAACGCAAGAATCACCATTATTACCGAATAGGCAAGATTGAGCATATTTACCGCGGAGCGGAACATTTCCACCATAGTTCCCTGAACAAGAACAGCTCCAAGGGCAAGACCGATAATAATCGGCGTGATAAAACGGGAAGGATATCCTTTTGCAAGAACAAGTCCGTAAAGAGGAAGCATCTGGCAGGGCATCATTCCGATTCCGATAAAAACGCAGGCAACGTATGCAACCGATGAAACATAGGAAGAGATGTAGGCAAGGAGAAATCCGATGCAGCCGATTGCCATGCAAACCGAAATTGAACGGAAAGGATGGATATTCGCTTTTTTATAAAGACTATATATTATGATGCTGGCCGCCGCATCAACAAGATA
>JAFXBK010000023.1 GCA_017521825.1 Oscillospiraceae bacterium
CGGTTTATGCTTTCGGAAAGTTCTTTTTGTTCAAATTCCGTTTCGGCGGAAAGTTTGTCCGGAATGCATTCGTCAAGTTCCGAAAGGGAAAGGGCAAATTCGGAATTTCCGCGTTTTTCAGCGTGCTTTTTGCGAAAAACATCTATTGCAAGGCGTCTTGTAATTTTCCCGAGAAAAGTTCGGAGAACTTCCGGTTTTTGTGGTGGAATGGTGTTCCATGCCTTCATATAGGTGTCGTTTACACATTCTTCGCTGTCTTCGGAATCAAAAAGGATATTATAAGCGATTTTTGAAAGATAACCGCCGTATTTTCTTTCTGTTTCGGCAATGGCGTATTCTTTTCTTTCAAAAAACAGTTCGATTATTTTTAAATCTTCCAATTTTAAAAACCTCCTTTCATCAATATATCACGCAAAAAATTTTAATCGGTTGCAAAAAAATCCCGCCTTTTCAGCGGGATTTTTAAAATTTTTATTGTTTTGTAAAAAAATGTCCGAGGTGTTTTTTGTTGTTAACAACGCGCATCATAAATCCAACAATAAAAACAACAAGCGAAACCACGGCAATAATGGTGCTCAAAAGGGCGTTGCTGTCCATAAAAGTTGCGGAAACGCCGAAGATAATAAAACCAAGACCAACAAGGGTGCAGCCAAGGGCTTCTTTTGCACACCATTCGTCGTAATTTTCCATGGTCTTTTTGTTTTTAAGCTTCATCTTTGCTTCATAGGGAATAAATTTTTTGTTTCTTGCGTTTTTTCCTCTTCCGATAAAAACAATTCCAAGAATAACGCCAAGAATAAGATATATGTAATTCATTAAAAAATTCCTCCGAAAAAAATTCTTAATAAAGCATACCACAAAAGAGGAATTTAATAAAGAGTTTTGAATTAAAAAATTCAAAAAAGACGAAAAAATGAATAAACATAATATTTATACCGAAAAAATAATCAAAAGAACGTATATTTTTTCAACAGTTTTGATTATTTATGTAGAATTATGCAAAAAATGTTGAAAATGAAACAATTTGAGTTTATTATTCATTATGGAATGTTTTAAGGAAGGGGAGAAAATTTTGGCCTATAAAAACGCAACTCTTATGACCGAAGGCAACATTTGGGAAAAAATTATAAAATTTGCCCTTCCGCTTATGCTCGGATATCTTTTCCAGCAATTTTATACCGCCGTTGACAGCATTGTTGTTGGTAACTTTGTAAGCAAGCAGGCTCTTGCGGCGGTTGGAACAACAACCCCGATCGTAAATATGCTCATCGGATTTTTTACCGGTCTTTCAAGCGGTGCTTCCGTTGTAATTGCAAGAAGCTTTGGCGCCCAGAACCACAAAAAACTCGAAGATGCGATTCATACGGCCATCGGAATGATTTTCGCTTTAAGCGTAATCGCAACGGTGGTCGGCGTTTTGATGGTTTCGCCGATGCTTCGTTTTATGAAAACGCCGGACGATGTTTTTTCGGAATCCAGAACCTATCTTACAATTTATTTTGCCGGAATTGCGTCGCTTATGATTTATAACATGGGCGCGGCAATTTTGCGCGCCGTTGGCGATTCAAAAAGACCGCTTTATTTTCTTATTGCTTCCTCCTTTGTAAACATTGTTTTCGACCTTATTTTTGTAATTATTTTTAAACTTGGTGTTGCGGGCGCTGCTTACGCAACGGTTCTTTCCCAGATAATTTCCTCCGTTCTTGTTTTAAGAACCCTTACGAAAGAAGAGGGAATATATAAACTTTTCTGGAACAAAATCAAAATCCATAAATACGTTATGAAGGAAATTTTCCATATTGGTTTTCCCACCGCTTTACAGCAAAGCATAACGTCGTTTTCAAACGTTTTTGTCCAGTCCTATATAAATTCCTTCGGTTCTTCGGTAATGGCGGCCTGGTCCGCATATATAAAAATCGACCATTTCGCCATTATTCCGCTGGACAGCATTTCCATGAGTATAACCACCTTCGTCGGACAGAACCTTGGAATAAAGGACGTAAAACGTGCGGAAAAAGGAACAAAATATGCGGTTATTCTTGCCTTTGCCGCAACGGCGGCAATAACCGTTCCGATTCTGGTTTTCGCGCCGCATCTTATAATGCTGTTCAATAAGGAAGCGGAGGTTGTGGAATATGGCGCGTTCCTTCTCCGTTTTATGACTCCGTTCTATTCGCTTGTTGCGGTAAACTCGGTTCTTTCCGGCGCGCTTTGCGGTTCCGGCGATACAAGATTCCCGACGGCAATACGCCTTTTTTCCTTCGTTGTTTTCCGCCAGATATACCTTTTCTTCGTAACCCAATACACCGCTTCCTTTACCGCCGTTGCCCTTGGATATCCCCTTGGCTGGATGATAAGCGCAATTTTGGGAACCATTTATTACCTGCGTAAAAAACGGGAAATTGAAATAAAATTTTCCGACTAAACACTTTAAAAGCCCCCGGAAAAATGGTACAATATATGTATCATTTTTTAGGAGGCTTTTTCTTTGTTCACAGGAAAATATTTTGTTGAAAAGCTTAACATGAAAGAACACCCGGAAGGCGGATATTATAACGAATGTCTTAAATCCAAGGATGTAATCGATGCTTCCGCGGTGGATTCCGCTTTTGACGGAAACCGAAAACTCTGGACCAGCATCTATTTTCTTCTTAAGGACAGGGATGTTTCCCGTTTCCACCGCCTTAAATCCGATGAGATCTGGTATTATCATTCCGGCGTTCCGATGGTGATCCATATTATCAATAAAAACGGCGAACTTGAAAGAATAAGGCTTGGAATCGATATCGAACGCGGCGAACAGCCCCAGGTCCTTATTCCCAAAGGTACTATTTTCGGCGCAATTATGGACGGAACCGGATATTCCCTTGCGGGATGCATGGTTTCTCCCGGTTTTGAATTCGGCGATTTTGAACTTCTCGAAAGGGAAGAACTTCTTAAAGAATATCCCCAGTATGAGCTTATTATAAAGCGTCTTACAAAATAATATATTTTAAAAAAGCAATGTTCCGACGGCAACCCCAATACCGCCGGATATTGCCATTTTTAGAAGAATTTTTAAAGTTTCCCGGCTGAAAAAGCTACGTTTATATTTAAGCGAGCACGAATCCGAAACATATTTTTCCGCCTGGTTGTTTAAAACGGAATCCGGCTCGGAGCGTTTTTCGTCGTTTACAAAAAACAGCACCCTGTCAAAATATCCGCCCTCAATATTGTTTATTTCTATGATTTTTTTATTAACTCCGCGAAGCATCTGCGAAAGCACCTCCGTATAAAATTATCCATATATAGTTTTAAATTTTTGTGGTGTTTTATTCACTGTTTTTGGTGGTTTTTTAAAAAACAAAAATTATACAGATGGGATATTATTTTCAACCCTTTGGTGGAAAACTTGGTGGAAAACGTTGAAAACTCTTTATAAAAATGCCCTATTTCAAGGGAAAAAACGTTGTTTTAACATTGTGGAAACAGTTTGTTCACAATCATACAAACAGTTTATTAGACTTTACGTAAACTTTTTTTGAGCATTTGTGCTCAAAAAATGAGCACAAAAAACCTCGAAAATGCTCAAAAAAACTGCACAAAAAGCATCGCGGAAAGGTGATTTTTTTATGAAAATTGAAAAAACTTCCGATGGAATAAAGGTTACGGAAATAAGCGGACTTTCCCTTCCGGAAACTTTGGATTGCGGCCAGTGTTTTCGCTGGAAAGCGGACGAAAACGGAAACTGGCGCGGAGTTGTAAAAGGCGTTTACGGAAACATCCGCCCGGAAACCGACGGAATAACCTTTCTTGGTGCCGATGAAAAGGAATTTGACGAAATCTGGATGGATTATTTCGATTTCGGAAGGGATTACGATGCGCTTAAAGCAGATTTCGGCGCAAACGAAATGCTCCGGAGCGCATGCGAATTTGCCCCGGGAATAAGGGTTCTTCGCCAGGAACCCTGGGAAGCTTTTATAACTTTTATCATCAGCCAGAATAACAATATCGCAAGGATAAAGGGAGTTGTGGAAAGGCTTTGCGCCGCCTTCGGAAAAGAAATTGAACCGGGCGTTTTTGCTTTTCCAACGCCGGAAAGGCTTGCCAAAGAACCGACCGAAAGTTTTTCAAAGCTTGGCTGCGGTTATCGCGCGGATTATATTTCCGCCGCCGCGAAAGAGGTTTTTGAAGGAACCCTTAAACTTGAACCGCTTATGGAAGCACCGCTTAACGAAGCGCGCGAACGTCTTTTAAAGGTCCATGGGGTTGGCCCAAAGGTTGCGGATTGTGTTTTGCTCTATGGGCTCGGAAGGGTGGAACGCTGTCCCGCGGACGTTTGGATGAAAAGGGTAATCGCCGCCCTTGGCGGCGAAATGCCGCCCTGCGTAACCGATTATGCAGGAATCGCCCAGCAATTCCTTTTCCATTATGCACGAAATTTTCCGGAAAAATTCGTCGGAATAAAAGTTAAATAAACTCCGCTTGCTATTGAAAAGCGGCGGGTTTTAGTATAAAATGAATATGTAAAAATTTGTTTTGAAAGGAATGACTTTTTATGCCTCTCGTAGGAACAAAAGAAATGTTCGAAAAAGCTTATGAAGGCGGTTACGCAATCGGCGCTTTCAACGTAAATAATATGGAAATTATTCAGGGTATCACCGAAGCGGCGGCCGAAGAAAAAGCACCCCTTATTCTCCAGGTTTCCGCCGGCGCAAGAAATTACGCAAAACCCATTTATCTCACCAAACTTGTTGAAGCCGCTGTTTATGATACCGGTCTTCCTATCGCTCTTCATCTTGACCACGGCGCAGATTTCGAAGTTTGCAGAAGCTGCATCGACAGCGGATTTACTTCCGTTATGATCGACGGTTCCAAATATGATTTTGAGGATAACATTGCCCTTACCAGACAGGTTGTTGAATATGCTCACGCACACGGCGTTTGCGTTGAGGGCGAACTCGGAACCCTTGCAGGTATCGAAGACGACGTTAACATTTCCGCAGAAGATTCTTCCTATACCAGACCGGAACAGGTTCAGGAATTTGTTGAAAGAACCGGCGTTGATTCCCTTGCAATCGCAATCGGAACTTCCCACGGCGCTTATAAATTCAAACCCGGCCACAAACCGGAACTCCGCTTCGATATCCTTAAGGAAGTTGAAGAACGCCTTCCCGGTTTCCCGATCGTTCTCCACGGTTCTTCCTCCGTTCCGCAGGAATGGGTAAAAGTTGTTAACGAATTCGGCGGCCAGATGCCCGATGCAATCGGTATTCCGGAAGAACTTCTCCGCGAAGCCGCAAAAATGGCAGTCTGCAAAATCAACATCGACTCCGACCTTCGCCTTGTCTGCACCGGTTCCATCCGCCAGCATCTTGTTGAGCATCCGGATCATTTTGACCCCAGACAGTATCTTAAACCCGCAAGAGAAAACATTAAAGAAATGGTTCGCCATAAAATCGTTGACGTTCTCGGCTGCAACGGCAAAGCATAATTTTAAAGAAAATGAAAGGACCGCCTTTCGGGCGGTCTTTTTTTATAGCATAAAAAGTGATATAATTATAACAGAAAGGCGGTGGAGTCGATGAAAATGAATATTAAAAAAGCGGTTATAATCCTTCTTTTTTCTTCGGCTTTGCTTGCCGGAATCGTTTTGCTTTTTATCGGAATAAAAGACAGCGTTTCGCTTGCGATAAAAACAAAAGACTGGTTCGAAGCGCCGGGATATTTCCGGGATTACAGCGTTTATGATATTGATGATGACGGCGAAACAACCTATCGCCTGCGCTATGTTTTCTATTCCGGCGGCGCGGAATATTTTGTTGAAACGGATTATGGTTCCGGCGTTATTCCGGAAATCGACAGCGTGCGTACGGTTATTTATGAACCGGAAAATCCTGAAAATGCGGTGCTTAAAGGCGGAACAGCCTCCGCAACCTATCTTACCATAGGTTTTATGTTCACATTCATCCCGTTTTTTATGATAATTTGCTGGCTTTGGATAAACGGCAAAATAAAATTGCATGTAAATGTGTTTGACTTTACAGCAGGTTTTCTCATATTTGCGGTGGGTGAACTTTGCGTATATATGATGGGCGGAAGCGTTTTTCCGTGGAAAGCTTTCGGTTCCATGGGATTTTTGGCGATAATTCCTTCGCTTATGGTTGCGGTGGGAATTTTCCAGATGGCAAAAACAATTCTTAACGGAAAAAAGGAGAAAAAATGAGAGATAAAAACTGCGTAAAACGTACCGAGGAATTTTTGAAAAGAAAATTTGAGGAAAGCGAATATTTTTCTGATAAAAAGGCGGAAAAGGATTACCGTTTTGAACATTCCGTGCGCGTTGCGAATATCGGAAAGGAAATTGCGGAAAAAGAGGGAATGGATTCCGAAGCAATGGTAATTGCCTGCCTTCTCCACGATATTTCTTACATAAACGAATTTGAAACAAGGGAAGAAGCAAGAAATCACGGAAGATATTCCGCAAAAATTGCCCGTCCGTTCCTTGAAGAAATCAAAATGGAGCCGGAAGTTATCGAAGATATCTGCTACGGAATAGCAATTCACGTTGATGATAAGGCGGATTTTCCCGGGGAAAGAACCGTTTTTGCCCAAACGGTCGGAGATGCGGATAACATAGACCGCTTTGATGCCTACCGGATTTTTGAAAATTTAAAATGGGTGAAATATGACGAAATGAACATAGCCGAAAAAAGTGAACATTGCGAAAAAGTTCTTGAAAGGCTCGAAAGTTATAAAACCCTTGATTTTGCTACCGAAACAAGCAAGAAAATGTGGTTGGAAAAGCTTGATTATCAAATCGGTTTTTATAAAAAACTCCGTGAACAGGTTGAAAACAGTAAACTGAGGTGAAATAAATGAAAAGAGTTTTGATTTTTGCGCTTTGCATTATTATCTGTCTTCTGCTTTTCGGCTGCGAATCCGACAGCTATAGAGCCTTTATGTCAATTGAAAGCGGAACAAAGGAAAGCTGGAGCCAAAAGCACGATTTTCTGGAGGGAACAAAAGGCCATGTTCTTAATCTTGGAAAAGAACCGCAGGAAATGGTAATCGAAGTTGTCACCGAAGAGGGAAGCGTTGATATAGTAGCAAGGGATAAAAGCGGCGAAATTTTAACGGAAATAAAAGATGCTGAAACCGGAAGCTATTCTTTTTCCGCAGATGGAAAAGTAAAATTCAGGATATATTGCCATGAGCACCGGGGAAGTGTTTCGGTAAGAAAAGCTAATTCTTAAACCTTTCTTAAGATTTTATTAACTCTATGGAAAACCGAAAAATCCGCGCTATAATGAAAACATAAACCGAAAGGGGAGTGTTTTTTATGAAAAAATTCCTTGCGTTTTTCCTTGCCGCGGCGCTTGTTTTTTGCCTTTCCGGATGCGGAATTCCTTTTACAGCAAAAAAGATAATCGATGATTCCGAAATTTATTCGGAAAGAGAAATCGAAAAGGCGATGAACAAAGTTTACAGCCAGTTTGCTCTTTTCGAAGGCTGCGTTCTTCTTGAACTTGAATATGACGAAGAATATTCGAAAGAGAGGATGCACGATTGGGCAAATCAATACGATGCGGACGAAGCCATTGTTCTTCTTTCTAAATTCTATGTTTTTGGAGAAAACGGAAGCCTTGAACCCGGAAAAACTTATACAAAATGGAACTGGATTCTTGTTCGTGATAAAGGTGGTTTCTGGGAACTTAAAACCTGGGGATACGGCTGATGAAAAAAGTTTTTATTTTTGTTATTGCGATAATTGTTCTGTGTTTTTCGGGTTGCGGAACTGATTTTTCAGTTCGGAAAAATGTTGGAGATTCCGAGATTTTTTCAAAAGAAGACATCGAAGAAGCAATGGATATCGTTTGTGAAGTAATTAAAAAATCCGAAGGATATGTTCTTTTGGAACTTAAGTATGAAGAAGATTTTTGCAAAAAACAAATGAAATATTACAAAGAACGATATGGCACCGACGAAGTAATTGTTCTGCGGTCGAAGTTTTTTGTTTTAAAAGAAACCGAAGGTGCTCTTGAAAAAGGCGAAATTGCAAAATGGAGCTGGATTCTTGTAAGAAATATGGGCGAAGAATGGGAACTTAAAGATGCGGGGTATCCATAAAGAAAGGAGAATGAATATGATTTTAAAAAGCGGAGAAACGACGGCAGTTGTTGATATTGATGAAAAATTTGTTATGGGTTGCGACGAAAACGAATATGATATTGTTTTTAACCCGAAGAATATTAAAAGAAGTGAACCCCACGACGCTTTGACCATTATCGGAAAAACCGATAAAGTTTTGAAAATTGCGATTGTTATAAGACACAATCCGGAGGTATCTTTCAGCGGACTTATTCACGGTAACAGAGTTTTTGTAACTTTTGAAAACGATGCCGCAATATTTGATGTTGGAACCGGCGAACTTATAAGATACGCCCAAAACGATCTTAAAGACGAATATGATTTTTCGTTTTTAGAGGAACTTTAAAATCGGAAAAACACCCGCATTTTTGGAATGCGGGTGTTTTTTTGCTTTTAAAAGAACCACCATTATGTTATAATATTATTATATTTTTCGGAAAGGAGGTCGGCGGCTTTGAAAAAACTGGTGGTTGGAATTCTTGCCCATGTTGATGCGGGAAAAACAACTCTTTCGGAAGCGCTTTTATATTCCACCGGAAGGCTCAAAAAGCTTGGAAGAGTTGATAACAAAAACGCTTTTCTTGATAACAACGAGCTGGAGCGCGAACGCGGAATAACAATTTTTTCAAAACAGGCGGTTATTAAAACAGAAAACACGGAAATAACCCTTCTGGATACCCCCGGGCACGTCGATTTTTCTTCCGAAACGGAACGCACCATGCAGGTTATGGATTACGCCATTTTGGTAATCAGCGCAAGAGACGGCGTTCAGGTGCATACCGAAACCCTTTGGAAACTTCTTTCGCGCTATAACGTTCCCACCTTTATTTTCGTTAATAAAATGGATCTCGAAGATACGGACAAAATGCTCATAATGAAAAATCTTCGGGATAATCTTTCGGAAAACTGCGTGGATTTTTCCGAAAAAAACGAGGATTTTTACGAAAATATTTCCCTTTGCGACGAAGCGAGCATGGAAAAATATATGGAAGAGGGAGCTTTGAGCACCAAGGAAATTTCCGTGCTCATAAAAAACAGGAAAGTTTTTCCTTGCTTTTTCGGTTCCGCCTTGCGCCTTTCCGGCGTTTCGGAATTTATTGAAGGGCTCGAGGAATTTGCAAAAGAACCGGAAAAGAAAGCCGAATTCGGAGCAAAGGTTTTTAAAATTTCAAGGGATTCCCAGGGAAACCGCATGACCTTTATGAAAATCACCGGCGGAAGTTTTAAAGTCCGTTCCGTTGTTTCGTATCTTCTCAAAGATTCTGCAGAGCCTTTGGAAGAGAAAGCAAACATTCTTCGAATTTATTCCGGCGCAAAATTTGAACCGGTTGACGAAGCACAGCAGGGAAGCGTTGTTGCTGTTCTGGGGCTTACAAAAACATATCCGGGTCAGGGACTTGGCTTCGAGGAAACCGGTTTTGAGCCGATTTTGGAGCCTGTTCTGACCTATCGCATAAAACTTCCGGACGGAATTTCCCCAGCGCAGTTTTTGCCGAAGCTTAAACAGCTGGAGGACGAGGATCCACAGCTTCATATCGAATGGAACGAACAGCTTGGCGGAATTTACGCCTGCCTTATGGGCGAAGTTCAGGAAGAAATTTTAAAAAGCATGGTTTCCGACCGTTTTGGAACGGAAATCGGCCTTGATGAAGGAAAAATAATTTACCGGGAAACGATTGCGGAACCGGTCGAAGGAGTGGGACATTTTGAACCTCTTCGCCACTATGCGGAAGTTCATCTTGTTCTTGAACCTTCCGAACCCGGAAGCGGAATTTCCTTCGAAACCCGCTGCAGCGAAGATACCCTTGACCGGAACTGGCAGCGTCTTGTTCTTACGCATCTTGAGGAAAAAACACATCTCGGCGTGCTCACCGGTTCGCCTGTAACGGATATCAAAATAACCCTTGTTGCGGGGCGTGCTCATATAAAACACACCGAAGGCGGAGATTTTCGCCAGGCAACCTATCGCGCGGTGCGCCAGGGGCTTATGAAGGCGAAGAACGTTCTTCTGGAACCTTACTATGCCTTCCGCCTGGAAGTGCCTTCGGAACAGATAGGCCGCGCCATAAACGATATCCGGGAGATGAACGGAACTTTCGGCGCGCCGGAAACAAAAGGGGAAATGGTCGAAATTTCCGGCCGTGCGCCCGTTTCAACAATGCGCTCCTATCTTAAAGATGTTCTTTCATACACCCACGGAAGGGGAAAACTGGTCTGTTTTTCCGATGGCTATGCGCCCTGCCACAACACCGAAGAGGTTCTTGAAAAATTCGGATATGATCCGGAAGCGGATCTGCTCAACAGTCCGGATTCCGTTTTCTGTTCCCATGGTGCTGGAATAAACGTTAAGTGGAACGAAGTTGAAAAACATATGCACGTTTCCAGCGGAATCGATTTCAGCATAGAAAACGGAATTCCGCTTATTCCGAACGTAAAGGTTTTCCGCCGGAATTTGAGCATCGACGAAAAAGAACTGGAAGCGATAATGGAAAGGGAATTCGGCCCCATCCGCAGAAAGCAATATTCCGAAGCGGTTTTGGACCGCCCGAAGGAATATAAAGCAACGGCGCCGAAGAAAAAGGATTACCTTATCGTTGACGGCTATAACATAATCTTTGCATGGGAAGGCCTTAAAAAACTTGCTTCCGAAAATCTGGATGCCGCACGCCATATCCTTATGGATATCCTTGCAAACTATCGTGGATATACAAAATGCGAGCTGGTTCTTGTTTTTGATGGTTATAAAGTAAAAGGAAACTACGGCGAAAAATTCGATTACCACGAAATCCACGTTGCCTATACGAAGGAAAACGAAACCGGCGATATGTATATCGAAAAACTTATCGAGGATATCGGAAAAAACTATAACGTAAAGGTTGCAACCTCCGATAACCTTATCCAGGTTGCCGCTTTGCGAAGCGGCGTTTTGCGAATGTCCGCAAATGAACTTCGGGAGGAAGTTGAATTTATTAATAAGCAGATTCAGAACACAATCGAAACTTACGGAAAAAAGAGTTTTTACCGCCCGTTCGATAATATTGATAAGCTGATATAAAAAAAGCGCAGAATTTCTGCGCTTTTTTTAAAATTTTGCGAATATCCGATAAAAATCTGCGTCTTTATGGACAAAGGCCTTCGTAAAAAAACAAAACCGAAAGGAGGAATTTTTTTGGAGGATTCAAAAATAATCGAACTTTATAACGCAAGGAATGAACTTGCCGTTGCGGAAACCGAGCGCAAATTCGGAAAGATGCTTTTTTCAATAGCAATGAATATTCTTTCGAATCACGAGGACAGCGAAGAAACAGTAAACGATACTTACGGAAAAGCCTGGAACAAAATTCCGCCGGAAAAACCGGATTTTCTTGGCGCGTGGCTTGGAAAAATCACCCGGAATATTGCCATAAGCCGCTTCAGAAAAAACAAGGCGCAAAAGCGAAGCGGAATTGAAACAATGCTTTCGGAGCTTGAAGAATGTATTCCTTCTTCCGAAAACGTTGAAGCGGAAAGCGAAAACGCCGAAATAACCGGGGCAATTAACCGCTGGCTCGAAACTTTGGAAAAAGAGGAAAGGCTTCTTTTTGTTCGCAGATATTGGTTCGGCGATGGCGTTTCGGAACTTGCGGAAAAATCAAAAATCCCGCCGAAAAAACTTTCCTCAAAAATGTTCCGCCTTCGGAAAAAACTTAGGGAATTTCTTGAAAAGGAGGGAATTGCCTTATGAAAAGCGAAAAACTTTTTGACTGCATTACGGAGATAAAAGAAGAATTTATCGAGGAAGCAGAAAAAGAAAAATTTCCGAAACAAAAAATCTCAATAAGAAAAATCGCCGGAATGGCGGCAGCGTTTTTCATCGGCGTTGTGGCTCTCGGAACGATCGGAATCCTGTTTGCGCCAAAAGCTTCCGCCGGCGGCGGAACAAACCGCGAACCCGGAGAAAATTATATGAGCTATGCAGGCCCTGCCTTTCCGCTGGCAGCAACCGAAGATACAACCGGCCTTGAATTTGAGCGCAGCGTAAACTTTGATTTTTCTCCCTATTACACTTATAACGAAAGTTATGAAAACGGAAACGGTGAAACGGTTTATTATGATGCATGGAAAAATGACGCCCTTATAAGCGATAATTATACCGTTTATAACACCACCGGGGAAGATATAACTTTTACCGCGGTTTATCCTTTTGCGGGAAACATAAGCACCGCCCTTTCGCGGATTCCGCAGATTACCGTTGACGGAAAAGAGGTTGAAACCGAACTTAAAATCGGCCCCTACAACGGCGGATTTGCTTCCGCCTGGGGCGAAAAAAGCGAAGTTGAAAGACTTAACCTCAGCAGTCTTGAATCCTGGTATGAATATAAGGCTCTTTTGGAAAGCGGGGATTATTTAAAAGATGCCTTCGGTGAAAATCCGAAGATGGAGCAATCGGTAAAAGTTTATTCGTTCGAAATTGAATATAATATTCCGATGACCGAATTTGATGAAATCGAAAACCCGGATATGATGGTCACTTTTAATTATGATACCGAAAAAAGCAATGTATATTTCTATGGTTTCAATTCCCTGCGCTGGAACGAGGAAGAAGGCTGGGTAAAAGCCGGTTCCTATATTCCGAAAAGTTTTAGTCCGGATTTTGAAAACCACCCGATTTATATAATAGTAACTGGCGAGGATATTGAAAACATCGGAGTAAAAACCGTTGCCGGCGAATCAAAAGGATCCTGGGACGAAAGGGAAGAAACCGAAGTTTTCGGCATAACTTCCGAAAAATATGAAAGCACCCTTGGCGAAGCTATTTATGAAATAATTTCTTCCGGAGATTATGAATCCCATTATTTTGATGGGGAACCGACCGTTCGTAACCTTATTTCCAACGAGGAATATCTCGGTTACGTTGCGGAATTTATGTATGCCCACGGCCAGCTTTCGGAAGACCCGGCGGAAAGATACGACAGGGGAAGACTTGACGATATAATAATCGAAACTGGTCACGTAAGCCGAGTTATGTACCTTACTTTTGAGGTAACGGTTCCGGCAGGAGGAACGCTTGAAATCGGAACAAAAACCCTTCGGGAAGCAAGCTATGATTTCGTAGGAAAACGACATGAAAAAGACCTTGAAGGTTTTGATATGGTTACAAAGCTTGGAACAAACCTTAATATAACAAAGCAAAAAGCCTCCGTTTCAAATGCCGAGGAAATCGAAATCGTCTATAACAATTTCGGCTTTGACCTTCCAAACGGAATTACAAGCGTTGTTCTTGGCGAAGAAGAACATTACTGGATGGAAATCTGTAAAATAAGAGCGGAAAAAGGCTGATTCTACCGCTGGTTTACCCGGATTCCACGGGTAAAATATTGCAAGCAAAAACCTCCCGGGTTATAATTTAACTCGGGAGGTGATTTTTTTGACCTTTGAACTTGATAAGGAAAAATTCGGAGAATTTATCGCAAAGCTCCGAAAGGAAAAGGGAATGACCCAGAAGGAGCTTGCGGAAAAACTTTTTGTTTCCGATAAAGCGGTCAGCAAATGGGAAAGGGGACAGAGCCTTCCGGATATAACTCTGCTCAATCCTATTGCGGATGCGCTTGGGGTCACCGCGGCGGAACTGCTTAACTGCGGAAGAATGGAAAACGAAAAAGTAGATGTTTCCCAGGTGGATGAAATTGTTGAAAAAGCGATTGAACTGAATAAAGCGCCGGATTTATCAAAAAGGAAGCGTTTTAAAATATATGTAATTTGCCTGATAATAGGAGCTGCGGCAACGTATTATTTTTATAAAAATAACGGAGCGCAGTATTACCAAAGCCTTATTGTAATAGAAATTCTTACGGCGGTTTTCGGCGCTTATTTTATGTTCTTTGTAAAGGAACGTCTGCCGAAATATTTTGATGATAACAAAGTGGATTATTATACGGACGGCTTTTTCCGCCTGCATACTCCGGGAGTCTATTACAATAACCGCAACTGGCCGTATATCATTAAAAACGCAAGAATAAGCCTTATGGTTACAATGGTAGCTTTGCCGATTGCGGCAATTTTGGTAAGGATTTTTTTCAGCGGAAGCCTTCCTTATGTTTTGGTTACAACGTTTTCATGGAGCGCAATTTTGGGGATTTTTGTTCCGATATATCACGGCGCGATAAAATACAAATAAAAAAAGAAAAGCTCTTCCCAAAAAGGGAAGAGCTTTTTCGAATCTCTGTAAGGGCAGAAATTATTTAACTTCGACTTCTGCGCCTGCTTCTTCGAGTTTCTTTTTGATTTCTTCAGCTTCGGATTCAGAAACGCCTTCTTTAACAGCTTTGGGGCAGCCGTCAACGATTTCTTTGGATTCTTTAAGGCCGAGACCGGTGATTTCTTTAACAACTTTGATAACAGCCATTTTGGTCTGACCAGCGTTGGTAAGAACAACATCCCAGCTGTCTTTGGTTGCTTCAGCAGCAGGAGCAGCAGCGCCGCCAGCTACCATTACGGGAGCATCAGCGGATACGCCGAATTCCTCGCAGATTGCGTTTTTGAGTTCGTTTGCTTCGAGAAGAGAAAGAGCTTTGATCTCTTCGAGAATGTTCTGGATTTTTTCAGAAGCCATTGTGATTTACCTCCTGTAGATAATTTTTAAGATGTAGTTTTGAAATTAATTGTTTGGTTCAGGCTGCAAAATTATGCTGCTTCGCCTTCGCCTTCGGGTTCGTTACCGCCGTTGCCTTTTTCGACGATTTTGTCAAGCGCAACAGCAATGCCTTTGATGGGGCTGGTAAGAGCGATAACGAGCATGGTAAGAATCTCTTCTTTGCTGGGAGTTTTGGAAAGTTCGATAACTTTCTTTTCATCAAGAACTTCGCCGTCGATGAAACCAGCTTTAAGGGAGAATTTACCGTTGGATTTTTCTGCAAATTTGCCAAGGATTTTTGCGGGAGCGACGGGGTCGTCGTTGGAGATTGCGAGTGCGGTGCTTCCGGAAAGGTAAGCATCGAGTTCGCCGTAACCTGCTTCCTCAGCTGCGAAACGAAGAATAGAGTTTTTGATAACGGTGTATTCAACACCTGCCTCACGGAGTTCGCGACGAAGTTTGGTATCGTCTGCAACGTTGATACCGACGTAGTCTACGAGAACACCGGATTTTGCAGCTTTAAGCTTTTCAACGAGCTCTGCAACAGCTTCTTTTTTCGCTTGCAAGATTTTTTCACTGGCCATTTTAAAAATTCACCTCCTGCTTTGTGATGGGAGC
>JAFXBK010000024.1 GCA_017521825.1 Oscillospiraceae bacterium
ACGGAGGAAATGTTCGGGGAAGACGTCAGCGAAGAGGACCTTGCCGCTCTTGATTTTCTTATGAAAATGGAATATAAAATCAAAAGCGATACGGAAATGGAAGTTACCATGAAAGCGCTTATGGGCCTTGCAAAGGAAAAAGTTACCGTTACATATTCCCTTGACGGCGATACCCTCGTTTTCGATGGTGTAACTTATACAAGGGTTAAATAAGGGGGCGCGAAAATGGCAAGATTCTGTCGGGAATGTGGAAGCGAGCTTAAACCGGGAATCGCCTTCTGCACCGAATGCGGAGCCAAAGCTCCGGAAGAAATAAAACCGGAAGTCATTAACGAACCGGCGCCTGCACCAAAACCTGTGCCGGCACCGATACCGAAAGCAACTCAAACGCAAGCTTCTGCGCCGGCACCGGCAGCCGCTTCTTCGGAGGTGGCTCCGGCAAAGGGAAGCAAATATGAACCCATTTCCACCTGGGGATACGTCGGGATACTTCTTCTGATGTGTCTTCCGGTAATCGGATTGGTTTTTGTTATAATCTGGGCCTGCGGAGGCTGCACAAAAATAAACAAACGCAATCTTTCAAGGGCGTATCTCATCTTTATGGCAATAAGCCTTGTGATAAGCACAATTATCGGCATTATAATCGGCATAACAGCCGGAGCAGCAGCCGCGGCGGGTTCAATTTTTACCGATACTCCGGCCATAACCGAACCGCAAAGCGAAACTGAAAACAAAGGCGGACTTTCTTCAATCTTCGATGCTCTCGAAGGAATCACCGGAAACGAAACCAACCCGGATATGGAAGCTCTTAACGAGCTTGAACAGATACTTAACGGCATTGAGGGTATAACCGGCGAGGAAAGCGGTTACGGTGACCTTATCGACGGCGCTCAGAAGGCAAACGAGGACGCCGAAGCCGCAAACAACGGCTGGCCGAAGGAACTTCGGGAATATCCCGGCGGAACGGCAACGGAAATTGCTTCCTACCGTACCGAAATTTCCGGTACAACAAAGGAAGAAATGCTTGGATATATCGAACAGCTTAAAGCTGACGGATACGTTTACACCGATTTTTATGATTTTGGCTTAACCGAAGACGATATGCTCGGAATGGACGGCTGGTGGGGAACCAACGGGAAAATATATCTTTCCCTTTCCTATTACGAGGGAACCGTGACCGTTGACCACACTTATGAGCTTCCGAATCTTGAAGATTATTTCGGATAAACAACTCAGATTATTTTTTAAGGAGGAAATTATTATGGCATTTTGCGGTAAATGTGGAACCGAATACGAAGAAGGAGCAAAATTCTGCCCTTCCTGCGGAGCATCAACAGAAATCATTGAGGAGCCGGCACCGGTTATTGAAGAACAGCCTGTGGAACAGACTCAGCCGGAAAACTTTGCCGATAAATTTGCGGCAATGAACGAAACCCCGGATATCACCGATTCCTATACTGCGGAGGATATCGGTGCAAACAAAATTATGGGAATCCTTGCCTATTGCGGACCGCTTGTTCTTGTTCCCATTCTTGCGGCAAAGGAATCTCCCTTTGCAAAGTTCCATTCCAACCAGGGACTTGTACTTATGATTTTGCATATCATAATCATCATCGCCTGCACGGTTCTTGCGGTTATTCCGATAATCGGCTGGATAATCGGACTTATTCTTCCCCTTGTTTCCTTCGTGCTTTCCGTGCTCGGAATCATTAATGTTATTAACGGAAGAGCAAAGGAACTTCCCCTTGTCGGAAAATTCAGAATCCTGAAATAAATTCAAAAAAGAGAAATCAAACAAAACAATGCACTTCGTATTTAAATACGAAGTGCATTGTTTTGTTTGATTTCTCTTTTTTGAATTTATTTCAGGATTCTGAATTTTCCGACA
>JAFXBK010000002.1 GCA_017521825.1 Oscillospiraceae bacterium
AAAACACGGAAAACTCGATAAACTCGACGAATCCGAAGAAATCAACGCCTGCACCGTTAAAATTGAAATTGAAGCCGACGGCAAAAAAGAACCCTGGCTCCTTCTTTTCAAAAACGAGACCCACAACCACCCCACCGAAATCGAACCTTTCGGCGGAGCGGCAACCTGCGTTGGCGGCGCGATCCGCGACCCGCTTTCCGGACGTTCCTATGTTTACGGCGCAATGCGTCTTACCGGTGCGGCAGACCCGCTTAAACCCGTAAGCGAAACCATTAAAGGCAAACTTCCCCAGAGAAAAATCGTTACCACCGCTGCCGCAGGTTATGCTTCCTACGGCAACCAGATCGGTCTTGCAACCGGCATTGTTGATGAAATTTATCACGACGGTTACGCAGCAAAACGCATGGAGATCGGCGCAGTTATCGCCGCCGCTCCCCAGGAAAACGTTCGCCGCGAAAGACCCTGCCCCGGCGATATCGTAATCCTTCTCGGCGGCGCAACCGGAAGAGATGGCTGCGGCGGCGCAACCGGTTCTTCCAAATCCCATACATCCAAATCTCTTGAAAGCTGCGGAGCCGAAGTTCAGAAAGGTAACGCACCGGAAGAACGCAAACTCCAGCGCCTTTTCCGCAACTATGAAGCATGCCGCATGATCAAACGCTGCAACGACTTTGGCGCCGGCGGCGTTTCCGTTGCAATCGGCGAACTTGCGGACGGTCTTGAAATTGACCTTAACGCGGTTCCGAAGAAATATGAAGGCCTTGACGGCACCGAACTCGCCATTTCCGAATCCCAGGAAAGAATGGCCGTTGTTATCGAAGCCGAAAACCTTGAAAAATTCCTTGCCCTTGCGGAAAAGGAAAACCTTTCCGCAACCAAGGTTGCCGTCGTAACCGAAGAGCCCAGACTTGTTATGAACTGGAACGGCAAAGCCATTGTTAACATAAGCCGCGCCTTCCTTGATTCCAACGGCGCGGAAAAACATATCGACGTTGTTGCCGCAAAACCCGCTTACGAACCTAAAAAAGTTACCGGAACCTTTACCGAAAACTATAAAGCTCTTGCGGGCGACCTTAACGTTTGTTCCAAACGCGGACTTTCCGAAAGATTTGACTCCACCATCGGCGCAGGCACCGTTTTAATGCCTTTCGGCGGAAAGAATCAGATCACTCCTATCCAGGCAATGGTCCAGAAAATTTCCGTTGAGAAAAAACACACCGACGATTGCTCCTTCATGTCCTGGGGCTATAACCCCTTTATCACCGAGCAGAGCCCTTACCACGGCGCATATCTCGCGGTTGTTGAATCCGCCGCAAAACTTGTTGCAACCGGCGCCTCCTTCGAAGATGTTTACCTCACCTTCCAGGAATATTTCGAAAAACTCGGAAAAGATTCCAGACGCTGGGGCAAACCCCTTTCCGCACTTCTCGGCGCTTTCGAGGCACAGAAAAATCTCGGAATCGGCGCAATCGGCGGCAAGGACTCCATGAGCGGTACTTTTGAGGATATCCACGTTCCGCCGACCCTTGTTTCCTTCGCTGTTACCACCGGAAAAGCAAACGAGGTTGTTTCCCCTGAATTCAAGGAAGCCGGACACAAAGTTGTTGTTCTTAAACCCGAATATGACGAAAACGGTCTTCCCGAAACAGAAAGCCTTCTTGCAGTTTTCGCAAAAGTAACCGAACTTTTCAGAAGCGGAAAAGCCGTTGCCGGCTATACTCCCGGAATGGGCGGAATTGCCGAAGCTGTTATGAAGATGTGCTTCGGTAACTCCATCGGCTTTAAATTTGCCGACGACGTTACCGTTTCCGAACTCTTCGGATATTCCTACGGTTCTTTCGTTCTCGAAGTTACCGAAGATGTTGGCGAGCGCGTTCTCGGTGAAACCACCGAAGAAAAAGCTATCGTTCTCGGCGAAGAAAAACTTTGCCTTTGCGAAATGCTCGATATTTACGAAGGCAAGCTCGAAAGCGTTTTCGCCTGCAACATTCCAAACAGTAATTCTCCCATGGAGAACTTTAATTACAGTGTAAGCCAGTGGAAGGCTCCCGCAATCAAGGTTGCAAAACCCAAGGTTCTTATTCCCGCATTCCCGGGCACCAACTGCGAATTCGACAGCGCAAAAGCCGTTCGCGATGCAGGTGCTGAACCGGAAATCATGGTAATTAACAACCTTTCCGCAGAAGGAATCCACAGAAGCATTGAAGCCTTCGCAGAAAAAATCAAGGAATCCCAGATGATCTTCATTCCCGGCGGTTTCTCCGGCGGCGACGAACCCGATGGTTCCGCAAAATTCATCACCGCTTTCTTCCGCAACGGACTTATCAAGGAAGGCGTAACCGATCTTCTTGATAACCGCGAAGGTCTTATGTGCGGTATCTGCAACGGCTTCCAGGCTCTTATAAAACTTGGACTTGTTCCTTACGGAAAGATCATCGATACCAATGAAAACTGCCCGACCCTTACCTTCAACACCATCGACCGCCACCAGTCCAGAATCGTTCATACCAGAATCGCTTCCAACAAATCCCCGTGGCTCTCTCTTACCAACGTCGGCGACGTTTACACCGTTCCGATTTCCCACGGCGAAGGAAGATTCCTTGCAAGCGAAGAACTTATCCGCAAACTTGCCGAAAACGGCCAGATTGCAACCCAATACGTTGACCTTGAAGGCAATGCAACCGGCGACGTTCGCTTCAACCCCAACGATTCCATGTACGCTATCGAGGGTATAACTTCTCCCGATGGCCGCGTATTCGGTAAGATGGGCCATGCGGAGCGAATCGGTTCCAACCTTTACGCAAACGTTCCCGGCGAATATGATATCCGCATGTTCGAGGCCGCAGTTAAATATTTCAAATAAACAATTCCAAACTAAACAGGAGGATGATACCAATGGAATTCAAAACCGATATTGAGATCGCCCAGGCTTGCGAGATGAAGCCTATCACCGAGATTGCAAAACTCGCACATGTTGACGAGAAATATCTCGAACAGTACGGCAAGTATAAAGCAAAGATTGATCCCAAGCTTCTTGCCGAAACTGACCGTGAAAACGGAAAACTTATCCTCGTAACCGCAATTTCTCCTACTCCTGCAGGCGAAGGCAAAACCACCACCACCGTTGGTCTTGCGGACGGTCTTAAACGCATCGGAAAAGACGTTACCGTTGCTCTCCGCGAACCTTCCCTTGGACCGGTTTTCGGCGTTAAAGGCGGCGCGGCCGGCGGCGGTTATGCCCAGGTTGTTCCTATGGAAGATATCAACCTCCATTTCACCGGCGACTTCCACGCAATCGGCGCCGCAAACAACCTTCTTGCGGCAATGCTCGATAACCACATCCAGCAGGGCAACTCCCTTGGAATAGATGTTCGCAAAATCACCTGGAAACGCTGCGTTGATATGAACGACCGCCAGCTCCGTTTTGTTGTTGACGGCATGGGCGGCAAAGCAAACGGTGTTCCCCGTGAAGACGGTTTTGACATCACCGTTGCAAGCGAAATTATGGCCGTTCTTTGCCTTTCCAATTCCATCACCGACCTTAAAGAACGCCTTTCCAGAATTATTGTCGGTTACACCTATGACGATAAACCCGTAACCTGCGGCCAGCTCAATGCCGCCGGCGCAATGACCGCCCTTCTTAAAGACGCAATCAAACCGAACCTTGTTCAGACCCTTGAAGGCACCCCTGCTTTTGTTCACGGCGGACCTTTCGCAAACATTGCTCACGGATGCAACTCCGTAATGGCAACCAAACTTGCTCTTAAAATGGGCGATTACACCGTTACCGAAGCAGGCTTCGGCGCAGACCTTGGCGCAGAAAAATTCCTCGATATCAAATGCCGTATGGCAGGCCTTACCCCGGACGCAGTTGTTATCGTAGCAACCATCCGCGCTCTTAAAATGCACGGCGGCCGCGATAAAAAAGAACTTGGCTTCGAAGATCTTGCAGCTCTTGAAAAAGGTATCCCGAACCTTCTCCGCCACGTTTCCAACATCAAAAACGTTTACAAACTTCCCTGCGTGGTTGCTGTTAACCGTTTCCCCACCGACACCGATAACGAAGTTAACTTCATCATCGAAAAATGCAAAGAACTCGGCGTAAACGTTGTTCTTTCCACCGTTTGGGCAGAAGGCGGCAAAGGCGGCGAAGCTCTTGCAAGAGAAGTTGTTCGTCTTTGCGAAGAAGAAAAAGGCGATTTCACCTTCTCCTATGGTCTTGATTGCTCCATCGAAGAAAAAATCGAATCTGTTGTTAAAAAAGTTTACGGCGGCGACGGAATCGTTGTTATGCCCAACGCAAAGAAACAAATCGAACAGCTTACCAAACTCGGTTACGATAACGTTCCCGTTTGCATTGCTAAAACCCAGTACAGCTTCTCCGATGACCCCACCAAACTTGGCGCACCGGAAGGCTTTAAAGTAACCATCAAAAACGTCAAAATTTCCGCAGGCGCAGGCTTCATCGTTGTTCTCACCGGTGATATCCTTACCATGCCCGGCCTTCCCAAAGTTCCGGCGGCAGAAAGAATCGACGTTGACGAAAACGGCAAGATCACCGGTCTTTTCTAATCGGAGCGCCTGATATGAAACTTATTATTGCTTCCAACAACGCCCACAAACTTGTTGAGATGAAAGCAATTCTCGGCGAATATTTCGACGAAATTCTTTCTCTTAAAGAAGCGGGCATTGACCACGAGACCGTTGAGGACGGAAATTCCTTCCTTGAAAATGCCGAGAAAAAAGCAAGGGAAATTGCCGAAATTTCCGGTTGCTGTGCAATCGCCGATGACAGCGGAATCTGCGCGGACGCTCTTGACGGCGCACCGGGAATTTATTCCGCAAGATTTTGCGGACATCACAGCGACGACGAAGCTAACAACCGGCTTCTTCTTGAAAAACTCCGCGACAAAGAAAACAAAAAAGCCCATTACACCTGCGCGATTGTTCTTGTTTATCCGGACGGAAAAACCCTTTCCGCCGAAGGTTATCTCCATGGCGAAATAACCGAAAATCGCGCCGGAACAAACGGCTTTGGCTATGATCCTTATTTTTATCTTCCGGAATACAGCTGCACCACCGCAGAACTTGATCCGGAAATTAAAAATAAGATAAGCCACCGGGGAAACGCAATCCGCGCCCTTGTTGAAAAACTTAAAAATCAATAAAGAAAAAAAGGGAGCTCCCGCTTTGCGGGAGCTCTTTTTTTATACTCCGAATTTATAAAAATGCCGGGGAACGCTTGACCGTTTTGTTACAAGCGGATATAATCTGTTTATAACAAAACCGGAAGGTGGTATCCTTTTTTGTCGGAAAACTTTTTACTTTTTCTTGAAATAATCGGAACAATAGCTTTTGCTTTTTCCGGCACAATGGTCGGCCTTTCCAAAAAGATGGATATCTTCGGGATAACCGTTCTTGGAATTGTAACTTCCGTTGGCGGCGGCGTTATCCGCGACCTTGTTCTTGGAAACACCCCGCCCGCAACTTTCCGCAACCCGATTTACGCCCTTGTGGCAATTTTTGTTTCGATTATTCTTTTCCTTCCGGCGGTGCGCCGTTTTCTTTTTAAAAACCAGAATTTTTTTGATAAAACAATGCTTTTTATGGATTCCCTCGGTCTTGGAATTTTTACCGCCGTCGGAATAGAAATTGCCTATCTTTCCGGGCAAAAAAGTGTTTTTCTTTTAATTTTTGTGGGAATGATAACCGGAATCGGCGGCGGAGTTTTGCGCGACGTTCTTTCCCAAAGCACCCCATATATTTTTGTAAAACATTTTTACGCAAGCGCTTCGCTTATCGGCGCGGTTGTTTTTATAATTCTCTGGAATTTTTCCGGACAATCCGCGGCGGTTTTAGGCTGTGTTTTTGTTGTAACGGCGCTCAGGCTTCTTGCGGCAAAATTCCGCTGGAGCCTTCCGAAAGCGAAGGAAGATTTTGAATAAGCATGAAAACGCGCATTTGCGCGTTTTTTGTTATCCGGATGTGAGAATTTTCCTTCCGATTTACGACTATATGGTTGAAGGCCTTTAAATTAAGCTGAAAGGAGGTTTCGGTTTTATATGGAGGACGAAAAAATAATCGAACTTTATTTTTCCCGAAGCGAAGATGCAATTCCAAAAACAGAAGAAAAATTCGGCAAGCTTTGCCTTTCCATCGCCAAAAACATTCTTGGAAGCGAAGAAGACGCAAAGGAATGTTTGAACGACACCCTTCTTGTTCTTTGGAATTCAATTCCGCCGAAACGCCCGGAAAATCTTCCCGCTTTTGTCGGAAAAGTTTCAAGGAACATTGCCCTTAATAATTTCCGCAGGAAAAACACCCAAAAGCGCGGCGGAAACGAAACTTTTGCGGTTCTTGACGAAATTTCGGAATTTGTTTCCGGCGGCGAAAACCCGGAAGAAAAAATCGAGGAAACGGAACTTATTTCCGAAATAAACGCGTTCCTTGCTTCGCTTCCAAAGGATAAACGAAAAATTTTCGTTGCGCGCTATTGGTTTTTTAAAAGCGCGGAAGAAATTTCAAAAATAACCGGCAAAAACAAAATTTATATCCGAAACACCCTTAACCGAACCCGAACGAAACTTATAAAACACCTTAAAGAAAGGGGTTTTGAACTTTGAAAGAAGAAAAATTTACAAAAATCCTCGGAGAAATTGATGAGGAATATGTAAACGAGATTTTTGAGGAAGAAAAAAGCACAAAAATTGTTCCGCTTAAAAAATGGCTTGCCCTTGCGGCCTGCATCTGCCTTCTTGCGGTAAGCGGGGTCGCCGTTGTTGCACAAAGGATTGAATTCAAATTCCTCGGAAACAGCGAAAAAATTTATGAAAATCTATACGGAAGAGAATATACAGTATATTCATACAATATTGAAGAAGCAGAACCCGTTTATCTTCCGGAAAGCGTTTTTGGCGAAAGGTTCCACGAACTTGAGGAACGCCTTTCCCGGGTAACGGATTTTTCCGGCGGATGCTCCGAATGTCTTAAAACCGCCCCCGATTCCTGTGATTTTCACAAAACATACGGACATTACAGCACCGTATTTTATGACAGTCCTGCGGAAGCGGCCTCCCTTATCGGTTATGAAAAGCTGATTGTTCCGGATGTTAAAGGCGAACACGCCGCAACTTTCCTCAATGTTTCCGGAAACAAAGATAAATTTTCCATAAGCGATATAAATATGCATTCGAGCTATCTTTACGAAGGAATGGGCATAAACATCACAGCTGACATGCTTATTGAAAATCCGTATATAATAAAGCATTACGTTTCCGGATTCGGCTATAACGTTCCGGTAAAATCCGAAGAAAGTTACGTTACCCTTAAAAACGGCGAACAATGCCTTATGGTAAAAACTGTTCCCGTTGATTCCGAAGATGTTTTAATTACTTCCTATCTTCGCAACAAAGCTTTGGATTACACATTCTCTTATGACGGTCATATAATGAAAGACGGCGTTTACTATATAATCAACGTTAAAGGAAACTCCGGCGACGAAGAAAAAGCGGAAGAAATCTTCCTTGAAGTTGCAAATTTCTTTTGCTGAAAATTAAAAGTCATGACCACCCCTAAAAGGGGTGGCTTGGAACGCCCTGTAAGGGCTTGTTGCTTGCTGCACCTTAAAGATGCTGAAATAATTTAATTAGCAAAATCTATTTTGTTCTTTGCAAATTTACCGCTTGATTTTGTTTTA
>JAFXBK010000025.1 GCA_017521825.1 Oscillospiraceae bacterium
GGAATCTTTTACAGATTCCGCAAGGGGATTGACTTCCGGTGCGGAATCTATAATGCCAAGTCCGTCCCGAAGCCACTGAATGGTGGAACCGCCGTTAAAAACGCTGCCTTCCAAGGCATAGGTGGTTTTTCCGCCGATGCTCCATGCAACGGTGGTAACAAGGCCGGAATTGGATCTTACAGGTTTTTCGCCGATATTCATAAGGGTAAAACAGCCGGTGCCATAGGTGTTTTTCGCATCGCCTATATCAAAGCAACCCTGGCCGAAAAGCGCGGCCTGCTGGTCACCGGCAGCACCGCAAACGGGAACGCCGGCAAGACTTTCAAGTCCGGGAATGCCTTCTGCAACAACGCCGTAAAGTTCGGAGTTGCCTACGGGTTTGGGAAGCATACACATGGGGATATCAAGCATTTCGCAAAGATCTTCGTCCCATTCAAGGGTGTGGATATTAAAAAGCATGGTGCGGGAAGCGTTGGAATAATCCGTAACGTGGGCTTTGCCGCCGGTAAGCTTCCAGATAATCCAGGTTTCCACAGTGCCGAAAAGCAGTTCGCCGTTTTTTGCTTTTTCCCATGCGCCGGGAACGTGGTCAAGAATCCATTTTATTTTTGTGCCGGAAAAATAGGCATCGATCATAAGGCCTGTTTTTTCGGTTATCATTTCGTCATAACCTTTGGCAGAAAGCATATCGCAGATAGAAGCCGTGCGGCGGCACTGCCAGACAATGGCGTTATGTATGGGTTTTCCGGTGGATTTTTCCCAGATTATGGTGGTTTCGCGCTGGTTGGTAATGCCGATGGCGGAAATTTCCACTTCCGCTTTTTTTACGGCATCTTCTGCGGCCATGCGTTCGGTTTCCCAGATAAGTTCCGGGTCGTGTTCCACCCAGCCGGACTGCGGATATATCTGTTCATAAGGGTATTGACCGACGGAAACGATTTTTCCGGCGCGGTTAAAAACTATTGCACGGGAACTGGTTGTGCCCTGATCAAGAGAGAGAACATATTCTTTCATAAAGCGGAAAACCCCCTATCTTTTTATTTGGAAAAGTGATATTATAATATTGTGATTTTCACTACAATTATATCACAGAAAGGGCGATTTTTCCATGATTATTCACAATTCTTTTTATTTTCCTTCATCCGATGGAAAAACAAGCATCCACGGCGAAGAATGGCTGCCGGAAGGCGCGCCGAAGGCTGTTCTGCAAATCGCCCACGGCATAGCGGAATATGTTCACCGCTATAACGATTTTGCCGAATTTCTTGCGGAAAACGGCGTTGCCGTTGTGGGCGAAGATCATATCGGCCACGGAAAATCCATAGCGGAAGGCGCACCGCATATTTATTTTGCAAAAGAAAACGGCTGGGATAAGGTTGTAACGGATATACACACACTGCGTAAAACGTACGGAGAAAAATATCCGGACGTTCCGTATTTTTTGATGGGACACAGCATGGGTTCTTTTCTTGCAAGAACCTATCTAATAAAATATCCCGGCGACGTTGACGGCGCGGTTATTATGGGTACCGGCCAGCAAAGCGGCGCTTTGGTTGCCGGCGGAAAAGCAATCGGAAAGATTATCGGCAGCATAAACGGCTTTGATAAACCCCACGACGTTGTTACCAATCTTGCGTTCGGAAGCTATACCAAAGGAATAGAAAATGTTCGCACTCCGCTGGACTGGCTTTCTGTAAACGAAGAAAACGTGGAAAGATATATTGCGGACCCTATGTGCGGTGAACCGGCAACGGTCGGGCTTTTTCTTGATATGCTTGGCGGTATAGGATTTATCCGCAAGCAGGAAAACGTGGATAAAATGGATATCACAAAGCCGGTGCTTTTTATTGCCGGAGAAAAAGACCCGGTGGGCGATTGCGGAAA
>JAFXBK010000026.1 GCA_017521825.1 Oscillospiraceae bacterium
GCAAGGGTATTTTGCAAGGCGTTCGCTTGCGGTTTTTATTGCATCCGGATCCTTATCCAGCGCGATAAGTTTTCCGGTTGTAAGGCGTTTTGCAATTTCGGAAGAATGTCCGGCTCCGCCGGCGGTTCCGTCGATATAAATTCCGTCCGGTTTTATGTTGAGCTGTTCGATACATTCGTTAAGCATTACCGAAATATGTTTAAATTCAAGTTCGCTCATATTTCGCACCTCAGAATCCAAGCTCGTCCATTGCGGCGGCAATTTCGTCGGAACTTATTTCAGCATTAAGCGATGCCCAGGCATCTCTGTCCCAGATTTCAACATGGTCGGAAGCTCCGATTACCGCAACGTCTTTTGTTATGTTGGCATATCCGCGAAGGGTTTGGGTAACAAGGACCCTTCCCTGTTTATCGGGGTTAACAACCGTTGCGGAAGAAAACATAAAACGTTTAAGGTTCCTTGCTTTCGCCTGGGGAAGTCCTTCGACAATTTTGCTTATATGTTCCCATTTTTCCATGGAATAGGCGGAAAGACAGCCGTCAAGGCCTTTTGTTATAACAAACTGTTCGCCAAGTTCTTCCCGAAGTTTTGCCGGAAAATTAACGCGGCCTTTTTCATCAAAGCTATGGAAAAATTCGCCGGTGAACATTCTGTCTTTCCCCCTTTCTTTTTTGATGAATTTAGGGTAAGTTTAGCCACCTTTCCCCACACTTCACCACTCTGATTATATTATACATCAAATTACAGAAAAATCAATAGTATTTTTTAAAATTTACAAATTAAATTTTTGGCTTAACAATGCGGAAAAACGCACATTTTATCTTCTTTTGGTGAAAAGTGGAAACAAAAAGCCCGTTTTTAAAAAACGGGCTCTTTTATGGTGATTTTTTCAATTTTTACGCCGGTTTTCCGGCTTTTGTGGTGATTGGTGGAACATAAAAAAACGGGAGCTGTGCTCCCGTTTTTTCTGCTTTTTTATTTCTGTGCGGGCTGCATTGCCGCCTGGGCAACTTTTTGCTGCTGATTAAAAGCGCTTCTGGTGCCTTTTACTTCAGTAAGGGAAGCGGCAAGAGTTTCCTCGGTATTTTTAAGGATTCCGTCAACAAAATCCTTTGCGGACTGGCGCATTTCGCGGCTCTGCTGCTGTGCCTGCTGGGTAATTTCAGCGGCTTTGTTTTTGCTCTGGCGAACAATTTCCTGTTCTTCAACAAGGGCGGCGGCACGTTTTTCTGCCCTTGCGATAATTGCTTCAGCTTCTTTTTTGGCTTCTTCAACAATGGCGGTGCGGTCCGCAACAATGGACTGTGCCTGGCGGATTTCGGTAGGAAGATTAAGACGAACATCATCAAGAAGTTCGCGCACTTTGTCCGCATCAACTACACAGCGGCCGCCGGTAAGCGGAAGAGACCAGGAACGGTCGATAAGTTCATCAAGCTGATCAAGAATTTCTTCAATAGGCATAATTCATGTCCTCCCCTTATTTAAGTCTTTTTTCAATTTCCTCTACTATGTTCTTCGGAACAAAGTCCGAAACATCTCCGCCAAAAGCGGCAATCTGCCGGATAAGGCTGGAGCTTACGTACATGTTTTGCGGATCCGCCGTTATAAAAACCGTTTCCGCCGTTGGCGCAAGGCTTCTGTTGGCAAGAGCCATCTGGAATTCGTATTCAAAATCCGAAGAAGAGCGAATTCCTTTTACAATGGCGCTGATTTCGTTTTGCCTTACGTAATCCGCCAGAAGTCCGCTGAAGGAATCCACCTTTACCCCTTCGATTCCTTCAATGGCTTTTTCAATAAGAGCACAGCGTTCCTCCGGCGAAAAAACACATTTTTTATCCGGATTTGTAACAACAAGAACCGTAACTTCATCAAAAAGTTCCGCCGCTCTTCTGATTATATCGATATGCCCGTTTGTGATAGGATCAAAGCTACCCGGGCAAACTGCTTTTTTCATAAAAATCAATCCTCGCCGCGTTTATACATAAGCACTTTTGTGCTTCCATAGCGGTATTCCTTTGCTTTAACAAGTTTTCCGGCTTCTTCCGGAAGATCTATGTTCTTTGCGGTTTCGCAAAGAACGATTCCGCCCGGTCGCATAACTTTTGAAACCGCCGGAAGAACAACCGGAAGCTGTTCCGCGGCGTAAGGCGGATCGAGAAAAGCAATATCGAATTTTTCAAAGGCGCTGGAAAGATACATCAATGCATCGCCGGTTTTTAATTTTGAAACATTTTCAAAACCGCAGTTTTTGATGTTTTCGCTGATGCATTTTTGGGCAACTTTCGCGCTGTCCACAAAAACGCAGGATTTTGCGCCGCGGGAAAGGGCTTCGATTCCAAGCTGGCCGCTTCCGGCGAACAAATCAAGAACATCCGCGCCCTCTATAAAAAACTGAATGGAAGAGAAAATTCCCTCTTTAACTTTTTCGCCGGTGGGTCGGGTAACTTCCCTTCCCTCCGGAGTTACAAGGCGTTTTCCCTTCGCGGTTCCGGTAATAACTCTCATAAAAATACCTCCGTTTGAGATAGTTCTATTATCCTATTTTTCGATGTAAATGTCAATGTTATTCTTCGCTATCGAGGAATTCCCGAAGGGATTTTGCGGCGGAAATATTCATTCCCGGCGCTTTTGAAAGTTCTTCCACGGTTGCGGCTTTTATTGCCTTCATGGTTTTAAAATGCTTCAAAAGGGCGGCGGCGCGTTTTGGGCCAACACCTTCCGCTTTTGTTATAACCATTTCAAAATTGGTTTTAGCGTGCTTTTTGCGGCTGTAACCGATGGTAAAACGGTGGACTTCGTCCTGGACTGCCGTTACAAAATTAAAAACGGATTTTACCGGAGAAATTGCGATTTCGCCGCCGTTTTTGGCAATTGCCCTTGTTCTGTGGCGGTCGTCTTTTACCATGCCGAAAAGCGGCACGGTTATCCCCATTCTGTCAAAAAGCTCCTGTACTGCCGCAACATGGCCTTTGCCGCCGTCCAGAAGGATAAGATCCGGCATTCTTCCGAAGGAAGAACCGCTTCCCTGTTCATCAAAATAATGGTTAAAACGGCGTTCAAGCATTTCGCACATGCAGGCATAGTCATCCGTTCCGACAACGGTTTTTATGGAAAACTTTTTATAATCGCTTTTCTTCGGCCTTGCGTTTTCAAAAACGACCATTCCGCCGACAACGGTTTCCGAACCGAAGTTTGAAATATCGTAGGCTTCGATTATTTCCGGAGCCTTTTCCATTCCGAGTATCCTTCCCAGTTCATCAAGAACCGCAACTTCCCGGCTTGTTCTGGATTTTTCGTGAGAAAGACGTTCCGCGGCGTTGTTATATGCCATATCGGTGACCTGTTTGCGTTCGCCTTTTTGAGGAACGGATATGTTTACTTTTCTTCCCGTTTTTTCCGAAAGCCAGCGTTCCAGAAGTTCCGCTTCCTCACATTTTTCATGAAGAGCAATTTCTTTTGGAATATCGGTTCTTTCGGAATAAAAGCTCTGGAGAAATTCCGTTACAAAGGCCGGCTCCGTTCCGAAATCTTTAAGGATGTATTCATCTTTATCCACAAGCCTTCCGCCGCGGAAGCTAAGAACGACCGCACAGCAGTTTTCTCCGCTTTTGGCGATTGCCACAACGTCCTGTTCCTTAACTTTTGAAAAAACAACTTTCTGGCGGCTGGCAATGCCTTCGATTGCTTTTATTCTGTCGCGGAGGACAGCGGCTCTTTCAAAATCTTCCGCTTCCGCCGCCGCGAACATTCTTTCAGTAAGCTTTTCTACCGAAGCGCTGCTTCCGCCTTTTATAAAATCTATCGCTTCGCTGAGCGTTTCGTTATATTCTTCCTCGGAAACTTTTCCCCGGCAAACACCCATACAGTTTTTGATGTAATAATTAAGGCAAGGTCTTGCTTTTCCGAATTCCTGGGGAAATTTCCTGTTACAGGTAGGAAGCAAAAAAGCCTTGTTCGCTTCCGCAACGGTCTGGCGCACAACATACGAACTGATATATGGGCCAAGATATTCCGCGCCGTCATCGTTTTTCTGCAAAACGCCGGTCAGCCTGCTGTAAGGGCCGGGAGAGATACGGACGTAGCTGTAACCTTTATCGTCTTTTAACAGAATGTTATATTTCGGCGAATACTGCTTTATAAGACTGCATTCAAGAATAAGCGCTTCAAATTCGCTGTCGGTGACGATATATTCAAAATCGTGGACATGTTCCACCATTTTATAAACCTTCGGAAGATGTTTTTCCACGTTGCGGAAATAGCTCGTTACGCGGTTTTTAAGTTTTTTTGCCTTTCCGACATAGATAACTTTTCCGCTTTTATCGTGCATTATATAGACGCCGGGTTCCATCGGAAGGCTGAGGGTTTTTTCGTGCAGATACGGCAATCTCGGGTTATCCAATTTTTCCGGCCTCCTTTTTTCCGTTAAATAACGGCGTTTTTTTATTTTCTCTATTATAACAAAAAGCGCCGCAAATATCACTATCTGCGGCGCAAAAATTCGGATTTTTTATAAATCAGTCAGCAAAACCGGATTCAACAAGTTTTACAAGGGAGCTTACTGCTTCTTCCTCGTCAACACCGTCTGCGATAATGGTGATTTCAGTACCGCCTACAATTCCGAGAGAAAGAACGCCGAGAAGGCTTTTTGCGTTAACTCTTCTTTCGTCTTTTTCAACCCAAATGGAAGATTTGAACTCGTTGGATTTCTGGATGAAGAAAGTTGCCGGACGTGCATGAAGACCGACCTGGTTCTGAACTTTAACAGCGTTAGAATACATATTATAAATCTCCTCAATAACAACTTTTATTGTGTTTACATTATAACAGTTTAATTTTTCCAATTCAACAAATTAGGTAATTTTCTATAAAAATCCCAAAGTAGGTTAAAATAATTCAGCTTATTTGTATAAAATCACCACAAGTTTTCAACCATCTTAAGCACATTATACAGTATCGGAATAACCATTGCCGGAAGAAGGTTTGCGGTTTTTATTTTTTCGCCCGCAATAAAGTTTATGCCGATGCACATGATTATGGCATAGCCCACCGCGGAAAACTGAAGCATCATTTCCGGATTACCTTCGATAAACGGTTTTACCTGGGAAGCAAAAAGCGAAATTGTTCCCTGATAGGCAAAAAGCGGAACACATGCAAAAATTACACCGATTCCCATAGCCGAAGCGAGAACCGCCGCGGTTATAAAATCAAGGGTGCTTTTGACTATAAGAACGCTCGAATCGCCGGAAAGGCCATCGTTAACGGAGCCGATTATGCTCATGGAACCGACGCAAAAAATTATAAAAGCGGAAACAAAACCTTTTGAAAACCCGCCGGATTTAACCTTGTTTTCAACAAATTTTCCAAGGGAATTTATTTTATCATCAAGCTTTATAATTTCGCCGATAAACGCGCCGAGCGCAAGGCTGATAAGCAGAACAAGGCCGCCGCTTTCGGAAATTTTTCCGTCCTCGCCAACGGAAAGCATATTTGTAAGAACACCGTTCATTCCGATTATCAAAACGGCAACGCCTTCCGCCTTCATAACGTTTTCAAGAATCTCGTTTTTAATGCCTTTTTTAAGCAAAATTCCCAGAATACCGCCAAGGATTACCGCAGCAACATTCACAACTGTTCCAAGCATTTTTATTCCTCTTTTTTAAGCATATCCGGGCGTTTTTCCATGGTGCGTTTGACCGCCTGTTCATGGCGCCAATCGGAAATCATTTTGTGGTTTCCGGAAAGAAGAACCGCCGGAACTTCCCTTCCGTGCCAGATTTGCGGGCGGGTATATTGGGGATATTCCAAAAGGCCGGAATAGTGGCTTTCGTCCTCGAAGCAAACGTCCTCCGAAAGGACTCCGTCGCAAAGCCTTCCGACCGCATCCGTGAGCACCAATGCTCCAAGTTCGCCGCCGGTCAGAACGTAATCTCCAATGGAAACTTCTTTATCAACAATTTCCTCGATTATGCGCTCGTCGATTCCTTCATAGTGTCCGCAGATGAGAAACAAATGCTCATAATTTTCCGCAAAATCCACCGCCAGTGCCTGGTTGAGCACCGCGCCCTGGGGTGACATATAAATTACGAAAGGTTTTGAGCATGCTTCTTCACAGACGTGCTCATAACATTTAAAAATCGGGTCCGCCTGCATAAGCATTCCGTTTCCGCCGCCGTAAGGCGCCGCATCCACCCTTTGGTGCTTATCTTCGGAAAAATCCCGGATGTTATGGCAATAAACTTCGATAAAACCGGCTTTTCTTGCCCTTCCGATAATGCTCGTTCCGAGCACGGCCTCGCACATTTCCGGAAAAAGGGTTGCAATATCAATCCTCATCGTCAAAAAGTCCTTTCATCGGAGTGATTTCAAGAACGCCGCCGTCAATATCAACCTTGCTGATAACCTGGGGGATTGCCGGAATCCATGTTTCCTTACCGTCCGCGCCGAGCACACAGTAAATATCGTTAGCACCGGTAGGTGCAACGTCGGAAACCTTGCCGTAAACGGTTTCGTTTTCCGCATCCACAACTTTAAGACCGATGATATCCTGGATAAAATAATCTCCCGCTTTCATCGGGATATCGTTGCGGTTCATATAAAGAACCTTTCCGATAAATTTTCTTGCGTCCTCCGGATTATCGATTCCTTTGAGTTTTACAAGATAAACGTTTTTATGCGGCTTTGCGTAGGAAACGCGGTATTCCTGTTCGCCTTTTTCGTCAAGATACATTCTCATGCTGCGCTCGATATCGCCCGGATCGCACCAGGGATAAAGGCGCAAATCTCCGCGAAGTCCGTGGATTGCAACAACTTCGCCAACTTCAAGAAACTGCTTTTTCATAAATTTTTAAAACCTCGTCCAAATTCCATAATTCCCCCGTCAAATTTCTTTGACGAGGGAACTTGTTTTTTTTGAAAATTATTCGATCGTGACAGCAACCTTCTTGCCGGCACGGTTCGCAGCCGTACGCATAAGGGTGCGGATTGCGCGGGCAATTTTGCCCTGGCGACCGATTACTCTTCCCATATCGGATGCGGCAACGTGAAGATGGTAAACAACGGTACCTTCCTCGTCCGGTTCATCAACGGTTACGGAAACAGCTTCCTTATCCTCAACAAGGCCGCGTGCGATTACAGCAAGCAGTTCTTCCATGTTGAAACCCTCCGGCATTAAAGAACGCCTTCGATTTTGAGAAGTGCTTTAACGGTATCGGTGGGCTGTGCGCCGGAAGCGATCCATTTTTCAACTTTCTCTTTGTCAACTTTGATTACGGAAGGTTCTTTGGTAGGATCATAGTAGCCAACTTCTTCGATGAAACGGCCATCTCTGGGGTAACGGGAATCTGCTACTACGATTCTGTAAAAGGGAGCTTTTTTAGCGCCCATGCGGCGCAGTCTGATTTTAACGGACATTGTTTTTTCCTCCTATGAAATAAATAAAATTTAAAACTTGTTTTATCATTTGGCTTTTCGCCTAAAGACCATTAATTAAAAGGGCATTCCGCTTCCGAAGCCGCCTTTGTTTTCCATCTGGCTGAGCATCTGGCGCATTTTTTTGCCCTGTTTTCCATTTCCGGAAAGCTGTTTCATCATCTTCTGCATCTGCTCGAACTGTTTAAGCAGGCGGTTTACGTCGGAAACTTCGGTTCCGGAACCGGCGGCAATTCTTTTCTTGCGTTTTGCATCGATGATTGCAGGTTTCGCTCTTTCCTTTTTGGTCATGGAATTGATGATTGCTTCGGTTCTGCGAAGCTGTTTTTCGCCTTCCGCTTCCTGTTCATCGGTAAGCTTTGTTTTTGCACCCGGAAGCATGGAAACGATTGAGCTGAGAGAACCCATCTTTTTGACCTGTTTCATCTGCTCAAGCAAATCGTTAAGGTCAAAGCTGTTTTCGCCCATTTTTTTTGCCATAGCCTCGGCCTGTTTTGCATCGAACTGTTCTTCAGCCTTTTCGATAAGGGTAAGAACGTCGCCCATTCCGAGAATTCGGGAAGCCATTCTGTCCGGATGGAAAGCTTCAAGATCGGTAAGTTTTTCGCCGGTACCGATAAATTTAATGGGTGCGCCGGTAACGGCTCTTACGGAAAGTGCCGCACCGCCACGGGTATCGCCGTCCAGTTTGGTAAGGATCGTACCGGTGATTCCGAGTTTCTGGTTGAAAGCATCGGCAACGTTAACCGCGTCCTGACCGGTCATGGAGTCGATTACAAGCAAAATTTCTTCCGGCTTGAACTCGTCTTTAAGGCCCTGAAGCTCATCCATAAGCTCGGTATCCACATGAAGACGACCCGCCGTATCCAGAATTACGATATCGTTTCCGTAATCCTTTGCGTGAGCAACGGCTTTTTTGGCTATGGTAAGGGGTTCGATCTGTCCCATTTCAAAAACCGGAACATCTATCTGGCCGCCAACAACTTTAAGCTGGTCAATTGCCGCCGGACGGTAAACGTCGCAGGCAACAAGAAGCGGCCTTCTTCCCATTTTTTTAAAATGGAGAGCAAGTTTTCCCGAATGGGTTGTTTTACCGGAACCCTGAAGACCGACCATCATGATGATGGTTGGAATTTTTGAGGAAAACTGGATTCTTGCGTTGGATTCGCCCATCAAAGCGGTGAGTTCTTCGTTTACAATTTTTATAACATGCTGGGCGGGAGTTAAACTTTCAAGAACTTCCGCGCCAACCGCTCTTTCGCTTACTTTTGCGACAAAATCTTTCGCAACCTTATAGTTTACGTCCGCTTCAAGAAGAGCAAGGCGGACTTCGCGCATGGCGGCTTTAACGTCGCTTTCGGTCAGCTTACCTTTGTTTCTGAGCTTTTTAAAAACAGAGGAAAGCTTATCGGATAAACCTTCAAATGCCATTATGTTCCTCCGTTAATCGTTAAGATGACCCGCAACTTCAACAATTTTCATTGTGTGCTGGGTAATATCACGAATGGTTGCTCCGCGGATGCTGTCATCTTCGATTGCGTGAGCTTCGGAAATAATTGTATCGAGTCCACGCTGAATCTCGCGGAAGCGTTTTGCAAGGCCGAGCTTATCTTCCATTTCAAGAAGAGTTGCCTCCGCCCTTTTTATGGAATCGCGAACACCCTGCCTGGTTATGCCGAGATGCTCGGAAATTTCCGCAAGGGAAAGGTCATCGTTATAATAATAATCGATTACGTCCTGCTGTTTTTCGGTAAGGATTTCGCCATAAAAATCGAAAAGAAGAGAAATATTCATATCCTTCGGCATTGTGTTCACCTCCTTCTTTTGTAAAGTGATTTGCTTTACAATTACCTTATTATTATAAAGGAAAAGCGCCCTACTGTCAAGCGTTTTTGGGCGTTTTTTATAAATTTTTCTATGAAATTTTAGGCAAAATTAAAGGCCGTAAGCCTTTGCAAAATTATCGTAAAGAATCATTCTGTTCTGCTCTTCCGAAAGTCCAAGACCGAAGAAAAGCTCCAGCTCTTCCTTATGATCCCACATGGGAAAATCCGTTCCCCAGAAGAAATTTTCGATTCCGTAACGGTCAAAAAACTTAAAAACAAGCTCCTTATCCATAAAATGAAGCGAACTGGAAATATCAAAATAAAGGGTTCCCGGTTTATAAACGTTAAGTGAGGATTCCCAGCAGCGGTATCCGCCGAAATGCGCGCCGATAAGTTTAAGTCCCGGAACCTTTTCGATAACTTTTGCCATTCTTTCCGGCTGGGAATATTCAAATCTGTCGTCGCCGAGATGAACAATAAGCCACATATCGTTGTCGCGAATCGCTTCAAACATTGGCAGGGCTTTTGGATCATCAATATAGAATTTCTGGAAATCCGGATGGAGTTTAACCCCGGTTAAACCCATTTCCTTCATCCTTAAAATTTCCGTTTCGCAATCCTCAAAACCCGGATGCATCGTTCCGAAACCGATAAATTCCGGATGTTTTTTACATTCGCCCGCGATAAAATTGTTTATTATCCCTACCTGGGCCGGGGTTGTTGCCGCGGAACAGACCACAAATTTTTCAATTCCTGCTCTCTTCCCCGCTTCAACCAATTCATCTCCGGTTCCAAGGTGCTGCATATCGATATCGTAAAAATCGCCGATGGCATCGGTTGCTTTGGCAACAATTTTTTCCGGATATATATGATTATGTACGTCAATTATTTTGTAATCGGGCAAGTTTTTCGCCTCGTTTCATCAAAAATCTATGTATATTTTATCACAAAACAAAAGCTATAACAACCGCAAAGCCAAATTTAAGCACAAAAAAACACCGCCTAAGCGGTGTTTTTTAAATCAATAATTAAATTACTGATTTGCCCAGTCTGCGGGATAGGTTACGTAGATAAATCTTACGTAATCAGGGGTGGAGAAATGAATGCTGGTGCCTTTAGGGATATAGGTCATATCGCCTGCATGTGCAGTTACGTTGCCAGCTTCGGATTTGAGTACGATGGTACCGTCGATGATGTATTCAACTTCATCATAGTTAAGGGTCCAGGGGAACTCTGCTCCTGCTTTCATTTCCATTACGCCAGCGCCAAGACGAGGAGATTCTTCAAGAGAAAGAACGTCGGTTGCAAAAGTTTTGTCCTGTGCATCGCCGATTTCGAAGGGGAAAGGCTCGCACTCAACAGTTGCAGTTTTGATGCTCATCATGCCGTTGGAGAGAACGTTTCTTTCAAAAGGAACGCTATCTGCTTCGTTCATATTTGCGCAGACTTTGGCGACAATCTCTTTAATCAGTGCTTCACTGATATTCATTGATATGCGCCTCCTTCTGTATAAGAATAAGGGCTCAATGGAGAGCCATAAATAGCTTTAAGAGGAGCGCCTATCGCGGCAATAGGCGCTCCAAGGGTAGCATTGAAAAATAACTAATTATTTAATTATTTGTCAGCGCCGGGGATTTTTGCGAGAAGTGCGGGAGCCATGAACTGACCGAGAACTACTGCAAGGATACCAGCAACAAGTTTACCAACGATCATCGGGCCGATCATTTCAGCGTTGTTACCAGCGCAGAAGCCGAGGTGGTCGCCGAATACGAATGCTGCGGATACTGCGAATGCGCAGTTGAGGAGTTTTGCTTTCGGGTTCATGTCTTTGAGGATGTTGAACATTGCGATGTTGTTAGCAAGGGTTGCAACAAGACCTGCAGAACCTGCAGCGTTCATGCCGAGCATTGCGCCGAGTTTTTCGAGAGCTTTACCGAATTTGTCGGTGATGAATTTTACCATGGGGTATGCGCCAGCGAGAACGATAGCGATGTTACCGCAGGTAAGAAGACCAGATGCAAGGCCGGAAGTACCAGCGTCGTATGCGTTTACAGCACCAGTTCTGGTAAGGTCAACCATGTCGCTGAAGAGCGGGAAGAGGATACCGGTGTTGGTTTCGAAGATTGCGATAGCGGTCATAGCAGTGATGAAAATGGTGATGCCGGTACCGAATTTGTCGAAGCCTTTCATCATTGCAGTAGGTGCGAACCAAAGGCCAGCAGCGATGAGAGCAGCGATGATAACAACGGGGATCATGTTGATGAGGATTTCACCAACGGAAAGTTTGTAAGAGGTCATTGCGTTCATGCAGAAACCACCAGCAATGCAGCCTACGGGGATGGTTACAACACCAACGAGAGTACCTGCACCGAGGTAAGGACGATCTTCAGGATCGATGATACCAAGAGCTACAGGAATGGTGAATACGATGGTCGGGCCCATCATGGTGCCGAGGATAAGACCAGCGTAGTTACCGATAGCTTCGTTAGCAGCCATCTGCATTGCAAGAGGATAACCGCCCATGTCGCAAGCGAGAAGGGTGGTAGCAAACATGGAAGCATCTGCGCCAACAAGGCCGTAGATAGGTCCAACGATGGGGTTAAGAACAAGAGCAAGGATAGGAGCTACTGCTACTACACCAGCCATGGAGATAGCGAGAGGGCCCATTGCGTTGAGGCCTTCTTCCCACTGTTCGCCATAACCAAATTTGTTACCCATAATTTTGTCAATTGCGCCCCAGAGCATGAAGAGCATCATGATCATAACAACAACAGAGTTGATTGCAAGTCCATCAACCCAAGCAGAAACGGAAGCACCAAAGAGAGGCAGGGTTTCGTTCCATGCTGCAGCGAGTTCAGAGAAATCGAACATAATATTTTTCCTCCTAAAAAAATTTAAGTTATATCTCAAACTATATTCATAAAAGGTTCGCATACGAATGAAAACCAAATACGGAAAAGCTTGCACATGATACTCCGAAAGGAGGCCGCTTATCGATAGTGCAAATATGTATTATAATCATCCGTATGCTTTCCTTGAATGACATCAATATACCTGCTTTTTGAAACTTAAAAACAGGATTTTTCAAAGTTCATTCTTTTCAATTATTGAAAGGTTTCAAGATTGGAAAGAACGGTGTCATCAATAACACCAACTATCGCGGCATCGATAGGCACACTGGTACCGACGGCATATCTTGCCGGGTTACCGTTTACGATAAGGACTCTGTCGCCGATACCGGCGTCAACAACGTCAGCCGCAATATAGGGCTCACGGGTTGTGTTGCCTTTCATCTTGTAGTCAAGAGGAGCAACAATAAGAAGTTTAAGTCCTTCGAGTTTGGGTTCCTTTCTGGTTGCCCAAACACTGCCTATTACTACACCAATTCTCATCAGGTAATACCTCCGTTAAATATCAGAGAAGTTCGATGCCGAGCTCAAAAGCCGTGTCTTTTGCGAGATAAGTGATTACAGGCTTCTCGGGAAGCTGAATCTTTGTGTAGTGCTGTGCAGCAGCTGCTTTAATATCTCTTTCAGTTATAACACGTTTAGTGAGCACAAGAACGGAATCATCGTTTTCTGCTTTAGGGGCAGGAGCCGGTGCTTCCTCTTTTACGGCTGCGGGAGCCGGAGTTGCGGGAACTTCTGCCGGAACTTCAATACCGTCGGTAAGGGCGGTTTTTACGTTTTCCTCTTCAACAAGCTCAACGCCGCTGTCAAGGAGAATCTGGAGATTCTTATAAATGTTATTATACAGTGCTTTGGGTGCGGTTTCTGCATATTTGAGAATTTCAACGCACTCTTTAACCATAATTACGCGTTTACCCTTCAGGATCGCTTCGGCCGCAAGGGCAAGGAACTTATTGTCAGTGCAGCCGTTGGCGATCTTGAACAAATTGCTGTTAGTCATGCTTCTTACTACGACAACGTCGTAATCATCAACATTAACTTCGTAATTCTGTGCAAGAGCACAATCAACTTTGCACAGCTCGCTTCCGTAATTTTCGATGGAACAGGTTTCGCCACAATGTTCTTCGGTAAGGACAAGAGCTTTTCTGGGTTCCACCGGTGCAGGAGCCGCTACAACGCCTTCTTTTTCAAGATAAGCTTTTACGGCACGGACTGCAAGCTCAATTAACAAATCCATATCCATAATTATCACCTTCTTTTTCAATGCATTTCCATTGGAAAAGATATGGTCACTGGTCGTCTTCGACCAGGCAGTTCATGGCTATACCGGTAGGTGTAACCAGGAACGGGTCCGCGGGTTTAATGGTTTTAATGCCAACTGTATCTTCGAACACTTTCTCCATTCCGGTAAGGCAGCAAGTACCTCCGCAAAGATAGATGGTGTCGATGTTATATCTGGATGTATATTTTTTTACGATAGTGGCCATCTTTTCGATTACAGGTTTTACGATAGGGAGAATCTCTCTATGGCGGCTGTAATCGGTTTTAATCTTCTCGGCATCCTCAAAAGGAATTCCGTAGCTTCCGGCAAGAACGAGAGAAAGGTGGGTACCACCGGTAGGCTCGTCATCAACTTCAACTACTTTGCCGTCTTTGAAGATAGCAAGGCCTGTGGTACCACCACCGATGTCAACTACGACACCGTCGGTAATACCATAGATAGCGTTTGCGGCGGTGGGCTCATCAAGGACGTTAATAACGTCAAAGCCTGCGCCTTCAACACAATATTTGTGGGTCTTGGTGCTGGATTCGGTACCTGCAGGCATCGCGATGGCAGCTTCGGTAAGCTCAACGCCAAGGCGTTCTTCAAGCTTTTTCTTAAGCTCCCTGAGAATTCTGCAAGCGCCGCCGTAATCAACAAGGACACCGTCCTTGACAACCTGTGCAAACTGCTTTTCGCATGCAACGGGGTTGTTGTCCTCATCGAGAACAACGATTACGATATAAGCGGTACCAAGGTCAACTCCGACCTTAAGCTTATTCGAACACGGCTTGTGAACGATAGTTTCAGTCTCGGTAACACGAGCCATGTATGCGTTTATTGTTTCAAGATCGACCATTTTCTAAATACATCCTTATTTAATAATTCTGCCAAGTGCAAAACCAGCAATATGTGCGGCGCCGGCTTCGTCAACGTCGACATGCATTCTGGTGCGGAAGTTGGGAGAAACTCTGATTACGGTATCCGGGAAGATGGTTCTTCTGTCGGTAAGAGCTTCTACGGAAACGACCTGGTTATCAACAAGGCCGAGTCTTTCCGCATCTTCGGGAGTCATGTGA
>JAFXBK010000027.1 GCA_017521825.1 Oscillospiraceae bacterium
AACCTATTCCAACCCGAAATCGTTTGCCGGTTCGGAAAGTGAAGAAATCCAATTTGACCGGCAATTTGAAAATCTTTGTTTGGTATTATCCGAACAATTGCACGTCAAACCGAAGGAATATTCCGTTTTGGAGTTTTACAACGCGTTTGATTTTGTACAGGAAAGGGCGAAGCAAGCCGAGAAGGCCCAAAACAGGGCCAAATCGGGGCGTTAAAGGTTAAAGACGTATAATTTACCGTTTTGGAGTTTAACGGCCGGAAAACGGCCTTTTTAACAAAAATAAGTTATGGACAATCCATCCCCAATTTATTACAAGGACCTAATAACGCCGGATAATTCAATTACCAACCTTATTGCGCAATTGGACGAACTGATTGCAAAATACGAATCCGCCCGGTCCAAGATACAGGGCGCGGCAACGGAAGCGGCAAAGAGTATGCAAAGTTTGTCCGGAGCCACGGAGCAACAACGCCAAACGATTGCGTCCTTATCGGCGGAATCGGACAAATTGGCGTCGCATTATGCGAAGTACAACCAAGAGGAACGCGAAGCGATACGCCAAAAGCAATCCATCGTACAGGCCGAAAAGGAACAATTGCAAATTGATAAACTGTTGGTCCAAATAGCCAATTCGGCGGAAGGTTCATACAACAGGTTATCCGCGCAATATCGTTTGAACAAGATTCGTTTAAACGAAATGACGGCCGAACAACGCAAGACCGCCGGAGTTGGAAAAGAGTTGGAAAACGAAACGCGCCGCATCTACGAAGAAATGTCCCGATTGCAGAAGGCGACCGGGAAATATACGTTGGAAGTTGGCCATTACGAAAACGCATTAAAGGCGTTGCCCGGACCTTTGGGGCAAGTGGTTTCCGGCTTTTCCAATATGGGGAACCAAATTCGCGTTATATCAAATTCGGATTTGCCCTTTGCACAAAAGGCCGTACAAGGATTTTCCACGGCATTAACGGGCGTGGTTGGAATTATAACACTATTTGTGCGTTACTTAACCGGAAGTGCAAAGGCATTGCGCGAATTTGAACAGGCGAACGCCAATTTGTCCACCATCTTGGGAACGTCCCGGGATGAAATGAAGGCGTTAACCGATTCGGCATTGACGTTGGGCCGAACAACCGAATACACGGCCCGGCAAGTTGAGAATTGCAAACGGAATTGGCAAAACTTGGATTCGGGCAAGGTTCCATTATCGCAATGGAAAAATCCATATTGCAATTCGCCACGGCAACCGGCGCAAACCTTGCGGATGCGGCCGCCGTTGCCGGTTCAACCTTACGTGCGTTCAATCTTACAAGCAAAGACACGGAAGATGTATTGGCAACATTGGCCGTTGCAACGAACAAATCCGCTTTGTCCTTTGACCGCATCCAACAATCCATTGGAACAGTATTCCCCGTTGCCAACGCATTCGGTTTGACCGTCAAGGATACAACGGCATTGTTGGGCGCATTGGCCAATGCCGGCTTTGATGCATCAATTTTCGGGAGTTCCTGTTATCTTCTCTGTCTTTGCCTTAAGATCGTGGATGTCGATGACGGGAAGTCCTGCCGCAGAGAGCTTTTCGCGGAGGTCTTCTCTTCTCGGGTTAACTGCAATTCC
>JAFXBK010000028.1 GCA_017521825.1 Oscillospiraceae bacterium
GGAATCGAAATCGTATCCTTCGGCGTATCTTCCGTAAAAGCGGACGAAGAAGACGAAAAGATGATAAAAGAAATGCAGCGTAATGCGGCATTTATGGATCCTACCAGAGCCGCGGCACATATGGTAGGCGCCCAGGCGGCGGCAATGCAGGCAGCAGCGGCAAACGAAGGCGCAGGCCCTGCAATGGCATTCATGGGAATGGGCATGGCCCAGAACATGGGCGGCGTAAACGCGGCAAACCTTTATCAGATGGGTCAGCAGCAGCCTCAGATGGGTGTTCCCAATCCTCAGGCGGTTGAAGCGGCAAAAGACCCAAGAAATGCAATGCCGGTGCCCGAAGGCTGGACTTGTTCCTGCGGACAGACCGGTAACCAGGGTAAATTCTGCATGGGTTGCGGCGCGGCAAAACCGGAACCCAAACCCGCAAACAGCTGGAAATGCGCCTGCGGCGCAACCGCAACCGGAAAATTCTGTACCGAATGCGGCGCACCGAAACCCGCAGAAGATGGATGGACCTGTTCCTGCGGCCAGGTAAACAAAGGCAAATTCTGCCCCAACTGCGGCGCAAAGAAACCCGCGGGAGTTCCCCAGTATAAATGCGACAAATGCGGCTGGGAACCGGAAGACCCCAAAAACCCGCCGAAATTCTGCCCGGAATGCGGCGACCCCTTCGGTGACGAAGATATAAAATGAAAAAGTCGATTTATATATTTTTTGTTATTTTGATTGTTCTTTCTTTTTGCAGCTGCGGAGGTGGAGAAGATTTGAAAACAGCACCCGGAACTCTTAGCGGTATCTATTATGATCGAACAAACGGCTCTATTACAAACGCTGATTTTCATATTTATGTAACACCTTATAACTTTGTCGCAGAATATTTGCCGGAAAATGAAAAAGATTGGATCTATGACGAAGATTCTTGCGGCTATATTATGAGCGAAAAGGAAGCTGAAATTTCCGAAGAGCAATGGAAAGAAATTGAGGAAACTTTTCTTGCAGTATATCCGGAAATTATCCCGATGAAGACGAAAGAAAGTTTCTTCGATAAAATTAAGAGGAAATTTATTAAAGAACCCACAATTCTTGATGGCGGAGACAAAATTTCGGTAAAAGCCGAATGGAAAACAGAAACAGGAATAATTACGGAGACTTTTTATGCGCCTTTGGGAGCAAACGGTTACAGATTCGACCTGATTCTTAAGGAACTTGCAGACCCCATAGGAAGAGAAATTCCGGAACTTGAAAAGACGAATAACTAAGGAGGATTTTATAATGGGACTTTTTGGAAAACTTTTTGAAAAAGAAAACTGTGCTTTCTGCGGCAAGGAACTTGGAATGTTCGGAAAAAAGAAACTTGAGGACGGAGTTATGTGCGGCGATTGCCAGAAAAAACTTTCCCCCTGGTTCAGCGACAGAAGAAGTTCCACCATTGCGGAAATCCGCGAACAGCTTGATTACCGCGAAGCAAACAAAGCGGAGGTTGAAAAATTCAGAACCACCAGAACCTTCGGCGAAAACATGAAAATCCTTCTTGATGAAGATGCCAGAAGATTTATGGTGACCGATGAAAGAAACCTTATCGCCGCTAACCCGGATGTGCTTGATTTTGCTGATGTTACCGGTTGCAGCATTGACGTTGATGAGGACAGAAGAGAAATCATGCGCGATACCGAAAACGGTGAAGTCAGCTACGTTCCGCCGAGATATGAATATTCCTATGATTTTGACGTTGTTATAAACGTCCGCAATCCGTATTTTGACGAAATCAGATTCCGCCTTAACAGCAGCAGCGTTGATATGGAGGTAAGAGGAAACATTACCCCCAGACCCGAAAACAATATCCAGTACCGCGAATATAAGGAAATGGGCGAGGAAATCAAAAAAGCCCTTACCGAAGTTCGCGAACAGGTAAGGGAAGAAGCGGTTTCCGCAGCAGCACCCAAAACAGCGATGACCTGTCCCTGGTGCGGTGCAACAACAATTCCGGATGCAAACGGATGCTGTGAATATTGCGGCGGTGCAATGGGCTGATTTTATTAAAAAACTTTTGAGCACGCATAAAACAAAAAATGAGCACGGAGAAAATTTCCTCCGTGCTCATTTTTATAAGGAAAGAAAAGGTAATATATAAATCAGTCTTTAATGCCCTCCCAGGCGGTTACATTCCAGGTTTCGGTACCGTCCGGTTTTACCTCAAAGGTAATGGTAACGTAGTTGCTGTCATCATAAAACCATCTGTAGCGGCGGTAGGGTTTGTCGCCGAATTCATCAACAAAGAAACCGTGAACACCGAACTGCGCCGCAACTTCGTCATAAGTGGAATCGTAGGTTCTTTCCGTTTTGCACCATTCAAGTCCGGCTTTAAGGGTGCCGTAATCCGCAACCATACCGTCCGCACCGGCTTTTTCGCCGAGTTCGGTGCTTTTTGAGCCGGAAGAACCTTTAACATTTTCAAAAAGTTCTGCCGGAGGATACTGGTTCGAAGTATATCCCATCATTTCTGCAATCTGCTCAAAGGTCATGCCTCTGAAATGATCAACGTCCGCGGGAGTGAATGCAGGGTCTTCGTTGGTCCAGTTTTCATCACCGATTCTGCGGAGATTTATTGTGAAATAAAATTCTCCGTTGGACTGTATTACCGGGAAGGTCATTCCGATGGTTCCGGGGGTGTGCTCAAGAATTTCGACGTTTTCATAGGAACCGCTGTTATAATCGCCGCTTATAATAAGGCTTTCGGTGTTATAATCTACTTCATAATAAGCGGAGGTGATGTAAAATCCTTCAAGATAAAGTCCAATGAAGATGAAAAGTTCGCCGTTTTCATCCGGAACAATTCTTGCGCAGGCGCCGGTTACAACGTTTTCAAGAGAAGTATAATCGCCGGTGCAGTCATAAATTTTAAGAACTCCGTTCCAATCACCAATATATCTTTCATAAATTGCTTCTTCGGCAGAAAGTGGTTCTTCGCCGAGGGAAGCTACGCCGGAGGAAGATGTTCCGTCCGCAGGAGAAACGCTTGCAAGTATTGCAAGAACGTCTTCGTCGTTATAATTTATGGAAATGTTTTCGCCGTTGAGCCACATGGTTGCCTGATATTCAATATCCCCTTCGATGCACCAGAGTATTGCGAAAAGATATTCATCGCTGTACCCGGTGAAGCCTTCCCATTCGTGGTTTCCGGCTTTAAAAGGTTTTATATCCTCGGTATCGGTGTACCAATCCTGCCCGGGAGCAAAAAATTCCACATCCGGTCCGTAATAATTTATCTGGACGTATGGATTTGTGAAAAGGTCAAAATCGCTTTCGGCGCCTTTGCAAATCTGGATTACGTCCGGGTCTTTTGCGCCTTCAACTTCGGAAAAAACATCCGCAATGGTAAAAGCCATCCAACCTTCCGGTACAACGGCCATTACATTTTCCGCGCTGAAAACCTCTCCTTTAACTTCTGCGTTGGAAGGGTTTTCCGGTTTGTTCTGCTCCGGTTCTGCGGAAGGTTCATCGGAACCGCATCCGGAAAAACAGAGGACAAAAACAAGCAAAAACGCAATAATTCTTTTCAAAATAAAACCTCCCTTGACCGTTTTTTAAAAATATAATATAATTATAAAAAAATGGGGTGTTTTTGCTTTTGTTGGCGCAAAAGCAAAAAATTTACTTCAAAATGCGAATCTGAAACAAAGAGGGTACCCCAATAAAAAACAAGATATATGCCCTCCTTAATTATCTTGTATTTTTAATTATAAACAAAGTATTGCTTTTGTCCTCACCCGAAAACCGATAAAAAGTGTGGGAAACACCTTTTTTCATAAAAAAGGTGTGGGCAAAAGTGTGGGAACGGACATTTAACCTTAAAAACGATGGTTTTGGGAGTTTGATATGAAAAAATTATCCGCAATTTTTATGTTGATCCTGTCGATAATGACAGCTTTTTCCGGATGTGCGGGAATTGGCGAAAAAAACGCAAGCCTGATTACGGTTTACGGAATAATGGCCGTTCTGGCAATTGTTATGCTTTTGGGGTATTTTTGCGTTGTCAAGAAAAAAGAAGCATGGTTTACCGTTCTTTTCAGTTCGGTTACGGTGGTGAACGCCGGTTATTTTTGCCTTGCTTCTTCCAAAACGCTTGAAGAAGCTCTTCTTGCAAACAGAATTTCTTATCTCGGTTCGGTTTTTCTTCCATTTTCAATGCTGATGATAATGCTGGATCTTGTTAAAATAAAATATAAAAAATGGATTTCGGGAATATTGCTGTTTGTCGGATTTGTGGTTTTTGTTATTGCCGCAAGCCCGGGTTACCTTGATATTTATTATAAAGAAGTTTCCCTTATAACTGTTAACGGTGTTTCTTCTCTTGATAAAATTTACGGTCCGCTTCATATAGTTTATCTTTTCTATCTTCTTTTCTATTTCTGCGCGATGATCGGTGTTGCTGCTTATGCGGTGGTAAAAAAGAAGATGTGTTCAACCGCACAGATGGCTGTTCTGATCAGCGCATTTTCCGTGAATATAGGAGTATGGCTCATCGAACAGATAGTAAAAATAGAATTCGAGCTTCTTTCCGTTTCCTACATTATCAGCGAACTTTTCCTTTTGGGACTTCATCTTGTTGTTCAGGAAGAAGAAAGGCTTTTAAAAGAGCAAACAAAAAACGACGGTTTTACCGAAGAGAAAAAACAAAAATTTTCCAAGGCGCAAAAAGAAACATGTGAATTTTTTGCGGAAGGTTTCAGGCAGCTTACCCCTGCGGAAAGAAAAATTTACGGACTATATATCGAGGGAAAAACTACGGCGGAAATCCGCGAAAACCTTAATATAACGGAAAACACCCTTAAATACCATAATAAAAACATTTATAATAAACTTGGCGTTTCCTCAAAAAAGGAACTTCTTGAAGTTGCGAAAATGGTTGAAAAAATGTGAAAAAGCTTCTGCTGTTTTTGTTGCAGATGTCAGGATGTTTTTAAACGTTAATGTGCCAAGGGGAAACTCCCGATGTATTACAAAAAAACCGCTTCGCATTTTGCGAAGCGGTTTTTTATTCAGCTTTTTTTAAAAAATATGCATAAAAGTTTATAAAACTCTATAAACATGTATTAAAAAGACGGTACATGCATAAAACACAAATTATATTTAAGGCGGTGGAAAAATTTTGTGAAAAATATGGACAAAAAAACCGAATAAGGCTTTACTTTTCTTTAATAAAGTGTTAATGTATAGTTACAAGCAGAACGTGTTCTGCTAAAAAAATCTTAGGAGGATTAACTATGAAAAAAATTCTTGCATTGGCCCTCGCCCTCGTAATGGTCTTGAGCCTTGCTGCCTGCGGCGGCAACACTTCCGAAGGCGGAGCCAAAGTTTCCGTATTCTGGTACGACGAAGCTGATATTTATCTCAGCACCGTTCGTTCTGCACTCAACGAAGAACTCGATGCACTTGGTGTTGAATATGACAACCAGTTTGCAGCAAACGATCAGGCAAAACAGCTTGACCAGGTTAAAACCGCTATCGCCGGTGGTTCCACCGTTCTTGTTGTAAACCTTGTAACTTCCGGTTCCACTGACGCAGCAGAAGAAATCCTTGCCGCAGCAGGCGATATTCCCGTAATCTTCTTCAACCGTGCAATCGGCACCGACGGTTCCGATGTAACCGTTCTTGAAAACCATGCAAATGCTTGCTTCATCGGTACTGATGCTCCCGAAGCAGGTCACATGCAGGGCAAAATGATCGGCGACTATCTTGTTGCTAACTATGACGCAGTTGACTTCAACGGCGACGGCGTTATCTCCTACGCAATGATGAAAGGCGACGAAGCAAACATCGAAGCTATCTACAGAACCCAGTACGGCGTTGAAGACGCTAACCTTGTTCTCGAAGCAGCAGGCAAACCCGCTCTTCAGTATTTCGATGTTTCCGTAGCAGAAGACGCACGTTACCAGGTTGACCTTGGCGGTCAGTGGTCCGCAGCAGCAGCAAAAGACTACATGGACACCAACTTCGTAACTTATAACGAAGGCGCAGGCAACATGATTGAACTCGTAATCTGCAACAACGATGGTATGGCAGAAGGCGTTGTAGCTTCTCTCCAGGAAAGAGGCTATAACGTAGCCGGCGGCCACCTTGTTCCCGTATTCGGCGTTGACGCAACCGACAGTGCAAAAGCACTTATCGCTGACGGCGCTATGACCGGTACCGTAAAACAGGATAACGTAGGTATGGCAGTTGCAATTCGTATGACTGTTGAAGCACTTGCAGCAGGAAATTCCCCCGTTGATGCTCTTGCAGGCCTTAACGACGAACGTTTCTCCATCGCTCCCGACAGCGCTGCAAAACTCTTCGTTGCATATGCACCTTATACCGGCGAATAATACATAATTCGGCTGAAATTTTATGGCAGCTGCCGCGAAAAGCGGCAGCTGCCTATCTTAGATTTTCCGGCAGGGAACGGCAAGCGCCACTGCAACGGAAACGGCAGTGTTGTTTGCCGTTCTCTGTCAATCTTTGAACATGCTTTTTCTATTTTTTGAGTAAAGGAGGAAGGGCGATTATGGATCAGAATATTCTTCTGAAAATGACCGGCATTACAAAAACTTTTCCCGGTGTAAAAGCGTTGGACGGCGTAAACTTTGAGCTTAAAGCAGGAACCGTTCATGCTCTTATGGGAGAAAACGGCGCCGGAAAATCCACCCTTATGAAGTGCCTCTTCGGTATATATGCCAAAGACGGCGGCCAGATTCTTCTCGACGGCAAGGAGATTAACTTCAAAAGCAGTAAAGAAGCTTTGGAAAACGGCGTCGCCATGGTACACCAGGAACTTAACCAGGCGCTTAAACGCAGCGTTATGGATAATATCTGGCTCGGACGTTATCCGAAAATCGGCGGAATTATGGTTGACGAAAAGAAAATGTATAACGACACCAAAGCGGTATTCGATGAACTCGGAATCGACGTTGACCCGCACCGCATCATGAGCACCATGTCCGTTTCCCAAAGACAGATGGTCGAAATTGCGAAAGCGGTTTCCTATAATTCCAAAATAATCGTTTTTGATGAGCCTACTTCTTCTCTTACCGAGCAGGAAGTTGAACACCTTTTCGAAATCATCAACATGCTCCGCGAAAAAGGCGTTGGCATCATCTATATTTCCCACAAAATGGCGGAGATCAAACGCATTTCCGATTATATCACCGTAATGCGCGACGGAAAATGGATTGCCACCGACCATGCGGACAACCTTGAAATGTCCGATATCATCAGACTTATGGTAGGACGCGAACTTACCAACCAGTTCCCACCCAAAACCAACGTTCCGGGTGACGTTGTTCTTGAAGTTCAGAATGTCACCGGTATGTATAACCAGCTTCAGGACGTTACTTTCAACGCAAGAAAAGGCGAGATCCTTGGTCTTGCCGGTCTTGAAAGTTCCGGCCGAAGCGAAACCCTTGAAAGCATTTTCGGTATCCGAACCAGAAAGAGCGGAACCATTGCCCTTGACGGAAAACCCTGCTTCAACCGCAACGCACATGAATCCATCAAAAACGGCTTCTCTCTTCTTACCGAAGAACGCCGTGCCACCGGTATTTTCGGTGTTCTTGATATCAAGGATAACACCGTTATTTCAAGCCTTAAACGTCACCTCCGTTTCGGACTTTGGCTCAGCGAAAAATCCCAGCGCGAAGATACCCAGTATTATATCGACGCCATGCGTACCAAAACTCCTTCCCAGGAAACCAAAATCCGTTCTCTTTCCGGCGGTAACCAACAGAAAGTTATTATCGGACGCTGGCTTCTTACCGATCCGGAAGTTCTTCTTTTGGATGAACCTACCCGCGGAATCGACGTAGGTGCAAAATATGAAATTTATCAGCTTATCATTGATCTTGCAAACAAAGGTAAAACCGTTATCGTTGTTTCTTCCGAAATGCCGGAACTTCTCGGTATCTGCGACAGAATCGTAGTAATGTCCGGCGGAAGAGTTGCAGGCGAAGTTGACGGCCAGAACACCACCCAGGAAGAGATCATGACCCTGGCTGCTAAATATGTTTAAGGAGGAGAAATAGCATGACTAATCCTATTGCAAATATTCAGCGTTCGGTCGCTGATTTCCGCCAGATGGACAAAGCAGATAAAAAACGTTATATTACCGACCTTGTATTCAACAACGCACTTTATATTCTTCTGTTTGTATTCGTAATTTACACCGCAATTCAGAAACCGAACTTCCTTTCCCTCGGTTCCTTCGCAAACCTTGTAATCCAGGTTGCGGCATATCTTCCGATGGCTCTTGGTATTGCGGGCTGTATCGTTCTTACCGGTACCGACCTTTCCGCAGGCCGTATCTCCGGTCTTACCGCAGCAGTAGCCGGTGTTTTCCTTCAGAAAACCGACTTTGTCAACAAAATGTTCCAGAACCTTCCGGAAGTTAACGGTTGGTGGATCGCAGCAACCCTTCTTACTGTTGTCGCAATCGGCGCTGTAATCGGTCTTGTAAACGGTTTCTTTGTTGCAAAATTCAGCCTTCATCCTTTCATCGTAACCCTTTCCACCCAGCTCATTACCTACGGTATTATCCTTTGGTTCTTTGCTCTTAACGGAAATAACGGCCAGCCTATCTCCGGCCTCAGCGATGAATATAAAACCTTCGTAAACGGCGAAATGTTCCGCCTTGGAAACGTAGCCGTTCCGAGATACGTTCTCTATGCAATCGTCCTTATTGCGATCATGTGGTTCATCTGGAACAAAACCACCTTCGGTAAGAATATGTTCGCGGTTGGTTCCAACGCAGAAGCGGCAAAAGTTTCCGGCGTTAACGTTTTCTGGACCACCGTTCTTGTACATACCCTTGCAGGTGCTGCTTATGGTTACACCGGCTTTATCGAAGGCGCAAGAAGCGGATCCGTTGCTCCTAACTCCGGCCTTAACACCGAATGCGACGCTATCGCGGCCTGCGTAATCGGCGGTGTTTCTTTCGTCGGTGGTACCGGTAAAATCAGCGGCATCATCCTTGGCGTTGTAATCCTCCGCCTTATCTTCGTTGCTCTTACCATGCTTGGCGTTGATTCTTCCAGCCTTTACATCATCAAAGGTGCAATCATCCTTTGCGCCTGCGCTCTTGATATGCGTAAATATCTCGTTAAAAAATAATGGAAGATAATAATAACAATCAGATTCCGGAAGAGGAAGAAGTTCAGAAACAGGAAGAACAGGTTCCGAAGTTCCGCGGACTTTACAGATATGTTAATATATCCGTAAAACAGCTGGACATGATAATCGGGCTTTGTATCCTTGTTATAATAATCGTTGTTGCGATCGAACTTATGGATCCGGGATTTACAGTAAGTTTTGATTCCAGGGGTGGAACAGACGTTGCTCCGCAGGAGCAGATGTACGGCGATCTTATTGATGAACCGATTCCGCCCACCAGAGAAGGCTATACTTTTACCGGTTGGTATAGGGATAACGCATGTTTCGTTCTCTGGGACCCGAAAACCGACACCGTTGAAACAGATACAACACTTTATGCCGGTTGGGAAAAAAATGAAAATTAAAAAAATCCTCCGGTACTTTTGCACCGGAGGATTTATGTTTTTTATGCATTATTGAGAAGATTCAGTTCTTCATCGGTCAAAGTAATTTCCGCACCTTTCAGATTGCTTACGAAATGCCCGACATTTGAAGAACCGAAGAGCGGGATTACCCTTGGAAAACCTTCGCAGCGGTGAAGATTTACCATCCATGCAACAGCAAGCGCGCTTGCGGAAACGCCTTTTTCCTTTGCCATATTTTTTAGAAAATCAAGTCTTTCTCCGGCAACAAGTTCGGAAGGAAGGCGTTCCGGGTTTTCATAACCGCCTTTTGCAAGGCAGGAATATGCAACAAGGGGAATGTTTTTTGCTTCAAGATAGCGAAGGCGTTCACGGGTGGTATATTCGTTGAAGATATACTGGGGAGCAATATCGCCCCTTGCCTTAAGATAGGTGAACCATTGCTGCATCACAGTAAAAGGCGTTTTTGCAGCGGAGTTTGCTTCCGCAAAACGCCAGGTATCGTAGTTGCTTCCGCCGATATGACGAACTTTTCCCTTTTCTATAAGGCTTTGGAAGGCTTCCATGGTTTCTTCAAGGGGAGTGTTGATATCGTCGGTGTGGGCATAATAAAGATCGATGTAATCGGTTTTAAGCTTGCGAAGGCTTTCGTCGATCCAGTATTCTATCTGTTCTTTACGGAGTCCCTGACCTTCGCCGTGGCGGTCAAAACCTACTTTTGTTGCAAGAACGATTTTGTCGCGGCATTTGCGGCTTTCAAAATATTCACCCAAAAGGGTTTCGCTTTCGTCTCCGGTTCCCTGCCAGTGGGCATAGTTGTTTGAAGTATCGATAAAATTTCCGCCCATATCAATATAGGCATCGAGCACGGCAAAAGCATCTTCTTTCGAGGTGGTTGTGCCAAAGTTCATGGCGCCGAGGGCGACGTTTGATACTTCAAGTCCATTGGGTAAAATCAGTTTTTCCATAAAGACTTCTTCCTTTCTTTTTGATCTGATTTTATTATAGCCGATGGAATTGGACAAAGCAATTAAAAATGCAAAAAATCCGATAATAATGGGCTTTTTTGTTTTTACTATTCCTTTTTGATCATATTGGATGTATAATTAAGAAAAGAAAATGGGGGTATGTGCAATGATAAAATCCGTACTTAAAATCGACCCGGCGCAGAAAGAAATTCTGGATTTTGGTTTTGAATCTGTTTTCGGCAAAAAGCCGGAACGCTATTTTTCCGCGCCCGGACGTACTGAAATAGGAGGCAACCATACGGACCACCAGCGCGGACGCGTTCTTGCGGCGGCGGTAAACCTTGATACCGTGGCGGCGGTGCGCGTTAACGGAACAGATATGATCCGCGTTTGCTCAAAAGGTTATCCCATGTGCGAAATAGATGTTAAAAATCTTGTTCCGAATGATGACGAAATAAATACCACCCCCGCACTTATAAGAGGTGTTGCTGCGCGCTTTGTTCAGCTTGGTTGCGAAATAAAAGGCTTTGACGCATACTGCGAATCAACCGTTCTTCCCGGAAGCGGACTTTCCTCTTCCGCCGCCTATGAAGTTCTTATCGGAACCATTATTAATCACATGTTCTTTGATGCAAAAGTTTCTCAGGCGGAAGTTGCACAGATAGGTCAGTACGCGGAAAACGTTTTCTTCGGAAAACCCTGCGGACTTATGGACCAGACCGCTTCCGCCGTCGGAAACCTTGTTACCATTGACTTTTTTGATAAAGGACACCCTGTTATAAAACCTGTTGATTTTGATTTTTCCGCCTGCGGCCATGCTCTTTGCATTATTGACACAAGAGCAAGCCATGCGGATCTTACCGATGAATATGCGGCAATTCCCGGAGAAATCAAGAAGATTGCGGAATATTTCGGAAAAGAAGTTCTTACCGAGATAGATGAAAAGGATTTCTTCGCAGAAATTCCGAAACTCAGAGAAAAATGCGGCGACAGGGCGGTTATGCGCGCTGCCCATTTCTACCAGGAAAATGCCCGCGTTCCGAAACAGGTGGAAGCACTTGAAAAAGGCGATTTTGAAGAATTCCTTAAGCTTGTTAAAGAAAGCGGATATTCTTCCTATATGTATCTCCAAAACGTAATTCCTGCGGGATATAAGGAACACCAGGACGTTGCAGTTGCTCTTGTGTTATGCGAACATCTTCTTGATGGAAAAGGCGCTTACAGAGTACACGGCGGCGGTTTTGCCGGAACTGTTCAGGCTTTTGTTCCTTTTGAAATTCTTGAAAAATTCCGCGAAGGAATCGATGGCGTTCTTGGCGAAGGTGCTTGCCATGTGCTTGGTATCCGTCCCCAGGGAGGCGTTGAAATGGAGGCAGATTGATGAAAATTGAAACATATATTGATGCTCTTGTTTCCTATGCGATGAATACCGGCCTTGCACAGCCGGAGGACCACAGGGTATTGATAAACCGCCTTCTCGATTTGCTCGGAAAGCCTGATTACGAACCTTCCGATGAACCCCAGCCGGAGGATATTGAAGAAATACTTGCGGGTATTCTTGATTATGCCGTTGAAAACGGACTTTGTGATGATAACATAACCGCAAAGGACATTTTTGACACAAGAATAATGGGCGCAATTACCCCAATGCCGAGAGAAATTATCAGAACATTCTGGGAAAAATACGAAAACAGTCCGGTTGAAGCAACGGATTGGTATTATAAATTTTCCTGCGATACGGATTACATCCGCCGCTACCGCATTAAAAAGGATATGCGCTGGAAATATGAATGTGAATACGGCGATCTTGATATAACCATAAACCTTTCCAAACCGGAAAAGGACCCGAAAGCCATTGCCGCCGCAAAATTTGCACCCCAGACCGCATATCCGAAATGCCAGCTCTGCTGTGAAAACGAAGGCTATGCCGGAAGAATGAACCACCCGGCAAGGGCAAACCACAGAATTATTCCGATAAAAATCTGCAAAGCGGATTGGTGCTTGCAATATTCTCCTTATGTTTATTACAACGAGCACTGCATCGTGCTCAACGAAAAACATATCCCCATGAAGATAGATAAATCCGCCTTTGAAAAACTTTTGGATTTTGTAAGAATTTTTCCTCATTATTTTGTGGGTTCAAATGCGGATCTTCCGATAGTGGGCGGTTCTATCTTAAGCCACGAACATTTCCAGGGCGGACATTATACTTTTGCCATGGAAAAAGCCGAGGTCAGGGAAAAAGTTGTTTTTAAAGGCTTTGAAGATATTGAAGCCGGAATTGTTAACTGGCCCATGAGCGTTATCCGCCTTCGCGGAAAAGATTCCGCGCGAATTGCCGAACTTGCGGACAAAATTCTCGGAATCTGGAGAGGTTACAGCGACGAAAACGTTGGCGTAATCGCTTTTTCCGAAGGCCAGCCACACAACACCATCACTCCCATTGCGAGAAGAAGGGGAGAGGATTTTGAACTTGACCTTGTTTTACGGTGCAATATCACAACAAGGGAACATCCCCTTGGCGTTTTCCATCCTCACGATGATAAACATCATATCAAAAAGGAAAATATAGGTCTTATCGAAGTAATGGGTCTTGCTGTTCTTCCAAGCAGGCTTAAACAGGAACTTGGCGACCTTGCAAAAGCGGCGGTTTCCGGTAAGGACATTTTTTCTGACGAAGTTCTTTCAAAACATGCCGAATGGCTTGAGGAACTTAAAAAGGAATATACTTTTACAGAAGAAAACGCAATGGATATAATCCTTAAAGAAACAGGAAAAGTTTTTTCAAAAGTTCTTGAAGATGCGGGAGTTTATAAAAACACGCCCGAAGGAAAAGCCGCATTCATTGATTTTATAGATACCGTTAACAAGGAGGCATAATGATGAATGTACTTGTAACCGGCGGCGCCGGATATATCGGAAGCCATACCGTTGTTGAGCTTATCAATGCGGGATATGAACCCATTATTGTTGATGATCTTTCCAACGCCAAGGAGGACGTTATCGACAGAATCGAAATAATTACCGGAAAACGCCCCGTTTTTTATAAAGCCGACTGTAAAGACAAAGAAGCAATACGCAAAGTTTTTTCCGAACAGAAAATAGATTCGGTTATCCACTTTGCCGCATATAAAGCGGTTGGCGAAAGCGTTAAAAAACCCCTTGAATATTACCGCAACAATATCGACAGCACCCTTACTCTTATGGAGGTTATGGAAGAATTCGGATGCAAAAAATTTGTATTTTCTTCTTCCGCAACGGTATATGGCCCCAACAATCCCTATCCCTATAAAGAGGATATGAAGGCTATCGAATCTTCCAGCCCCTATGGCTGGACCAAGGTTATGATTGAAAGGATCCTTACCGACTATGTGACCGCGCATCCGGATTATTGTGCGATTCTTCTTCGTTATTTTAACCCCATCGGTTCACACGAATCCGGCTTGCTTGGTGATGACCCGAACGGAATTCCGAATAACCTTATGCCTTATATCAGCCGTGTTGCCGCAGGTCAGCTTGAAAAACTTACCATTTACGGCGATGATTATCCCACCCCGGACGGAACCTGCCAGCGCGACTACCTGCATGTTGTGGATCTTGCAATCGGCCATCTCAAGGCTCTTGAATATGCCGAAAACAAGGAAGGCGTTGAAGCAATCAACCTTGGTACCGGTAACGGCGTTTCCGTTATGGAACTTGTTCAGGCTTTTGATAAGGCAAACGATATGGAACTTCCTTATGTAATAGGACCTCGCCGCGACGGAGATCTTCCGGCATTCTGGGCGGATGCGGAAAAGGCAAAAACTCTTCTTGGATGGGAAGCAACCCACTCCGTGGAGGATATGTGCCGCAGCGCATGGAAATTTGCAGAAAAAGCAAGTAAAAAATGATTTCTTACAGGGCGTGAAAGGAAGATTGTTATGGATATTTCCAGAAAGCTATTCGGAACAATGCCGGACGGTACGGAAGTTTTTTGTTGGATACTTAAAAACGAAAAAGGGTTTGTTGCAAAAATTCTTGATTACGGCGCAACGGTTCAGTCAATTATCGTTCCGGATAAAAACGGAGAGCCGGTGGACGTTGTTCTTGGGTACGATACCCTTGAAGAATATATTGCCGGAGATTGTTATATCGGCGCAACGGTCGGACGCTTTGCAAACAGAATTAAAGAAGGAAAATTCGAACTTAACGGCGAAAAATATGAACTTTGCATAAATAACGGCCCGAATCATCTTCACGGCGGAAAAAAAGGTTTTGACAGATGCGTCTGGTTTGCAAAGCAGATTGGTGAAAAAGTTGTTTTTTCAAGAATTTCTCCGGATGGGGAAGAAGGTTATCCCGGAAATCTTGAAGTAAAGGTAATTTTCTGTTGGGAAGGCGACAGCCTTAAAATTGAATATGAGGCAGAAACAGACAGGGATACTGTCCTTAATCTTACAAATCACAGCTATTTTAACCTTAATGGCGCGGGCAACGGAAAAGTTGATGAGCATGTTTTGCAGATGAACGCGGACAGATTTACGGTCTGTGACCAAAACTGCACCCCGACAGGTGAACTTGCTTCAGTTGAAGGAACGGCAATGGATTTCCGCAATCCCAAAACCATTGGAATAGACGCATATAATGACGAACCCTGCGTAAAACCTTTTGGCGGATATGACGCGAATTTTGTTATAAGCGGGCATCCTTTTGCCAGAGCAACCGGAAACGAAACAGGAATAACTCTTGTTGCGGATACCGATCAGCCGGGAGTTCAGCTTTATACCGCCAACGCTCTTACCGAACAAAAGGGAAAAGGCGGCGCAGATTATGGCTTCAGAAGCGCATTTTGCCTCGAAACCCAGCATTTTCCGGATTGTGTAAATCATCCGGAATGGCCGAGTCCGATTCTTCGAAAGAGTGAAAAATTCCACAGCGTTACAACATATACTTTTATCTGATAAAGATAATAAAGAAACCGCTTTGCGTTTGGCAAAGCGGTTTTTTAATAATCAAAGTTTTCCGTAATGTTTTGGTCAAGAAAACGTTATTATTTTTTTAAGCAGTGTGGAAATATTATTAAATTTGTGGTATTATCTAATTTAAAGGAACGCATAAAAACCTTGAAAAGGCAAGATAAATCCAAATCAATGTTTACCAATGGGGAGGCGAAGAAATGGCAATAGATATAACAAACCATAAGTGTCCCGCGTGTACCGGCCCGTTGCATTATGTGGGAGAAAGCGGAATGCTTGAATGCGATTACTGCGGAAGCAAATACAGTGTAGAGGAAATCGAAAAACTCTATGCACAAGACGAAGCGGAAGCAGTCGAAGGCTTTGCGGTAAACGAAGAAAAAAAGGAAAAAGAAAAAGCAGAGTTTGAAGCCATGGGAATGGAATGGAGCGAGGAAGAGGCTAAAGGCATGAAAACCTATAGCTGCCCTTCCTGCGGCGCGGAATTAATCTGTGACGCAACCACCGCCGCAACAAGCTGTCCCTATTGCGGAAACCCAACGGTTATTCCCGGACAGTTCACCGGCGGACTTAAACCGGACCTTGTAATTCCATTTAAGCTGAACAAGGACCAGGCGGTAAAGGCTCTTGAAAATTACTACAAAGGCAAAATCTTCCTTCCGAAGGCATTCAAAGAACATAACCATATAGAAGAGATAAAAGGCGTATATGTTCCGTTCTGGCTTTGCGACTGCGAAATGGGCGGAAGCGCAATGTATAAAGGCGCAAACGTAAGAAGCTGGCGCGAAGGAGATTATGATATCACCGAAACTATGTATTACAACGTAATGCGCGAAGGAAAACTTGGATTTGAGATGATTCCGGTGGATGCATCGACCAAGATGCCGGATGCTCATATGGACGCAGTCGAGCCTTTTGATTACAGAGAACTGAAGCCTTTTTCCACAGCATATCTTCCGGGATTCCTTGCGGATAAATATGACGTAAGCCAGGAAGCGAGCATGGAAAGAATTGAAGGAAGAGCGAGAAACAGCATCAAATCCGAAATGCGTAATACCGTAAGAGGCTATTCCATGGTAACAACGGAAATGGAAAATTTCGACTTTGAGAACAAAGGCGTAAAATACGCGTTGATGCCTGTCTGGATGCTGAGCACGAAATGGAAGGGACAGAACTTCCTTTTCGCAATGAACGGCCAGACCGGAAAGCTCATCGGAGATCTTCCGGTAGATAAAGGCAAATTCTGGGGACTTTTTGCGGCGATAGCGGCACCCCTTGCGATAATATCCAGCGTAATCTGGATTCTTTTGTGAGAGGAGGCGGATTATGATGACTAAAAAATTAATCTCGATCCTTTTCGCAATAATCCTTGTGCTCGGAATGAGCACCGCCGCCTTTGCGGAAGAACAGCGCTTTGTTTTTGACGAAGCAAGCATCCTTACATACGATGAAATTGAGGAACTTAACGCCAGAGCAAAAGAAATTACGGAAAAATACGGCTGCGGCGTTTACCTTGTGACCTTTGAAAATCTCCAGGGATATGAGCCTTGGGAATTAAACGAAATGGTCTATGCGGAACTTACGGAATATTATAATTCCGGGGAAGATGTTGTTATACTGATGCTTGCAATGGAGGAAAGACAGTACGATATCCTTGCCCACGGCTACGGCAACACCGCATTCACCGATTACGGAAAAGACGTTATGGCGGAAAGATTCCTTGATGATTTCGCAGATGATGACTGGTACTGGGGATTCTCTGATTATCTTGATACCTGTGACGAATTCCTTGGAATGGCCGCAAGCGGCGAACCTTTTGATGTCCATTCGGAAGGGGATTCCTTTGGCGGAAACCTTTTCGGAGTTCTTATTGCAGTCATAGTTTCCTGCGCCATTGCGCTTGTTGTTTGTCTTATCTTTAAAGCGCAGATGAAAACCGCAAGATTGGCGACCGAAGCACACGATTATCAGAAGCAGCTTAATCTTACCGGCCAGTACGACAGATTCAGCCACAGGGATATCCGCAGGGTTTATAATCCTCCGCAGGATAACGATAATAACGGCGGCGGAACTACCGTAAATGCCGGAGGTTTTTCCCATAAATCCGGCGGGTTCTGATTAGCGTGATAATTATGCTGGAAAAGTTCCGGAGGCAGAAAAATGACGGAAAATGAAATAAGATCCGATTACAGAAAAATCACTGAAAAACTTATTGAAAAAGGAAAAACCATAACCACAATGGAAAGCTGCACTTCCGGGCTTATTGCTTCGCTTATAACCGATACGGAAGGAGCTTCCGCGGTGCTCAAGGGTGCTTTTGTAACTTACAGCAACATAGGAAAAATAATGCAGGGGGTCCCGGAGGAAACCATCGAAAAATATTCCGTTTATTCAAACGAAACGGCAATCGCCATGGCGGAAGCCTGCAGAAAAACCTATAATGCCGATTACGGAATCGGCGTTACCGGAACCATGGGCAACGTTGACCCGGCGAATGCTTCCGCTTCCGTTCCCGGAAGGGTTTATTTCGCAATAGCAAAAGAAAACGAAACGGAAGTTTTCTACCGCGAACTTTCGCCGAAGCCTTCGAGATATGAATATAAACTTGCGGTTGCGGCGGAAATTGCAAAGGAACTTTTGGAAAGAATCTGATAAAAAATCCCTTTGAATTAATTTCAAAGGGATTTTTTTGTTTTGAAAAAACTTATATTTAAAAACAGCGGTTGAAAGTAAGGCAAAGCCGTGTTATATTTAATTCAGATTATTTTTAAAGCGGAGGAAAAAGTTATGCTTATAAAAGCGGTTTGCGAATATAACGATGAAGGTTGTCTTGTTTATGCGGAAAATTTTCCGGGTGCGTTTGTTCGGGGAAGAAATTATCAGAACGCAATAGCAAAATTCCCGAAGGAAATTGAAACATGGCTTGATTGGGCAAACGGCGAATCCAAAAGCGGTGAAGTTTTTGAAATTGAGCTTGTTCAGGAAAAGAAAAACGATGAGCTCAGAATTTGCGACGCGGATTCGGACGTTATTTTTGATTCCGAAAAAGAACCGCTTACAAGGGAGGAATATAACAGGCTTAAAATTCTTGCGCTTCGCTCCGCAATGGATTTTGAAAGAATGTATGATTCCATTCCGGATAAGAAGATGAACATTGTTCCCCCAAGGGAAACTTTTTACGGAAAAATTCCTTCCACAGCCGAGGAAATGTATAACCACTGCATGAATATCACAGAATATTATTTCGGGGAAATCGGTGTTTTTGCCGAAAACGGGCCGGATATTCTTTCCTGCCGCCAAAAGGGTTTTGCGGAACTTGAAAAACAGGAAAATTTTCTTGAAAACAAGGTTTTTGACGGAAGCTACGGTGAGGAATGGTCTTTAAAAAAGGTTTTGCGCCGTTTTATCTGGCACGACAGAATCCACGCCAGGGCGATGTATCGGAGAGCGTTTGAAGCGTTCTGGGATTCGGAAATCGACAACGTTTTTTGCTTTAAAATTAAATAAATTTTAAAAACCTGTTTTGGAATAACCCGGAACAGGTTTTCAAAAAGCTTTTTATTGGTTTTGTATTGTTTTTTCTTTAAAACTATTGTAAAATATTCATGATATATTGCATTGGAGATGAATACCTTTGGTCAGAATAGTAACGGATTCCGCGGCGGATTTTGAGCCTTGGGAACTTGAAAAAATGAATATAAAAGCCGTTCCGCTTTCGGTTATCTTCGGCGAAACGGAATATAAGGAAAACATTGATATTACCAAAGAACGTTTTTTTGAACTGCTTAAATCCGAAAAAGTTATGCCCCATACCTCCCAGCCTTCTCCCCAGGATTATCTGGATCTTATCGAGGAAGCAAGGGAGAATGATGACGATATCATAATAATCACAATTTCCTCCGGACTCAGCGGAACTTACCAGAGCGTTGTTGCAACAAAGGAACTTGCGGGTTATGAAAAATGCTACGTTATCGACAGCCTTAACGGAACCGGCGGAGAAAGAATGTCGGTTGAATATGCGGTTCGCCTTCGTGATGAAGGAAAAAACGCAAAAGAAATTGTTGAAAAAGTTTCCGCAATCCGCGAAAGGGTTGTTCTTTATACCGTAATGGATACCCTTGAATATCTTCACCGGGGCGGAAGAATTTCCAGCACCGTTTATAAAATCGGAAGCATCGCGCATATAAAACCTATCATGCACGTCAGCAGGGAAGGAAAGGCGGAAATTCCCGCAAAAGCCATGGGAACTTCCAAAGGAATTGATTTTGTTGTAAAACATGTTGAAAAGGATATGCCGGATGAGGATTTTCCTTTTTATATCATGTTTACCGAAAACCGCAAAAACGGCGAAATTTTAAGAGAGCGCCTTGAAAAAATCGGCGTTTTTGTTCCGGAAGAAAGAATTATTCCCGTTGGCGCCGTTGTCGGAACCCATATCGGTCCCGGAGCCTGCGCCGTCGTTTATATCGGAAAAGAATAAAACGAAAAAAATCCCTGCTTTTAAGAGCAGGGATTTTTTTATAATAAAAGATATAAAAGCGCAAGCAAAAGCTTCTGGTCGGCTTTTTCGTTCCAAAGAAGCCACAAAAGCGCAAGGATTATTATTTTATCGTTATCAATTCCGGATAAAATCGAACCAAGAGGATTTTCCGCCGGGAAATTCTGATTTTGCTGGCGGTTAAAATTTTTCGTCGGCAAAGGAAAATCCGGTTCCGTTTTGCTGATTAATCTTGCCCGGGACTGCATTTCCCGAACGCGGTTTTCTGCTTCCTTCTGCATTTCAAAAAGCGCCTCCTCCGAATAATCGTTGTGGTGCCATTTCAGAACCGACCACCTCCGAAAATTCCGCTTTCCTCAAGAGCGGGAAGAACGCTCATCAGTCGAAGGATATTTATTGCGCCGTCAACTTTTTCGGGGTTTTTAAGGTGCGGTTTAAGCGCCGAAAGAAGATTTATGTTCCTGTCGTCGCAGGACATTTTTGAAAAAATCCCCTGTAGTTTCATAAGCATGTTGATATCTATGTTGGGGAAAGAAGGTTCCGCCGGCCGGGGCTGGCTTTGGCCAAAAAGCGCGGATAAATCAAAAGGCGGCGCATCGGAATTTTGGCTTTTTGAAGGTTCGCCGTTTTGCTGAAGGGAGGAAAGCATATTCTGTATGTTCCGCTGGGCCTCCGGATTTTGTAAAATTGCGGAAAGTTGTTCGGAAAGATCGGGCATATCAGCCGCCTCCAATCAGTTTTTTGATGATTGCCTGGTTTTTAGGGTCGGAGAGAAAACGCTCCAGTTCCTTCGGACTGTTGGCGTAATGCTGGATTTTCGGCGCGGCGATATTTCCGAAAACGCCGAGGTCGTTTTTCTTTGCGGCGTTTTCAAGTTTTTCTTTGCTTATGCCAAGCTTTTTGCTTGCGGCTTCAAGAAGAGCGTTTTGCTGTTCGGGAGTAAGGTTAAAATCCATAATAAATTCCGCCTTTCGTAAAAAAATCTGGATATCCGCCTTGTTTAAAAACAAAAAGCGGAATATAATAAAAAATATGAAAACGCTTTTTGCGATATTCCGCCAAAGGAGGCTTTTTTGGTTAAAATGAGAGCGGTTGTTTTTTCGGATAGCCACGGAAATTATGATGTTTTGGAAAAAATTATGGAGCACCATAAAGATAACGCGGATATTTTTATTCATCTTGGCGACGGTGAAAGGGAACTTGAGCTTATTCAATATGTTTATAACGATAAAAAAATCTGTTTTGTTTCCGGAAATTGCGATTGGGGAACGGATAAACCGGATTATGATATTATAAAATTCGGCGGAAAAACGATCTTTTTTACCCATGGAGCAAGGTTCGGCGTTAAAGGCGACCTTAATATCGCAAAACTTTTTGCAAGAAAAAACGAAGCGGATATTCTTCTTTTCGGCCACACCCATATTGCCATGACGGATTATGAGGACGGGCTTTATATTATGAACCCCGGAAGCTGCGGAAGACCCCGTTCCGGCGGACCGAGTTACGGAATAATCGATATAACCGAAGCGGGAATTGCGATGCATACGGTGGAAATCTGAATTATTATGGGAGAAACAGCGAATGGCATTTGATTTTAAAAAGGAATATAAAGAATTTTATATGCCGAAGCAAAAACCGGAAATCATAAACGTTCCTAAAATGAACTATATTGCGGTGCGCGGAAAAGGAAACCCGAACAGCGAGGGCGGAGAATATCAGAAAGCCTTGGAGGTTTTATATTCGCTGGCGTACACAATTAAGATGAGCTATAAGACCGATTATAAAATGGAAGGCTTTTTTGAATATGTTGTTCCGCCGCTTGAAGGCTTTTGGTGGCAGGAAAACGTTGATGGGATTGATTACAGCAACAAGGATTCTTTCAGATGGATTTCCTGCATACGCCTTCCGGATTTTGTTAAAAAAGAGGATTTTGAATGGGCGGTAAGGATAGCGGAGGAAAAGAAAAAGAAGGATTTTTCCTCCGCAGAGTTTTTAACCGTTGAGGAAGGGCTTTGCGTACAGATTATGCACATCGGTCCTTTTGACAATGAACCGGAAAGCGTTGAAATTATGGATAAATTCCTTGAGGAAAACGGATATGTCTGCGATATCGGCGAAAAAAGACTTCACCATGAAATTTATCTTTCCGATGCAAGAAAAGTTTTGCCGGAAAAATGGAAAACGGTAATAAGGCATCCGATAAGGAAAAACGGATAAAAAAACAGGCGGAAAATTCCGCCTGTTTTTTTGTTCTAAACAAAAACCTTTTTGCATAAGTTTTGAAAAGAAAACCAAAAGGAGAGGAATTTTTATGGAGCTTGAGAAAAACTTTTGCAAAATTTTTTGCTGCGGAATTCCGGAAACAAAAAAAGCCGTAATTCCGGTGGAATGTTCGATAGTTTTGCCGGATTATTTTCCGGACGTTATGAAAATTTTGCGTTATACCGCAAAAACGGTAAAATCGCCGGTTATCAATGAAGGCAAAGCGGAAACCGTTTCCGGGAACGTGAATATAGAAGTAAGTTATGTTTCGGAGGAAGGGGAACTTTGTTCCTGCAGCCAGCTCCAGCCTTTCAGCCACAGCTTTAATTGCGGCGGAAACGTTGCGGCGGCGGAAGCGGAAATTTCCGTTTCCGAAATAGGCTGCCGGGCGGTAAACAAAAGGCGGATCGACCTTCACGGAAACATCGAAATTTCACTTTGCACCGTTTGCGGCGAAGAAAAAAGCCTTGTTTCTTCGGTAAAAGGAGCGGGTGCGGTTTGTAAAAACGAAAATATCGAAACGGTTCTTGTGGTCGGGGAATTTTATAAAAATTTTACCCTTGAAGAAAAAGGCGAGCTTGGCTACGGAAAACCTCCGTTCGGAAAAGTTTTGCGTTCCGCCGCCGCCGCGGAAGTTTCCGAATGTCACGTGATTCAGGATAAAATCGTGACCAAAGGGGAAATCCGGGTGGAAGTTCTCTGGGCTTCGGAAAATCCTTCGGAAAACGGCGAAGCGGAAACTTTTCTTTCAAAATTTTCTTTCCCGGTCAGCAGGATGGTGGACGCAAAAGGAATTTTGCAAAACGATATCTGCGACGCTTCGTATGAAGCGGATTTTCCGGAAATTATTCCTTCGGAGGACGGGCAGAACGTTATTATTAAATTAAAAGTGGGTATTTTCGCAAGGGTTTACCGGAAGGAAACAGCGGAATTTGTTTCGGATTTGTTTTCCACGGATTACGAAACAAAAATCGAAAAAGGGAAAATCACGGTTTTGAACAAAGCTTTTCCGGTTTTGGAAACGGAACCGCTTTTTGAAAAATTTGAACTTCCGGAAACCGCGGAAACAGTTACGGATATCTGGATAGAAGCAGATTTTCCGAAGGCTTCGGAGGAAGGGAAAATTGTTCTTAATCCGAAAATCTGCCTTTTCGGAAAAGATTGTGACGGGACCCCGGTTTATTTTGAAAAAGTTATCGAAAAGGAAATCGATTCCCCGGTGAAAGGAAACAACGTTTTCCAGAGCCTTTCGGCAACGGTAAAAAACTCTGAATTTAATTTAAGCGGAGATAAAAAGACCGAAATTTCCGCGGAAATCCTTATCGACGGAACGGTTTTTTCTTCTTTGAGCACCGAAGCGGCGGAAGATTGCTTTTTGAGCACGGAAAATAAAATTGAGCACGGAGATTTTTCGGTACTTTTCTGCTATGCGGAAAAGGGCGAAAAAATCTGGGATATTGCTAAAAAGCACCGTGCTTCGGTTGAAAACATTATGAAGGAAAACGGCCTTTCGGAAGAAATTCTTTCCGAAAAAAAGATGATTGTTATAACGTAAAAAAGTTTGGGCGGATTTTTCCGCCCTTTTTTTGATGGTTCTGTGAAAGAAGGAAATTCCGGCTTTGGAAGGGTTTTACTGCGTTTCCATATGCTCCGAAAAGACCGCTTAATTTGGCACAAAAACAAAAGTAAAAAACTTTTTTTGATAGTTAAAACTGACGGATTTAAGATTTTTGCTGGGTTTTGGGGCGGAAAAACGGTAAAATCGTTCCTGCGGCAAAGAGTTCCTTTGGAGAGAGGAAACCCTTTGCGAAAATTAAGCTAAACTAAATTACGGAGGAAGTTTAACATGAAAAAAGCTCTTGCTCTTTTGCTCGCAATTATGATGACTGCGGCAATGGGAGTGACTTCTTTTGCCGACATCCCTGTTTTTGACCTTACCGAAGTAATCGGAAGTGCTTCCGGCACATATATAAAAATTTCTGATTCCGATATCTGGACCGCACCGCCTTCCAGCACCGGAAACTCCGCAACCTATTACACCAATGGCGTTGGCGGTACCGTTTATTTTGCAATGATTTTTAAACCCAACACTTATAAAGACGTTAAAGTAGAATCCACCGGAATTGTTTCCGCGGAAGTTCTCGGCTATGACCCGGCTGTTTATTCCGCAAACGATGAAGTTTGGGAATCCATCAGCGAAAACATCAACTTCAGCATCAACGATTCCAAAAGCGGTTCCGTAATCGGCTACGATAAAGTTACCACCGTTGTAAACAAAGGTACTTACGACGAAGCAACCGGCCTTTTCACCGTTACCGAAGAAGGCAAACCCGCCGTTTCCTATGCAATCGGCGGTTCTACCGAAGCAAAAACCGAACTTAACGGCGACAAAACCGAACAGACCATTGTAACTGTTGAAACCATCAACTTCAGCACCGACTATATCGAAGTAAGAGCCGCTGCAAAAGCACTTAACGATGCAGGCAAAACCACACGTTACGAAGCGGTTTGCAACCAGGACGTTTATATCGTTAAAGTAAAAGTTGCAGATAACTTCGGCGTAAACTATTCCAAAGGTACCTTCCAGGCAAAAGCAACCGGCGCAACCGACGGCAAAGCTTATGTGGGTATTAAAAACGACGTTATTGCCGACGTTGCAATCGCTTCCAAAGATACCGTTGAATATTTTGCAGAGCATTATAAAAACAACGGAAAAGGAATGCTTTTCCCCATCAACGAAGTTACTGAAAAATCCGACTTTGGCTATTGGGATTTTTATGAAGACAGAATGTCCTCCCCCAAAGCATTCGTAATTTCCACCACCGCTTTCCGCGCAATTGCAGGCGAAGGCCTTACCCTTGTTAACAGCACCAAAGACCCCAGCGTTATTGTTGAAATTGACAAAGTTTCCGAAAAACAGGGCGGAGTCAACTTCCTTAACGACAGCGGCGCAAAATATAAAAAAGTTGACGGAAAACAGGTTTTTGATAACTATTATCTCGATTTCTACGGCACCCAGCCCGTTGCAAGCAACTTCACCATCACCTGGAAACCCGGTTGTACCTACGGCGAACTTCTTCATAAATTCGGCATGAACACCGACGAAAGCGAAAAACTTGCTTTCCACCTCAACATTGACGGAAAAGACACCAAGCTTGAAATTGACTTCAGCAAAGTTAACCTTTATGACGAAGTTGAAATCGAAATTGAACGCGAAGCAGGTTCCACCCTTGGCCGTTACATTCTTTCTTCCAGCAAAGTAACAGTCGGCGGCAACACCGGTTCCGGTTCCACCGGAAACAACGGCGGTTCTTCCGGCGAACAGAACCCGGATACCGGCGCGGAAGATATGATCGGCGTTGTTTCCGCAATGGCTGTTGTTTCCGTTGCGGCTGCGGCTGCCCTTGCTCTTAAAAAGAGAAAATAAATTTCTGAATTAGCAGAAGAAAAAATAATTTTAAAATCCCTTTCGGAACTCTCCGCCGAAAGGGATTTTTTTATTGAAAAAAGATAAAAAACCGCATAATTCTGCGGTTTTTGTTGACAAACGGGTTTTACGGTGATAAAATATAAACCCAACTGATTATTATAACTTAAAATATATAAAAACGGAGGGCGAATCTATGGTCATCGGAAGAGAAGGAAAACTTGATTCCATGGAAAAAAACTGGGCTTCCGCCGGGGCAAAATTTGTTGTTGTTTGCGGGAACCACAAAAGCGGAAAAACCGCGGTCCTTTCAAAATTTTCCGAAGGTAAAAGGGGAGTTTTCTTTTCCGCGGAGCGCCTTAATTCTTTTATGAATCTTCGTCTTTTTGAAAAGGCGGTTTCGGAATTTTCCGGCGAGGAAGAGGATTTTCCCACCTGGAAAGTTGCTTTTAAAAGAATCGGGGAATTTGCAAGGGACGAAAGATTTTTGCTTGCCATAGATGATTTCGCCGATCTTGTTTTTGAGGACAGAACCATTCTTAAGGATTTCCGTAATGCGTTTGAAAACGAATGGCGCAGCAGCAACATCTTTGTTCTTGCCGGATGCGGAAGAGTTTTCTTTACCGAAACGGAAATTCTTGCGGAAAATTCCGCGGTTATGCTCCGCCGCCCGGTTATTTATAAACTCGAGGAACTGGATTACCTTGATTCCGCAAAACTTTTGCCGAAGGAACTTTCCGCAAGGGACAAAATGAGATATTATTGCTGCCTTGGCGGTGTTCCGGAATATCTTAAACTTGTTGAAGGCGAAAAAACCTTTGAGGAAAATATAAGAAAAATTTTCCTTGGGAAAGATTCACCGCTTTTCCGCGAGCCGCCGATGCTTTTCCTTGATGAACTTCGTGAGCCGGAATTTTATAATTCAATTCTTTTTGCCCTTGCAAAAGGAAGCCAGCGAATCAATGAAATTGTTCTGGAAACCGGCGAAAGTTCCACAAAAGTAAACAAATATCTTCTTACCCTTCTCCAGATGCAGATTGTTAACAGGGATATACCCTTCGGCGAAGAAAACAAGGCGAGCAGAAAAGGCGTTTACAGCATAAGTTCAAAAGCCCTTGCTTTTTGGTTCCGCTTTGTTCTCCCGAACAAAACCGCAATTTCCACCGGAAAACCGGTGCTCGAAAATCTTACGGAAGAAATTGACGGATACATTGAAGGAAAACTTTATGAGCAGGTTTGCGTGCAGTATATGCTTCGCAAAAACAAACAGGGAATGCTTCCTTTCCTCAGCCCGATAATTTCCGGTTACTGGAACTCCCTTAAAGAATATTCCGACGCAAAAATCGTTGCGGCAAACCAGCGCAACCGCCAGATCCTTTTTGCGGAATACCGCAAAAGTTTTTCCGAGCCGGGAGAACAGCTTCTTTCAAAACTTCGTAAAAATGATAAATTCTTTACGGAATATTGGGAACGCTTCGATATGCTTTTTTCCATCGAACCTTTCCCGAGAGAAATCCGCAACCTTGAGAATATGAAACTTAAACTTGTGGACGTAGAGGGACTGTATAAATAAAAAACAAAAAAGCTCCGCTATTTGCGGAGTTTTTTTATTTTGATATTCATCAAAATAAATGTTGACAACCGACAAAAATATGATATAATCCAATTAGATGTACATCAAAATAATTTTATTGAGGTGAAAATATGATCGGTTTCAACGAATATATCGAAACAAAAATCAAAGAACTTTCTGCGGAAACAGAAAATCTTGAAAAAAGCTATCGACACGATGATGCGGTTTTTGTTAAAATTAAAATCAATGTATATGATATTTGCAAAACTGTTTTTGAAGCATTTAAAAAAGTAACAGAAAAAGATAATTTATATGATAGATATATAAATAAACTTGATGAGTTCAAAATGACATGGTCTTTGTCGATGGAAAAGGCAAAAGAATTCGGGGATATGAAAAAAGTTGCGGAAGAGGAAGCAAAGCTTTTTGTCCTTGATGATGTTAAGAGAAAATTTTTGGAAACCCGGGGTGAATGATATGAGGGAAGAGACCGCTATCAAACTTTTTAAATGTCTTGGAGATAAATCAAGGCTGAATATTCTTAAGAACCTTTCAAAAAGCGAAAGTTATGTGGAACTTCTCGCGGAAAAACTTGATATTACTCCGGCAACGGTTTCGTTCCATCTGAAAAAACTCGAAGAAGTTGGAGCGGTTTCTTCGCGCAAAGAACAGTATTATACTATATATACATTAAATAAAGAAATTTTTGATTTGAGCATTCTCAGCATTATCAGCGAAATGCCGGATGAAGATGCTGAACAGCAAAAACGTGAAGAAGCATATCGTAAAAAGGTAATCGAAAGTTTTTTTGAATACGGAACATTAAAATCTATTCCGGCGCAAAGAAAAAAGGAAAAGATTATTCTTGAAGAAATAGGAAAGGATTTTGAAAGCGGAAAAAACTATACGGAAAAGGAAATAAATGATATTATAATGAAATATCATAGCGATTACTGTACAATTCGCAGAGATATGATTTCGGAAGGAATACTTAACAGAGAAAACGGTATATATTTTAAAAAATAAAAAAGCAGACCGAAAAGGTCTGCTTTTTTTATGGTACGCCCGACGGGAATCGAACCCACGCACCCGGCTCCGGAGGCCGGTGCTCTATCCACTGAGCTACGGGCGCAAAACACTATAATTAGTATATCAAAAATTTTTTGAAATTCAAGCAAAAAAAATCGAAAAAAGGTATTGACATTTGTTTTTTAGTTTGCTATAATAACAAAGCTGTCACTTCGAGTGACACGGTTATGAAAAGGACCTTGAAAATTGAACAACAGATATGAAGAAAAGAATTAAACCCTTGTATTCATTTGAGTAAATTCCAA
>JAFXBK010000003.1 GCA_017521825.1 Oscillospiraceae bacterium
ATTTCGGTGGGGTGGTTGTGGGTCTCGTTTTTGAAAAGAAGGAGCCAGGGTTCTTTTTTGCCGTCGGCTTCAATTTCAATTTTAACGGTGCAGGCGTTGATTTCTTCGGATTCGTCGAGTTTATCGAGTTTTCCGTGTTTTTTAAGATATTTTACCGCAAGGGTGCCGATATCCATAAGGCAAACCGGTTTTTTGCGGCCGAGTTCTTCTCTGGTTGCAATATAATCGTCATATGCTTTCTGAAGAAGTTCGTCTTCGAATTTAACGGAATCGATGGTGGTGTTGAAGGTTGTGTGGCGGCAATGGTCGGACCAATAGGTATCAATCATGCGGATTTCGGTAATGGTGGGGTCGCGGTCTTCGGTGCGGAAATATTCCTGGCAGAACTGAAGGTCGTCCGCATCCATTGCAAGGCCGTATTTTTCAACAAAAGCTTCGACTTCTTCTCTCTTAAGCTCACGGAAGCCTTCAAGAGTTGCAACTTCGGTGGGAATGTTATATTCAATTGCAAGGGTTTCGGGTTTTTCAAAACCCGCTTCTCTTGCTTCAACCGGGTTGATTACGTATTTTTTGATTTCCGCAATGTCGGAATCGGAAAGTTCACCGTAAAGGGCGTAAACTTTCGCTGTGCGGATGGTGGGTCTTTCGCCCTGGGAAATGATCTGGATGCACTGGGCGGCGGAATCTGCCCTTTGGTCAAACTGGCCGGGAAGATATTCTACCGCAAAAGCTACAGCGCCGGAAAGATCGATCTCTTCGGAAACGATATCGAGCTGGGGTTCGGAAAAAACGTATTTTTTCGCGTAATCAAAAAGCTCTTCGCCGATGTTTTCCGCGTCATAACGGTTGATTATGCGTACATCGGTAAGATTTTTGATTCCGAGAAGGGTTACTGCATCATTGAAAAGGGATTTTGCTTCGTTGGCAAGTTCCTTTTTCTTTTCAACAAAAACACGATATACCAAGGTAATTATTCCTCCTTTGCGGCAAGGGCGCGTGCGCCGATATCATGGCGGTAAAAAGCATTGTCAAAATGAATTTTTTCAACAAGGCCGTAGGATGCTTTGATTGCTTCGGGAAGAGTTTCGGCAATGGCGGTAACGCCAAGAACACGGCCGCCGGAAGTTACAAGTTTGCCTTCCTTAATTGCCGCGCCGGCAACGTAAACGTTTCCTGCAACTTCTTCGGGAATGGTGATTTCAAAGCCTTTTTCATAATGTTCCGGATAACCTTCGGAAGCCATTATTACACAGCAGGCGTTTTTATCGGCAAATTTGACTTCAACTTCGGAAAGGCGTTCTTCGGTAACGGCTTTCATGACGGTGAGAAGGTCGCTTTCAAGAAGGGGAAGAACAACCTGGGTTTCCGGGTCGCCGAAGCGGCAGTTATATTCGATAACTTTCGGGCCTTTGGGGGTGAGCATAAGTCCGAAGTAAAGGCAACCTTTAAAAGTTCTGCCTTCTGCGTTCATTGCGTTGATGGTGGGAAGGAAAATCTTTTCCATACATTCTTTCGCAATTTCTTCGGTGTAATAGGGGTTCGGAGCAACGGTTCCCATACCGCCGGTGTTAAGGCCGGTGTCGTTATCATGGGCGCGTTTGTGGTCCATGGAGGAAATCATCGGAACAACGGTTTTTCCGTCGGTGAAGGAAAGAACGGAAACTTCCGGGCCGGTAAGGAATTCTTCGATAACGATGTTATCGCCGCTTTTTCCGAAAACTTTGTCCTCCATCATGGAATGAACTGCTTCCATTGCGGCTTCTCTGGTTTCGGCGATGATTACGCCTTTTCCAAGGGCAAGGCCGTCCGCTTTGATAACGGTGGGGATGGGTGCGGTTTCAAGATATTCCAAAGCGGCTTCCATATCATTGAATACTTCGTATTCAGCGGTGGGGATTCCGTATTTTTTCATAAGGTCTTTGGAGAAAACTTTGCTTCCTTCGATAATTGCGGCGTTTGCTCTGGGGCCGAAGCAAGGAATGCCTTTTGCTTCAAGAGCGTCAACTGCGCCGAGAACGAGCGGGTCGTCCGGTGCAACAACGGCGTAATCAACTTTGTGCTCAACCGCAAATTCAACGATTGCATCGATATCCTTTGCGCCGATTGCTACGCATTCGGCATCGGCGGCGATGCCGCCGTTGCCGGGAAGTGCATAGATTTTGGAAACTTCGCTGTTTTCTTTAATTTTTTTGATTATTGCATGTTCGCGGCCGCCGCCGCCAACTACTAAAACTTCCATAAAAAAGCCTCCGTTAACGGATTTTAAAAATTAATGGTGGAAGAGACGCATTCCGGTGAAGGACATAACCATGTCATATTTGTTGCAGCATTCGATAACTGCATCATCACGAATGGAACCGCCGGGTTCTGCGATATATTTTACGCCGCTGCGTTTTGCTCTTTCAATGTTGTCGCTGAAGGGGAAGAATGCGTCGGAACCAAGTGCAACGCCTTCTTTGGTTGCAAGGTATGCTTTTGCTTCTTCATCGGTAAGCGGAGCGGGCTGTTCGGTGAAATATTTCTGCCAGTTGCCGTCTGCGCAAACGTCTTCTTCGTTTTTGTTGATGTAACCGTCGATAACGTTGTCGCGTTCGGGTCTGCCAAGTTCGGGTTTAAAGGGAAGGCCAAGAACTTTTTCGTGCTGGCGGAGGAACCAGGTATCTGCTTTGGTACCTGCAAGGCGGGTGCAGTGGATTCTGGACTGCTGGCCTGCGCCAACGCCGATGGCCTGTCCGTCAACAGCGTAGCAAACGGAGTTGGACTGGGTATATTTAAGGGTGATGAGTGCGATGATAAGGTCACGAACTGCGCTTTCGGGCATATCTTTGTTTTCGGTTACAATGTTTTTGAGAAGGTCTGCGTCGATTTTGAAGTTGTTTCTGCCCTGTTCAAAAGTAATGCCGAAAACATGTTTGTGTTCGATAACTTCCGGAACGTAGTCGGGATCGATTTTTACGATATTGTATCCGCCTTTGCGTTTGGATTTAAGAATTTCGAGAGCTTCGGGTTCATAACCGGGAGCGATTACGCCGTCGGAAACTTCGCGTTTGATCATAAGAGCGGTGGTAACGTCGCAAACGTCGGAAAGTGCAACCCAGTCGCCGAAGGAGCTCATTCTGTCGGTGCCGCGTGCTCTTGCGTAGGCGCATGCAAGGGGAGATTCGTCAAGACCTTCGATATCGTCAACAAAGCAGGCTTTTTTAAGGTCATCGGAAAGCGGAATACCAACTGCTGCGGAAGTGGGGCTTACGTGTTTAAAAGAAGTTACTGCGGGCATACCGAGAGCTTCTTTGATTTCTTTAACAAGCTGCCAGCTGTTGAAAGCATCAAGGAAGTTGATAAAGCCGGGGCGGCCGTTAAGGATCTCGATAGGAAGATCTTCGCCGTTGTCCATAAAAATTTTGGAAGGTTTCTGGTTGGGGTTGCAGCCGTATTTAAGTTCAAATTCTTTCATCGTTCAAACGCTCCTTATTATATATCATTTATTTTTATTGATAAGTCTGTTTTCGCAATCGCCGGTTGCAAGATCAACGTAGCGAACGTAAAGAGAAATTTTGTTATCTTCATTAAGTGCGTTCCAAAGAGATTCGGTAAATTCGTCGATGCAGTTCGGAATTGCAACTCTTTCGGGTTCACCCTGGAAAGTGGGAATGGGGTTTCCGTCGCAAACATAGGTATGGATAAAATGTCCAAGACCGGGAAGTGCGGGATAATCGAAGGTGTATCTGTTGCAGGCGGTGCCTTCCGCATCGGCGGATTTAAGAATGTTCATCTGATAGGTGAAATCTCCGTTTGCAAAAGTTGCCATGCCGCTGATTCTGGGGGTAAGGTTCGGAGCGTCCGGTTCAAATTCGCGGGTTGTAAGAGAGCCGCTGAAAGTTCCGCCGCATTTGATTCCGTTATAAATGGTGTCGGTCTGGTCGCCGTTGGTTACGATAAGTTTGTTGCCAAGTTCGCGAAGAGCGGCATAGATGATAAGGCTCGGGTCCTGAACTTTGGAAGCATCAAAAGGTTCGGTGAAAAGAGCGCCGTCGCGTTCAACAAAAACGCGGTTGCGGCTGTTTGCGCTTCTGCCCATAATGAAATATGCAACAGCAGCTTTTTTTGCGTCGGCGGTTTTGCCGATTACAATTCCGCGGCCAACATAGGCGTTGTCTTTGATAAGTTCGGCAATGTCGTTGATTTTGTAAATGTCCATAATCTTTTTCCTCTCTTTTTTATGTTTATTCCGAAATTATTTTGGCACAAACTTTTTCTACCGAAAGGGGAAGAATTTTCCATTCGGCAAGGCGCATTACGCGCTTTTGAAGGGTTTCGGGGGTATCGTTTTCGCGGATTGCAACGGCTTTTTGCATAATGATTTCGCCGCCGTCGGGAATTTCATTAACAAAATGGACTGTTGCGCCGGTAACCTTAACGCCGTAGGCAAGGGCGGCTTCGTGAACATGAAGACCGTAAAAACCTTTTCCGCAGAAGGAAGGTATAAGCGCAGGATGTACGTTGATTATGCGCTTGGGATAATCTTTGGTGAAATTTTCGCTCAGTATAGCCATAAAGCCCGCAAGAACGATTATTTCGATTCCGTTTTTGGTAAGAAGGTCTTTTATCTTCTGTTCAAAAGCCTCGGCGGAGCCGAGTTCTTTTTTGAGTACGGTTGCGGTTTTGATTCCTGCTTTTGCGGCGCGTTCAAGAGCGTAAGCTCCGGCGTTGTTCGCAATAACAAGTTCGATTTTTCCGCTTTTGATAATGCCGCTGTTTTGCGCGTCAATCAAAGCCTGAAGGTTGGTTCCGCCGCCGGAAACAAGAACGGCGATTTTTACCGGGTTTTCACGCATTTTTCGGTTCCCCTTTTCCAAGAATATTAAGAATGGGCATTGCCATTCCGCCGACGGAGTTTCCGGCAATTACAACCGCAAGATAAATAATGGAATCCATATTTATAATGCCGGAAGCTCCGAAATAGAACATATTTGCAATGGAGTGTTCAAATCCGCTGAGGATGAAAACAGGAACGCAGAAAAAGATTCCCGCAAGGGTTCCTTTTTCGCGGAAGGTGCTTACTGCCATATACATAAGAACTCCGCAGAAGAAAGCGCGGACAAAAGTCTGGAGCGCTTCCTGGGAAAGTTTTGCTTCGCAAATAACTTTTGCCGCTTCACCAAGAGCGGGATTTGCGAAGCTGACGGCAAAGCCGAGAAGAATTGTGGAAACAATGTTTACCAAAAGGCCGCAAAGAAGGATTTTAACGGCTTCCTTGCTGTGGTTTTCCGGAAGATATCCCACTTTTCCGGTGAAAAGGGAATATCCCTTAAGGCAGATGCAGAGAAGCGCAACGGAAAAAAGAATTGCACCGATGTATCTGTTTTCACAGGCAAGAAAAACGCTTCCGCCTATTGCAATCATAATTCCGGCTTTGATGCCGTCGATAACGAGTTTCAGCATATGGTGATTTTCTCCTCAGATTCTTCGATGGTTCCGATTATGTAGGCGTCCTCGCCGTTTTCTTTGAGCACGTCAAGTGCGGTCTGAGCGTCTTCCACGGAAACGACAATGCTCATGCCAACGCCCATGTTAAAGGTGTTGAACATATCGTGCTCGGAAATTCCGCCGCGTTCCATAAGAAGTTCAAAAATCGGAAGAACTCTTACGTCTTTGCGGTTGATTCTTGCGCCAAGGCCGTCGGGGATGGAGCGCGGAATGTTTTCGTAAAAGCCGCCGCCGGTGATGTGAGAAATGCCTTTTACTTTAACTTTTTCAAGAAGCGCAAGGACGGATTTTACATAGATGCGGGTAGGGGTGAGAAGAGTTTCGCCAATGGATTTTCCGCCGAGTTTTTCTTCCGGAACGGTGATGTCCGCGTTTTCAACGTCGAAAACTTTTCTTACAAGGGAAAAACCGTTGGAATGAACGCCGCTGGAAGGAAGGGCGATTACAACGTCGCCGGGTTTCATGGTTTTATTGTCGATGATGTTTTTCTTATCAACAACGCCGGTGGAATAACCCGCAAGGTCATATTCATCTGCGGGATAGAATCCGGGCATTTCGGCGGTTTCGCCGCCGATAAGAGCGCAGCCGGACTGGACACAGCCTTCTGCAACGCCTTTTACGATATCCGCGATTCTTTCCGGAACGTTTTTGCCGCAGGCAATGTAGTCAAGGAAGAAAAGCGGTTTTGCGCCGACGCAGATAATGTCGTTTACGCACATTGCGACGCAGTCGATGCCGACGGTGTCGTGTTTATTAAGAAGGAATGCAAGTTTAAGCTTGGTGCCGACGCCGTCGGTTCCGGAAACAAGAACGGGTCTTTCCATTCCGGTGATATCAAGTTCAAAAAGTCCGCCAAAACCGCCGACATCGGAGCAAACGCCGGAGGTCATGGTTTTTGCGATATGCTGTTTCATAAGTTCAACAGCTTTATAGCCTGCGGTGATATCAACACCGGCGGCTGCATAGCTGTCAGATCTGGAATTGGTGTTCATAAAAATTTATTCCTTTCCGTTCCAACAATAAGTACAGAGTTTGCAGGCGGGAAGACCGATGGATTTTACGATTCCGTCAACATTCTGGAAATCAAGGGAAGCAAAATGGAGCTTTTCGCAAATTGCCTTGCGGAGTTTTTTTCCGCGTTCGGTGTTTCCGTCGCTGTATTCTTCAATATATTTAAAGCCTTCTTCTCCTTCAAGTTCCATAATGGTGCGTCTTGCGATAAGTTCCATGTCGCTTGTCGCGCGGGAGAAGTTAAGATATTTGCAGCCATACATAATTGGCGGACAGGCCGAGCGCATATGTACGGATTTTGCGCCGTTGCTGTAAAGGAAATCAACCGTTTCCCGGAGCTGGGTTCCGCGGACGATGGAATCGTCAACAAAAAGAAGATCCTTATCCTTGATAAGTTCGTCAACGGGCATCTGTTTCATCTTCGCAACTTTTGCGCGTTCAGTCTGCTTGGTGGACATAAAGCATCTTGCCCAGGTGGGAGTATATTTTATAAACGGGCGTGCAAAGGGGATTTTGCTTTCGTTTGCGTAACCGATGGCATGGGGTGTGCCGGAATCCGGAACGCCGCCGACATAGTCGATGTGTTCGGAAAAACCGTTTTCCCTGTCCATCTGTGCAAGAAGGCTTCCGTTGCGGTAACGCATTGTTTCAACGTTGATTCCTTCATAGGTGGAAGTGGAATATCCGTAATAGGACCAAAGGAAGGCGCAGATACGCATTTCCTTGCCCGGTTCTGCAAGCTGTTCAACCTTTTCGGCGGAAAGCTCAACAATTTCGCCGGGGCCGAGTTCCCTTATAATTTCGTAACCGAGTTTTTTTGCGGCAAAGGATTCAAAAGTTACGCAAAAACCGTTTTCGTCCTTTCCGATAATAACGGGAAGCCTTCCCATTTTATCCCTTGCGGCGATAATGCTTCCGCCTTCTTTAAGGATAAGGATGCTGGCGGTTCCGTCGATAACTTCCTGAGCAAACTTGATTCCGGAAACAAAATCCTCCTTAAGGCTGATAAGGCCCGCAAGAAGTTCAACGGAGTTTACTCTTCCGCCGGTCATGGCGTTGAAAAATCCGCTTTTATGGGAAAGATATTTTTCAATAAGTTCATCGGCGTTGTTGATAATTCCGATGAAGCAGATTGCGAATGCACCCAGACCGGAACGAATAAGAAGCGGCTGGGGTTCCATGGAGCTTATGCATCCGATGGCAGAATTGCCTTTCATCTCGTCAAAAATGTTTTCAAAACGGGTTCTGAAAGGCGAGTTTTCAATATTATGAATTTGTCGCTGAAGGCCGGTTTCGTTATCGAAAGCAGCCATTCCGCCTCGGCGGGTGCCGAGGTGGGAATGGTAATCTGTTCCGAAGAAAACATCGACCATGCAGTCGTTTTTAGAGGCTACGCCAAAAAAACCGCCCATGCTTTCTCCTTTGTTTTACTTCGTTTTAAGAATGAATTATGCGAAGAAAAGTTCGGAAAGGGTCATGGGATCGATATATTTTCCGTCTTTATAAACGCGCATATTGCCGGAAGCAATTTCGTCGATGAGCATTACTTTGCCTTCTGCATCGTAACCGAACTCGAATTTGATATCGTAAAGAACAAGGCCTTTTTCTTTAAGGTCGTCCGCAACAATCTGGGTGATCTGCTGGGTCATTGCTTTGATATCGTCATACTGTTCATCGGTCATTACGCCAAGGGCTACAAGAGCGTCTTTGGTTACGAGCGGGTCGCCTTTTTCGTCGTTTTTGAAAGTGGTTTCAACGTATGCGGGAAGGTCTGCGCCGTCTTCGATATAATCACCGTAGCGGCGGATGAAGGAACCAACTGCTTTGTGGCGGCAAATTACTTCAAGGCCGTGGCCGAAGGCTTTTGCGGGAAGAACTTCCATGGTGGTGTTTTCAAGGTCGGCGGAAACATAGTGGGTTTTGATTCCTGCTGCGTTTACTTTTTCGAAGAAGTAGATGGACATACGAAGGTTAACATCGCCAACGCCTTCGATGGTAAGGCCAACGGAGTTTTCGCCCGGATCAAAAACGCCGTCCTTGCCGGTGCAGTCGTCTTTGAATTTGAGGAGATAGTTTCCGTTTTCGAGTGCAAATACGTCTTTGGTTTTTCCGCTGTAAACAAGTTTGTTTTCCATAATTTTTTGCTCCTTAGAATATAAAATTTTGATAAATTAAAATACAAAATTAAAAAGATGCGCTGATTGCCTTATCTTTTTCAAGAACTTTTGCGGCGTCGGAAGCGCGTTTTGCGTCAAGCTTTGCGGCAAGCTCCTTATCCTCAACGGCAAGAATCTGAGCACAAAGCAAAGCGGCATTGGCTCCTCCGTTTATTGCGACAGTTGCTACCGGAATGCCGGTGGGCATCTGAACAGTTGAAAGAAGGGCGTCAATGCCGTCGAGGTTTGAAGATTTGCAGGGGATTCCGATTACCGGAAGGGTGGTGTTCGCGGCGATTGCGCCGGCAAGGTGCGCGGCCATTCCCGCGGCCGCAATAATTGCGCCAAAGCCGTTTTCTCTTGCGTTTACCGCAAAATCGCGCGCTTCAACAGGGGTTCTGTGGGCGGAGTAAACATGCACTTCGAAAGGAATTTCGAGCGCTTTAAGGGTATCGGTAGCTTTGGTAACGATCGGAAGATCGCTGTCGCTTCCCATGATGATTCCTACTTTTCTCATATTCAATCTCCTTTACAAAATAAAAATGGACACACTTACTCCTTGCGTTAAAAAGGAGTAAATGTGCCCAGACGGTCGGCTGAAATAAAAAAGGGGAAGCCGTTCCCCCAATTCATTCTTTGCTCCACCGTGGTGCTCCACTTTGTCCGTCAGTTGCAAAGAATGTGTATTCACTTATATAATAAATTTAACATTAATAGGGGGAAATGTCAAGAATAAAAAAGAGCCGTAATCGGCTTATTTTTTGGTTATTTAGTACATTCTGAAAGCTTTCCGCAAGGGATAAAAACCCTTGCAGGATTTGCTTCATTTTTTACGCTTGAAACTTCGGCGAAGAGTGCTATAATTGTTTTATTATGGCGCAAAAGTTTTCGCGCCGGAACAAAAAGCGAGGTGCCTTCAATGAAATTTGACGTTGACGCAAAATTTATTATCGATTGTTTTAAAGATATCGTAAACACTCCGAGCCCTGTTGGCTATTACGTAAAAATGAACCCCCTTCTCGAAGAATATGCCGCAAAATTCGGTCAGAAGGTTACTTATGACAACAAAAGCACCGCATATATCACCCTTGAGGGCGAGGATAATTCCAAAACCGTTCTGGTTGGCGCACATCCGGATACCCTCGGAATGGTTGTACGTACCATCGATGCAAACGGAATGATCCGCGTTCGCCAGCTTGGCGGAGTTAACTACAGCAGCTATGAGGGCGAAACCGTTACCATCCACACCCGCGACGGAAGGGAATATACCGGACTTATGACCTGCCAGAGCCATTCCGTTCACGTTTTCGATGACGCAAGAACTCTTCCCAGGGACGAAAACACCATGATGGTTATCCTTGACGAAAAAATTTCCTCCAGGGAAGACGTAAAAGCCCTTGGAATCCGCCATGGAGATTTTATTTCCGTTGAACCCCGCTGCCAGGTAACCGAAAACGGATACATCAAATCCCGCTTTATCGACGATAAAGGCGCCATCGCCTGCGTTTTCGCAATGCTCAAATATCTTACCGAAAACAACCTTAAACCGAAGTACAGAACGATTCTTGCTTTCCCTTATTCCGAAGAAATCGGAATGGGAGGTACCTATGTTCCGCCGGAAGTTTCCGAATATGTAGCAATAGATATCGGCCTTATCGGCCCGGATTATGACGGCAACGAATATTCCGTTTCCATCTGCGGAAAAGATGCCGCCGCGCCCTATGATTTTGAACTTACCAACCGCCTTATCGGTTATGCGGAAAAAGCCGGATGTGATTACGAAGTTGACGTTTATTACCATTACGGAACCGACGCAAACGCCGCGGTCCGCGCCGGAAACAACCTTCGCGCCGCAACTTTCGGAATGGCGGTCTGGTGTAGCCACGGAATGGAAAGAACCCATATTTCCGGTCTTCTTAACACAACAAACCTTCTTCTCGGATATGTTCTTGGTATCTGATAAAAAAGCAGAAAAATCCCGTGCTCAAAATTTGAGCACGGGATTTTTTTGAGCACGGAACTTATTTTTTCTGGCCGTAATCCTTAACGGTTACGTTTACCATATATTCAACTTTATCCTGGGGAATGGGCTTCGGGGTGCCGATGGATCTTGCCATGTAGTAAATCTGTGCGGACATTTCAAGAATGGTGCAGACTTTAAAAGCGGTTTCCATATCTTTGCCGACGGAAACAGCACCGTGGTTTCCGATAAGGCAGGCTGCATCGTTTCCGATGGTTTTGATTACGTTTTCGGCCATTTCAATGGAACCGGGAAGGGCATATTCGGTTACGCGAACGGGGTTTGCGCCAAGAGCCTGGGCGGCTTCATCGATAACCGGCGGAATTTCCTCATGGAGAAGGGCAAAAATCTGGGAATAGATGGGATGGGTGTGGATAACGGCGTTTACGTCCGGGCGGTTTTTCATAATTCCAAGGTGCATCATGTATTCAATGGTGGGTCTGCGCTCGCCTTCAATGCGGTTTGCGTCAAGGTCCATAACAACAATGTCGTCCTCGGTAAGGGTGTCGTAAGGCATGCCGGAAGGGGTAAGGTAAACGTAGCCGGTTTCCGGGTCGCGAACGCTGATGTTGCCCCAGGTTCCTACGGTAAAACCGGAATGGAGCATTCTTTTTCCTGCTTCGATAAGAAAAGCTTTATAGTTCATTAAAATTCCTCCAAAAATAAAAATCCATTTTAATTATACAACAGAAAAACCTTTTTGAAAAGCACAAAGTTTCAAGTATTATTGATTCTATGTTTACAGAGTTTTTAAATTGTGGCATTATAATATAAGCGTAAGATTTTTAAAAGGGGAGAATGTCGGATGCAAAAAATTCTTATAGCGGAAGATGATACAGAACTTTGCGAACTTTTTCAGCGTGTTCTTGAAAAAAACGGATATTACGTAAAAGGCGTTTTAAACGGAAAAAAGGCTTTGGAAGCTCTTGAAAACGATTATTACGACCTCATAATCTCCGATATCATGATGCCGGTTATGGACGGCTACGAACTGGTAAGAACCCTTCGGGAAAGCGGAAACCTTGTTCCGGTAATGATGATAACCGCAAAGGACGCCTTTGATGATATGCGCCTGGGTTTCCTTTCCGGAACGGACGATTTTATGGTAAAACCGGTTAATATAAACGAAATGGTTTTAAGGGTCGGCGCGCTTTTGCGAAGGGCAAAAATGATCAACGAACGCCGCCAGACCATTGGTTCCACCGTTTTGGAATGCGATTCCTTAACCGTGACAACCCCTTCGGAAAGCATGGTTTTGCCGCAGAAAGAATTTATGCTTCTTTATAAAATGGCTTCGTTTCCGGGGAAAATTTTTACTCGCCAGCAGCTTATGGACGAAATCTGGGGATACGAAAACGAAAGCGACACCCATACCGTTGACGTACATATCGGCCGCCTTCGCGAAAGATTCAGAGAAAACGAGGATTTTAAAATTGTAACGATCCGAGGGGTCGGATATAAGGTTGTGAAAGCATGAAGATAAAGGAAATTGAAGAAACAAGAAAAACCGTCCGCCGCAGCACAAGGCTTTGGTTCACTCTTGTCGTAATGGCGGGTCTTGCGCTGACATTTGTTGTTTCAACGGTTCTGGCTTTTCTTTTAAGCACCGTTTTCCACACAAGGGAACTGACATTTTTGCTTATCTGGTTCATAATTTTCAATTTTATGATAGGCTACACTCTGACCTTTTACCTTGGAAAACTTTTCTTCGGTCCGATTACAAAACTCAGCGAAGCCATGCGTAAAGTTTCAGAAGGGAATTTTGATGTCCGGCTTGAAACAAAAAGTCCCTTCGGGGAAATGAAGGAGATGTATTCAAACTTCAACCTTATGACCCGGGAACTTGGAGCAACGGAAATTCTTCAGACGGATTTTGTTTCGAACGTTTCACACGAATTCAAAACGTCGATTAACGCAATCGAAGGTTACGCAACACTTCTTCAATGCAACCCGGATTGCTGTGACGAGGAAAGAATTTACACCGAAAAAATACTTTTCAACACAAAGCGCCTTTCAACCCTTGTGGGCAATATTCTTTTGCTTTCAAAAGTTGATAACAAGGCTATCCGCTCTAACGTCAAAAAATATCGCCTTGATGAGCAAATCCGCCAATCGGTCCTTGCTTTTGAAAGGGAATGGGACGAAAAGGAAATCGAGCTTGATATCGACCTTGATGAAATTGAATTCGAGGGCAACGAAAACCTTATGTTCCACGTCTGGAACAACCTTATTGCAAACGCGGTAAAATTCAACCCGAAAGAAGGCCTTCTTAAAATCCGGCTTTTTAAAGAAGAAGGAAACGTAATCTGCACCGTTGAGGACAGCGGCCCCGGAATTCCTGAAGATTCCATAAAACATATTTTTGATAAATTTTATCAAAGCGATTCTTCCCATAAGGAGGAAGGAAACGGGCTTGGTCTTGCCCTTGTAAAAAATATTCTTACCTTACACGGAGGAGAAGTTTTTGCAAAAAACCGCCCGGAAGGCGGCGCAAAATTTACGGTTATATTATAAAAAACGGCGCATCTTTTTGATGCGCCGCGGTTTTTGCAAAAAAATAACTCCGCATGGAACCTTTTCCAAGCGAAGTTCATCTATATAAAAGCTCCAACATAGCAAAAAGCCGCTTTATGTAGCGGCTTGATGGAGCTGATAATCAGATTCGAACTGATGACCTCTTCCTTACCAAGGAAGTGCTCTGCCTACTGAGCTACATCAGCAAAAGTGGCGACCCGGAAGGGGCTCGAACCCTCGACCTCTAGCGTGACAGGCTAGCGTTCTAACCAGCTGAACTACCGGGCCACAATGACCTTGTGGGGTCAACGTTGATTATTATACACGAACAGGACTTAAATGTCAACACTTTTTTTAAAATTTTTTCAAAAAAATTTAGCGGTCAAAAAAACGGCGTAAACATGCGGTTTACGCCGGATTTTTTAATCAAACATTCCCATGGGGTCGTATCCGACCGGCGGATTTTTTATTCTTCCGACGCAAACATCGCCGGAAACGCCGGTTATAACAACTTCCTGAACGGTGCAAAGAAGGGATTTTACCGCCGGGATTATAACCGGGGTATAATTCATGGTGTAACCCTGCATCATTCCGTCCTTTATTTCGGATTCGATAAGAACGGATTCGGTAAGGCCAACTTGCTGTTCAAGGAATTTTTGGCGAACCGCTTCGGCTCTTTCCGCCATTTTTGCGGCTCTTTCGGTTTTAACGGAATTGGGGATCTGGTCGGGCATTTCCGCGGAGTCGGTTCCGGTTCTTCTGGAATAGGGGAAAACGTGAACCTTGGCAAAGCCCATTTCCTCAATAAAGCGGCAGGATTCCTCAAAATCCTCGTCCGTTTCGCCGGGAAAACCTACGATAACGTCCGTGGTAAGTCCGCCGTTGGGGAAAAACTCCCGGATGTTTTTGACAACTTCCCGGTACATATCGGTGTTATATCTTCTTCTCATGCGGTTAAGGGTTCTGTCGCATCCGCTCTGGAGCGAAAGATGGAACTGGGGGCAGAAGTTCGGAAGCTTTGCAAGGCGCTCCACATCATCGCGGGAAAGAAGTTCCGGTTCAAGGGAGCTCAGGCGAACCCTTGGCATAATTTCGCAGGAAAGTTCCACCGCGTTGATAAGGGAAAGACCAAGATCTCTTCCGTAAAACGGAAGGTTGATTCCGGCGAGAACAACCTCGTTGTAACCGTGGGAAAGAAGGCTTTCCAGCTCGCGCTCAATATCTTTAAGCGGTTTGGAACGTACGTGACCTCTTGCCTTCGGAATAATGCAGTAGGAACAGCGGTTGTCACAGCCGTCCTGGATTTTTACAAAAGCTCTGGTGCGGTCAAGCATTCCGCTGGCCTGCATGGGTTCAAATTCCTCGAGTTTTTCGTGGGGAGTTATATGAACAACGCGCTTTCCGTCAAGGGCATCAAAAACCGCCGGAAGAACCTGGCTCCGGTCCGCGGAACCGGTTACAACGTCCGCTTCAAGAAGAAGGGAGGCGTCCTCCGGAAAAGCCTGGGGATAACATCCGGTAAGGGCAATTACCGCGTTCGGGTTTTTGCGGCGGAAGTGGCGCACCATCTGGCGGGATTTTTTATCGCCTGTTCCGGTAACGGTGCAGGAATTTATTACGTAAACGTCCGCGGCGCTTTCGGGTTCAACTATTTCAAAACCGGCTTTGGAAAAAGCCTGTTCCATAATCTGGGTTTCGTATTGGTTGACTTTACAGCCAAGGGTATAAAAAGCAGCCTTCATCTTCATCCTCCTTATAAAAAGGTCTGGCTAAAATATTATTATACAATATAAAAAAACCTTTTACAAGAGAAAGAAAAAGGGTGTTCGGCCGAAAAAGCCGAACACCCTTTTTAAACTTTAACTCAATTATTCTTCGTCATCAAAACCGGTGATTCCGGAATAGGAACCGGAGGAAGCGGAATGTTTTTCTGCGGAAGAAACATTGTTTTCATTTTTGCGGTTGATGATGAAAAGTACAACAAGCGCCGCAATAAGGATTACAAGAACGCCAACGATGATCCAGATCCAGAAGGGAACTCCGGCCGCGGCGGCTTTTCCTTCGCCAACTTCAAGATGAATAAGAAGAACGGGGGAAAGGGAAGTTACGTCGATGGAAGCGGATTCCGCGGAAGGATTGGGAACAAGTTTGATTTCAACAACGGTGCTTTCGGAAGCCTTATATGCAAAGGCGGAAAGACCGGAGGGATCCTTGATAACAAGGCGGTAAACGCCGTCCTCTTCAACAAGCGCAACGTTATCCACAGCGGTTTTGAAATCGGTTTCCGGGTCGTAAAGATAAACAAGCTCGCCGTCGGTCATGTAATATTCGCCGCTGTATCCGGCAAGTTCGGTGGTATGTGCCATTGCAAAAACGTAGGATTTATAGTTGGCTTCTGCGTTTGCCTGGGTTCCGTTAAGACTGTAAACAACGGTTCCAAGGGCGTCGCCGTTATATGCCATTCCGTCAACAAGAATGGAGATATCAAAAGCCGCAAGAGCATCGCCGTCCGCAATAAGTTTTGCCGCGGCTTCGTCGGTAACGCTGTAACCGTCAAGAGGAAGAAGATTTATGGTGGGGTTGCCGCCGATATCTTCTTTAAGTACAAATTCAATTTTGGTTACGGGGATGTCGCCGTTGATGCTGAAAGCAAGGGTTACGGGTTCAAAAACGTCTTCAACAGGTTCTTCAACAACGGAGGAACTGCTGGAGGAAGATTCCGGTTCGGAACTTTCGGAGCTGGAAGAACTGCTGCTTACAGGCTTGGAGGAAGAAGAACTGCTGGAACTTACGGGTTTGGAAGAAGAAGCAGAACTGGAAGGTGCGGAGCTGACGGGTGCACTGGAGCTTGCGGAGCTGGAAGGTGCGGAACTGGAAGAAGAGGAGGAAGAACCGGAAGTAACAATGTCTTTAACTCCGTCATCACCCCAAACTGCGGTGAAGGAAACGTCCGCGTTGGGCGCGGAAACTTTGGTGCCCGGGTCAAAAACTCTTCCGTCGGAATATTCCCAGCCAAGGAAAGTATGATCTTCATACTTGAAGGAGCAGGAAATAAGGCTGAAGTTTTCGCCGTAGTCGTAATATTTTTTTACTGCTTTTCCGGGTGCTTCGCCGGGATAATAGGTTACGCAGTAGCGTTCCTTGGAAGCGGTGGAAGAGCTGGAAGAACTGGAAGAAGAGGAAGAACCGGAAGAGCTGGTGGAAGAACTGATTTTTTCCCACTGAGCGGTTGCGGTTACGGTTTTTCCGCCGGAACTGGGTTTATAAACGTTTCCGGGTTTTCCAATGGACCATTTTGTAAATTCATAGCCTTCTTTGGAAAAACCAAGGGCCTCGGCGGATTTAAGAGTTGCGCCGTCCTCAACAGAAAAAGGACCTTCGACGGAAGAACCGCCGGAAGCGCCTTTGCCGGCATTGTATTCGATGTAAAATTCATCACTGGGAATCATAAATGCTTCCGCTTCAACCAAAAGGGAAGGAACAGCCGAGATGACAAGCATCAGAGCAAGAAAAATTGAAAAAATTCGTTTCATTTTAATCAAGAAACCTCCTTAAATCTTTTTAATAAAAAGATAAATTTCTACATATAAAAGTATAGCACAAGCTCTTCCGTTTGTCATTGCTTTTTTGGAAGAAAATCCTTAATATGGCAAATTGGAATAAAACACTTGTAAAGAAGGAAAAGTTTTGGTATAATAAACTTTACGAAAAACTTAAAAAATGCCGCCGTGGTGGAATGGCAGACACAAGGGACTTAAAATCCCTCGCCTTTAAAGCGTACGAGTTCGAGTCTCGTTGGCGGCACCAAACACAGAACTTTTTAAGGTTCTGTGTTTTTTATACGAAAAAAATGAAAAAATTACCAAAAAGATATTGACAAACTTGTGCAATAATGATATTCTATAATGTAGTTAGGCTTTCCTAACTTTTATTTCAGAAGCTTGGTTAGTTTAAACTAACCGGTGCGTTTTAGGTAAGGTGATGTGCAATGAATTTAAAAGCGGCTGAAGAAGGCAGAGAATATATCATCAGCTCGATCGAAACCGATGATGAAGAACTCAACGCGTTCCTCTTCTCCCTTGGCTGTTACAGCGGCGAACCCATAACGGTTATTGCACACCGCAAAGGTGGTTGCACCGTTTCCGTCAAGGACGGAAGATACAGCATAGATAACCAACTTGCGGAAGCTATTTTTCTTGAAGATTGATTTTTCCCCGGCAAAAACCGGGGCAAATTTACGGAACAAGGTTAGTCTTGCCTAACTTAAAGTTGTTTTATTATTTATTTTACAATATAAAGGAGCATAATGTTAATGAGAATTGCGCTTACAGGTAACCCGAACAGCGGCAAAACAACAATGTATAACGCCATCACCGGCCGTAACGAAAAAGTCGGCAACTGGGCGGGCGTTACTGTTGAAAAAAAGGAACACCCTATCAAAAAAGTTTATTACGACGGAGCCGAAGAACTTATTGCGGTTGACCTTCCCGGCGCATATTCCATGTCGCCCTTCACTTCCGAAGAAAGCGTTACAAGCGACTATGTAAAAAACGAAAACCCGGACGTTATCATCAACATTGTTGACGCAACAAACCTTTCCAGAAGCCTTTTCTTCACAACTCAGCTTCTTGAGCTTGGAATTCCGGTTGTTGTTGCACTTAACAAGGCGGACGTAAACAAGAAAAAGGAAACAAAGATAAACGCAAAACTCCTTTCCGAAAAACTCGGCTGTCCGGTTGTGGACACGGTTTCCACCGCTTCCGAGGGTCTTAAGGAAGTTGTAAAAACCGCCGCCGAACAGGCTGGAAAAGGCCAGAAAGCGCCCTACAAACAGGGAAACATCGACCTTTCCAGCAAAGACGAAGTTCTTGCGGCAGACAGAAAACGCTTCGAATTTGTAAACGAAATAGTAAAAGCCGTTGAAACCAGAAAAGTTTTCACAAACCAGAAAAACACCGGCGATAAAATCGACGAGATCCTTACAAACAAATGGCTCGGAATTCCGATTTTTGCCCTTGTTATGTGGCTTGTTTTTATGATTTCCCAACACGAAAAGGGTCTTGGCGTTCTTATTGCCGATGTTCTTGTGGGCTGGATTGAAACCTTCCAGGAATGGGTTGGCGGAATGGTCGAAGGCGCAAGCCCGATTCTTTATGCGCTTCTTGTTGACGGCGTAATCGGCGGCGTTGGCGCGGTAGTTGGATTCCTTCCGCTTGTTATGGTAATGTATTTCCTTATCGCGCTTCTTGAAGACTGCGGATATATGGCAAGGGCTTCCGTTGTTCTTGACCCGATTTTCAAAAAGGTCGGTCTTTCCGGAAAATCCGTAATTCCTTTCGTAATCGGAACCGGATGTGCAATTCCCGGAGTTATGGCATGCCGCACCATTCGTAATGAACGCGAAAGAAGAGCCACCGCGATGCTCGCTCCGTTTATGCCCTGCGGCGCAAAACTCCCGGTAATCGCGCTTTTTGCCGGAGTGTTTTTTGAAGATGCTTCCTGGGTGGGAACCCTTATGTATTTTGTAGGTATCATTATCATTTTCTTCGGCGCGCTTCTTATCAACAAAATCACCGGTTATAAAGCAAAAAAATCCTTCTTCATCATCGAACTTCCGGAATATAAAGTTCCGAGCCTTGGCAGAGCGGTAAAATCCATGTGCAGCCGTGGCTGGGCATACATTGTAAAAGCCGCAACCATAATTCTTCTTTGCAACACCGCCGTTCAGATCATGCAGACTTTCGACTGGAGTTTCAATGTTGCGGAAAGTGCGGACGCTTCGATCCTCGCTTCCATCGCAAACCCCGTTGCGTATCTCCTTGTTCCGATTGTCGGCGTTCTTTCCTGGCAGTTTGCCGCAGCGGCAGTTACCGGATTTATTGCGAAGGAAAACGTTGTCGGAACCCTTGCGGTTTGCTTCGTCGGACTTGAAAACCTTATTAATACAGAAGAACTTGAGCTTATGGAAGGCGCAGGCGCAGAAGTTGCAGGCGTTTTTGCAATAACCAAAGTTGCCGCCCTTGCGTATCTTATGTTCAACCTTTTTACTCCGCCCTGCTTTGCGGCAATCGGCGCAATGAACTCCGAAATGAAGAGCGCAAAATGGCTCTGGGGCGGAATCGGCCTTCAGTTTGCCGTTGGCTATACCGTTTCGTTCCTCGTATATCAGATAGGTACCCTTATTACCGAAGGAACCTTCGGCGCCGGATTTATCCCCGGACTTGTAACCGTTCTTGCAATAGCTTCGGTTATTGTTTATTTCTGCGTAACCGCCGAAGAAAGGGCCGAAAAAGCCAAAGCGTAAAACAAAATTTTAAAGAAAGGAACAGTCAATATGGAAAATTTGATTATCATTGTTATTATTGCCATTGTTATCGGTTTCGCGGGACTTTACGTTTACCGTAAGAAAAAGGCCGGAAGCAAATGCATCGGCTGTCCCTATGGCGATTCCTGCTGCAAAAACAGCGAAAAAGGCGGCTGCGGCTGCCATGACCATAATTGAGCCTTATTGAGTTAAAGAAAAACGCCGCGGAAAACCCGCGGCGTTTTTCTTTACTGCAGAAGTGTGGTATAATATCAAGGAAAGAGGTGGTATTGTGACCGATTTACAGAAAACTCTTTTATCAATGTCGGAGGAAAAATACCGGGATTTCCAAAGCAAACTTATGCCAACGGTTCCGAAGGAGAAAATAATCGGGATAAGAACGCCGCTTTTGCGAAAATTCGCAAAGGAATTTTCAAAAACCCCGGAGGCAAAAGTTTTTCTTTCGGAGCTTCCGCATGAGTTTTACGAGGAAAACAACCTTCATGCGTTTTTGCTGGAAAAAATGACGGACTTTGATGAATGTGCAAAGGCTGTTACAAATTTCCTGCCTTTTGTGGATAACTGGGCAACCTGCGATTCCATGTCGCCGAAAATTTTCGGAAAACATAAAACGGAGCTTCTGGGATATATTGAAAAATGGCTTTCCGCAGAAGATACCTATTCCGTCCGGTTCGGAATAAAAATGCTTATGGAACACTTCCTCGGTGAAGAATTTAAACCGGAATATCCAAAGCTGGTCGCGAAAATTAAATCCGAGGAATATTATATCCGGATGATGCAGGCCTGGTATTTTGCAACGGCTCTTGCGAAGGAGTATGGTGCGGTTTTGCCTTTTATCGAAAACAAAAAACTTGAAAAATGGACCCACAACAAAGCCATACAGAAGGCAATCGAAAGCTATCGTATAACCGATGAACAAAAAGCATATCTGAGAAAATTAAAAATGTAGGGCGGGGGCTTGCTCCCGCCGTTTTAATAATAAAATATTGTTAACAAAAAAAGCCTTGTTTTTTGCCGTAAAAGTTGTAAGATAAAATCAGAATATGGAAAGGAGGCGGATTTTATGGATTTAAGCTCGCCGCTTACCGCGCTTAAAGGCGTTGGCGAAAAACGGAAGAAAGTTTACGAAAAACTCGGAATAACAAACATCGGCGAACTTCTGGAGCATTATCCAAGGGGTTACCTCGATTTAACCGGAAGCCTTTCCATAAAAGACGCTTCCGACGAGCACCCCTGCGCCATTCGCGCAACCGTTACCCAAAAAAGCCCGACCCGCCCAATTCGTAAGGGCCTTACCGTTTCAAAAGTCCGGGCAACGGATATGGAGCGGGATTTGCTGATAACCTTTTTTAACGCAAAATATACCGTCGAAGCGCTCGAAATCGGCGAAGAATATATATTCTATGGCGATTTCACAAGGCGGATGACCGGCGGCGAAATGAATTCGCCGGTTGTTATCCAGACGGAAGAAAGCGGCTTTCTTCCCCGCTATCCGCTTACGGAAGGGCTTTCCTCAAAAATGGTTTCCGCCCAGATAAAAACCGCCTTGGAAAACTGCGGAAGCCTTATCAAAGAAACCCTGAGCACCGGAATTCTCGAAAAATATAACCTGTGCTCAAAGGCGGAAGCTATCCGCAACATACATTTCCCATCCGATGAAAAAGCGCTGGAAAAAGCAAAAAAACGCCTTATTTTCGAAGAATTTCTTGCGTTCACCCTTGGGATGAGCCTTGTTAAAGGAAAAAACAGAACCGCGGACGGAAACTCCTTTGAAAATTTGAGCACGGAGGAATTTGAAAAATCCCTTGGTTTTGAACTTACCGGTGCTCAAAAACGGGTTATAGCGGAATGTAAAAAAGATATGTGCTCAAACGTTCCCATGAGCCGTCTTATCCAGGGCGACGTAGGCTCCGGAAAAACCGCCGTTGCCGCTTCCGCAATGTATTTTGCGGCGAAAAACGGTTTCCAAAGCGCAATGATGGTGCCGACGGAAGTCCTTGCCGCCCAACATAAAATAACTCTTGAAAAAATGTTCGCGCCCTTCGGAATAAAGGTCGGTCTGCTGACCGGTTCAATGAAGGCTTCCGAAAAAAACGCGGTTAAAGCCGCAATAAAATCCGGCGAAATAACCGTTGTTACCGGAACCCATGCCCTTATTCAGGAGGACGTTGAATTTAAAAATCTCGGCCTTATAATCACCGATGAACAGCACCGCTTCGGCGTTCGCCAGCGAACCGCCCTTGGTAAAAAAGGAAAAGCGCCGCATACGATAGTTATGTCCGCAACGCCAATTCCGCGAACCCTTGCGTTCGTGCTCTACGGTGACCTTGATGTTTCGGTGCTTGACGAAATGCCGAAAAACCGTATTCCGGTAAAAACTTATCTTGTAACCCCGGAACTTTCCCAAAGGGCTTTCAATTTTGTCCGGAATTTTGCAAAAGAGGGAAAACAAAGCTATATAATCTGTCCTCTTGTCGAACGGAACGAGGATTCCCTTCCGCTGGAAGCCGCGGCGGATCTTGCGGAACAGATTGCCGGACAGGAACTTGTTGACTGCAACGTCGGCCTTCTTCACGGAAGGATGAAACCCGCGGAAAAGGAAAGGGTTATGGAAGCCTTTGCGGAAAACCGGCTCCAGGTTCTTGTTTCAACAACCGTTGTGGAAGTCGGGGTCGATGTTCCCAACGCCGTTTGCATGATAATCGAAAACGCCGACCGCTTCGGTCTTTCCCAGCTTCATCAGCTTCGCGGAAGGGTAGGAAGGGGAAAGGAACAAAGTTACTGCATCCTTATTTCCGGAACGAAAAATCCGGAAACAAAACACCGCCTTGAGGTAATAGCCAAAACCACCGATGGCTTTAAAGTTGCGGAGGAGGACCTTAAGCTCCGGGGTCCCGGCGACTTTTTCGGCTACCGCCAGAGCGGCCTTCCAATGCTTAAAATGGCGGATATGATGACCGATATAAAACTTCTTGAACTTGCAAAAAAAGCCGCCGCGGAAATTCTTGAGGACGACCCGAAACTTGAAAAAGCGGAAAACGCGGCCCTTTCGAAAAATATCCAAAAGCTTCTTGAGGAAGCGGCGGTATAACAGGCGGGGTTGCTCCCGCAGGAAAAGGAGATAAATATGGAAAAGAAAACAATTTTCAGAATAATCAGCATTATTTTGGTGGTTATCGCAATTTTTGCGGCTGTTTGCGCCGCAACCACTACCGGCAGCGGTTTCCTTGATTTGAGCAATATCGTAAAAACCATTTGCGTCTGCGTGGCGGTTGTCTGCGCCGTTCTTTCGGCAGTTATGTGGAAAATTTCGGGGAAATAAGAGCAAGGCATATTTTTATCGGAAAGGGATGACCTGAATGAAAATAAGCAAAAACAAACTTCTTTGCATTTTATTCGCCGTTGCTTCCTGCTGTTTTTTTGCGGGAACAATAAACCATATCGTAAACACCGGCGAAGGAATAATTTCTTCGCTTCTTCTGGGGCTCGGTTGCCTTTGTTTTGCAATTGCCTTCGGAAAAGCGAAATGATTTACGAAGGCTTCGGCAAATACATCTATTGATATAAAGAGATAACAGTAGTATAATATATAATTACATATTTTTCTTAAAAGAAGGAAAAACAATGATAAAAAGCCAAAAAACTTCCGAAATGGTAAAAATGGCGCTTTTCATCGCGCTTATAATATTGCTTTCCGTAACGCCGCTGGGATATATTCCCCTCGGCGCTATTAACGCGACCACAATCCAGATGCCGGTTATTATCGGCGCGGTTCTTTTCGGGTGGAAAAAAGGCGCTGTTCTGGGCGGAGTTTTCGGCCTTACGAGCCTTATTAAAAACACCGTTCAGCCAAACCTTACTTCCTTTGTTTTCTCTCCGTTTGTTCCGGTTTTCGGCGAAGAAAGCGGAAGCCTTTGGGCAATAGTAATAAGCCTTGTTCCAAGGATTATGATCGGTGTTATAGCCGCTTTTGTGTTTTCTATTTTTACAAAATTTAAAATCAACAAAACCGTTTCCGGTGCCGCCGCGGGTTTTTGCGGTTCTTTAACAAACACCGTTCTCGTAATGGGCGGAATCTATGTATTTTTCGGCGAAAGTTATTCCGCCGCAAAGGATATCGCCTATAACACCCTTATGGCAACCGTTTCCGCAACCATAACCGGCGCCGGAATTACCGAAGCGGTTATTTCCGCGGTTGTTTGCGGCGCGGTCTGCGCGGCGCTTATAAAATATTCCGAAAGAAAAGGATAAAAGGAGGCAGCAAATTGGCAAAAAAAGAACAGAACGAATTTGAAATTGCCCGAAAAAAACGCCGTAAAAAATTTGCCGCCCAAAGGAACAGAAAATTCATCGGCGCGGTTCTGATTCTTGCGATTCTCTGCACCGGGATTTATTTTTTCATCGAAGAGGATGTCGCCGGAATAATCGGCGACAGAATTGCTTCTTCTTCCTCTGCCGGAGCGGGTTTTCCGGTGGATACTTCCGGAACAAACGTGCTCCAGACCTTCGAAGTCGGCGAAAACCTCGGCGTTCTTACGGATGCCGTTTATTACCTTTATGCGGAAAACGGAAAACAGCTTCTTTCCGCCCAGCATAATTTTGCAAACCCGATCGTGGAATCCGCCGGAAGGATTTTCCTTATCTATGACCAGGGCGGAAACAGCCTTTTTATAAGGGCAAGGGATAAAATTCTTTTTGAAAAGGAATTTGAATATAAAATAATAAGCGCGGATCTTTCCGCGGAAGGAATGCTTTCCGTAGTAACTTCCGCAAAGCGCTATGCTTCCCAGCTTCATGTTTTTGATTCGGATTATAAGGAGGAAATTTTCACCTGGTCCTCTTCCGATGAATATGTTGTTTGTGCAAGCGCAAACGAAAAAACAAAAACCGTTGCCGCCGCGGCTCTTTCCGCCAATGAATCCGGCGAAATTGTAACAACGGTCCATATCTTCACGACCGAAGCTGCGATTGAGCTTGCCAAAAAGGAATTCAAGGGTTCTTCCGTTTTAAGCCTTGAGTTTGATTCCGACGGCGACATAAAAGTAATCTGCGATAACGTTGCGGCAAATATTTCGAGGGAAGGAAATGTTCTCGGAAGCTGCGGCTATGGCTCTATTCCCGCCGCGGTTATGAACCTTCCGGGAAGGGAAGGTGCCGCCCTTGTTTTCGACCGCTTTACCGAAGAACGCGCGACGGAAGTTCTTTTCCTTGACGGAAAACTTCTTGAAGCAAAAAAACTTTCCATAAGCGGAAAATATATCTGCAGCAACAGAAGCGAAAACAACACCGCCGTTTATTGTTCCGGAAAGGCCTTTGTTTTTACAAATTCCGGCGAACATACGGCAACTCTCGGTTCCGAACAGGACGCGAATTTTATCGAGATTATCGGCGAAAACGTTTTTGCCGTAACCCGCGACCAGCTTTGTAAGGTCGAAAAATAATCTGCAGGAGGATTTTTTCTTTTTTGAATTTTGTTTCAATAATTTATGACGTTCTTGCGATAGTCATTGTTATAAACTGCATAAAAAAAGGCGCAAAAAACGGTTTTGCAAAAACCGCCGTCCAGGCGATCGGATACGTTTGTTCTGTACTTGCGGCGGTTGTAATAAGCAGCATTTCCGCCGCGCTTTTATATTCCACGGCGGTGGAACCGGCGCTTGCTTCCTACCTTGAAGAATCCATGCAGAATTCCGCGGACGCGGAAAGCGTGATAAATTCGGTAACCGCGGCGGTGGAGGAACTTCCGGCGATTTCCCACCTTCTTTTCGATTTCAGCGGGGTTGCGGAAAAACTTTCCGGTTCTGTTTTGTTCGATTATTCCGAGATTGCGGAAAATATCTGCGAAAGCGTAATCGAACCGGTTCTTTACCCGGTTTTCAAAACGCTTATTTTTGCGCTGGCGCTGATAATTCTTTTCACCGTTGTTTCGATAATCGCAAAAGGTTCCAAAGCCGTGAACGAAGTTCCGGTGATCGGAAAGGCAAACGGCTTTTTCGGCGGGGTTTTCGGAATTCTAAACGGAATTCTGGAACTTTGCATAGGCGCCTTTATTCTTGATTTTGTAATTTCCGCCGGATTTTTCCCGGAATATTTTTCCGAAGAAATTATCGGAAAAACCCACCTTTTCCGGTGGATATATTTTGCCGTCTGCGGCAATAATGTTTTGATATGATTTTTTACTTTTTTATATAAATTTTTCCCCACGGAGGATTTTTGATGAACAGTATGCTTTGTTCAAGATGTAAAAAAAGAATGGCTGTGGTTTTTGTTACCAGAATGGAAGGCGACAAAACCTTTAACGAAGGACTTTGCCTTCAGTGCGCCAGGGAACTTGGAATAAAACCCGTCGAGGATCTTATGAACAAAATGGGAATTTCCGGCGATGAGCTTGACGCCATCAGCGAACAGATGATGGCTGTTGAAGGCGACGAGGATTCCGGTTTTGAAATGGGCGGCGCCCAGGCTTTTCCGTTCCTTAACAGCATTTTCGGCGGTGATATTATGCCCCAGGGCGAAACACCTTCCGCCGACGGCGAAAAGGCAAGAAACCCCAAGAAAACCGGCAAAAAAGGAAAACAGGAAGAAAAGAAATATCTTAACCTTTATTGCGAAAACCTTACCGAAAAGGCTAAAAAAGGCGGCTTTGACCCCATAATCGGAAGAAACCGCGAAATCGGAAGGGTTGTCCAGATCCTTAACCGCCGCACCAAAAACAACCCCTGCCTGATAGGAGAACCGGGTGTCGGAAAAACCGCCATCGCCGAAGGAATCGCTCAGAAAATCGCTTCCAACGAAGTTCCCGCAAAGCTTGCGGGAAAAGAGCTCTGGATGCTCGATTTAACCGCCCTTGTTGCCGGAACCCAGTTCCGGGGACAGTTCGAAAGCAGGGTAAAAGGCCTTGTTGAGGAAGTTAAGCGCGAAGGCAACATAATCCTTTTCATCGACGAAATCCATAACCTTGTCGGAACCGGCGACGCGGAAGGAAGCATGAACGCCGCAAACATCCTTAAACCGGCTCTTTCCCGCGGCGAACTCCAGGTAATCGGTGCCACCACATTTAACGAATACCGCAAGCATATCGAAAAGGATGCCGCTCTCGAGCGCCGTTTCCAGCCCGTAACCGTCGAGGAACCTTCCATTGCGGACAGCATCGAAATTCTTAAAGGCGTTGCACCGAACTACGAAAAATTCCACCACGTAAAAATCAGCGACGAGCTTATCGAAAGCTGCGTACGCCTTTCCGAAAGATATATCACCGACCGCTTCCTTCCGGATAAGGCCATCGACCTTCTGGACGAAGCCTGTTCCTGTAGCGCCCTTGCAAACAAGGAACTTGCGGAATATGAAATAAGCGGACAGAAACTCCGGGCGGTTCAGGAAAAAATCGAAGCCCTCCAGCAGGAGGAAGTTATAGATTACGAAGCTGTTGCTACCGCCAAAGCGGAAGCACTCCAGCTTGAAATTGAGCATAACCGCCTTGAACCCGTTGCCCTTGCGGCGGAAGTTGCGCCCAAGGACCTTGCAACGGTAATCGAACTTTGGACCGGAATTCCCGCAAGCAAGGTTCAGGAAAGCGACCTTAGAAAACTCGGCGAGCTTGAAGCAACCCTTAAACAGCATGTTATTGGCCAGGACGAAGCCTGCAGGCTTGTTGCCGCGGCGGTAAAACGTTCAAGAGTTCAGATTTCCGCAAGACGCCGCCCCGCATCTTTTATTTTTGTCGGCCCCACCGGTGTCGGAAAAACCGAACTTGTTAAAGTTCTTGCGAACGAAATGTTCCAGACCGAAGATCCCCTTATCCGCCTTGATATGTCTGAATTTATGGAAAAACACGCGGTTTCCAGAATCGTCGGTTCTCCTCCCGGTTACGTCGGTTATGACGAAGCCGGCCAGCTTACCGAAAAAGTCCGCAGAAAGCCCTATTCCGTAATCCTTTTTGATGAAATCGAAAAAGCGCATCCGGACGTTATGAACATCCTTCTTCAGATTCTTGACGAAGGAAAAATTGCCGATGCCCACGGAAGGACCGTTTCCTTCGCCAACACCGTTATTGTAATGACTTCCAACGCCGGAAGCGAAAACAAGGAAAAAGCGCTTGGCTTCGGCCGCGATTCCTATTCCCTTGAAAAGGATAAGGTTTATAAGGCTCTTGCCCAGTTCCTTCGCCCGGAATTTATCGGAAGAGTTGATGAAATCGTTGTTTTCCATGAGCTTACCGTGGAAGATTATGAACGCATTGCCGCCCTTCGCCTTGATGAACTCCGTGTTCCGCTCAAGGAAAAGAAAATCGACCTTTCCTATGACGATGCGGCGCTCAAAGCCATTGCGAAAAAATCCCACGGAAACAAAGGCGGCGCCCGCGACCTTGTGAGAGTTATCCGCAAGGATATTGAAGACAAAGTCTGCGAACTTATCGTTGACAACGCCGACAGAAAACTTGAAGGAATTTTTGTTTCTGCCGAAGGCGACGAAATCACCGTAAAGGAATCTTTTAAAACACCCGAACTTGAAGCATAAAGAAAAAGCACCCGCAAGGGTGCTTTTTTGTTTTAGGTGTGGCGTATATTTGAAATTGCAGGGGCGCAACTATGTGCGTGCCATTTTTTTGATTTCCGTTAAATCCGTAGGGGCGGATATTATCTGCCCGCATTGCAATTACTGTAGGGCGGGGGCTTGCTCCCGCCGCAATATCCGAGCGAACAATCCATACAGAAAACCGCCGTCAGCCTGAACAATGGTGATTAAGAACAATCCCTCAGTCTGCTGCGCAGACAGCTCCCTTTACACAAGGGAGCCTTCCCCTCCGGGGAGACTTTGTTTCTGTAAATATTATGCGTTCTGCTCGAATCAGGGTACGGACCCGGTGGGTCCTCATCCACGCCGGAATAAAAAATACAGTCCCCAAAAAGGGAACTGTATTTTTGGTTGGGGCGGCGGGATTCGGACCCACGAGATGCAGGAGTCAAAGTCCTGTGCCTTACCGCTTGGCGACGCCCCAATATTAAATTATAGTAAAAACGCCCACAGCTTTTACACTATGGGCGTACGTCTTTTATATGGGGTGGAGGGTGGGATTCGAACCCACGGTCTTCAGAGCCACAATCTGACGCGTTAGGCCAGCTACGCTACATCCACCATAACGGCAGTTAGCTTAACTGCCTGGCGCGCCGTGAGGGACTCGAACCCCCGGCCCTCTGCTTAGAAGGCAGATGCTCTATCCAGCTGAGCTAACGGCGCAGTTTTTGGAGCGGATGAGGGGAATCGAACCCCCCTATCCAGCTTGGAAGGCTGGCATTCTACCAATGAATTACATCCGCATAACGCACGAATTATTATAACAAAGGAAAACGGATTTGTCAACCACAAAAATGCTTTAATTTTATAATTTTTTTAAAAAACCGAAATATGGATATTGTTTTAATTTTAAAAAAGTAATATAATCTTAACGTATAATACCATATTATGCCCACAATTAACAATGAGTTAACCAAAATTTGAATAAAAAAGAGTATAATTTAAAATATTCCCGAAAGGAGGCAAAAATTTTATGAAAAAAATAATTTTTTCAATTCTTGCCCTTTTAATAATTTTCCTTTTCTGCGGCTGTTCGGAAGAAGCCAAGGTCGAGGAGGAAATCAATCCGGACGAATTCAGCTACGATATGCTGGAACTTTCCGTTGTTGCGGACGAAATTTACAATAACCTTGAAATAAGCGAGCTTACCGAAAAAAGCGTTATAAAGGCCGAGGACAAAATTTTTCTTGAGGAACGGTTTTACCTTGACCTTAAAAACGTAATTTCCTATGATATCCGCTATGCGGAGGGAAATTACGGCGCCGCCGACGTTGCGATAATCCGCGTTAAGGAAGGGAAAGCCGCCGAGGTAATAAATTCTCTCGAAAACCGCAAGGACGACCGCATAAACGAATTCAGAAGCTATGACGTATATGATTCCTATAACATAGCCATGGAAGCGGAAATTTATGACGAGGGCGAACTTGTTATAATGCTTATGCTTTCCGAAGAGGATAAAGCAAAAGCAAAGGAAATTATCGATTATTATATTCCCTAAACCGAAAGGAACTTTATGAACAGAATTTTTGATTTTTGGGGAAATCTTTCCGTAAAAAAACGCGGGCTTCTTTTTATCCTTGCCGGAATGGTCTGCCTTTTCGGCTGCCTTGTTCTTTTGATTTTTACCGAAAGCATTTTTTCAACGGTTTTGCTATATTTTTCCCTTGGGTTTAATATAATAGGCCTGTATATCCTTATGTGGATTAAGGACAGGAGGGACAAAAAATGACAAAAAGTAATGTCCTTCGCAGAACATGGGTGGATATCTCCCTTGATGCGATCGATTATAACTTCAGAAAAATAAAAGCTCACGTGGGAAACTCCATGGTTATGGCGGTTGTAAAAGCGGATGCCTACGGCCACGGCGACAGAATGACTGCGCCTTTTCTTGAGGAAGCCGGCGCCGATTGGTTCGGTGTTTCAAATCTGGGCGAGGCTCTCGGAATCCGCGAAAGCGGCGTTACAAAACCAATTCTTGTTTTCGGCAACACCCCTGCGGAATGTGTTGCGGATCTTGCCAGATGGAATATTACCCAGACCGCATATTCCCTTCATTATGCGAAGGAGCTTTCCGCCGAAGCGGAAAAGCTCGGCGTTACCCTTAACGTCCATCTTAAATTCGATACCGGAATGGGAAGGATAGGCTTTGTCTGTTCCGAAGATAATTTTGATATTGCCGTTTCGGAAGCGGAAGAAGCCGCAAAACTTCCGAACATAAAAGTTACCGGCGCCTTTACCCATTTTGCTTCCGCGGATGAACCGGATCCGGACGGTATCGCATATACAAAGCTCCAGTTCGACCGTTTCTGCCGGGTTTGCGATGCCCTTAAAGAAAAAGGAATTGATGTGGGCATCCGCCATTGCTGTAACAGCGCCGCGGTGCTTTGCTATCCGGAAATGCATCTTGATATGGTCCGCCCGGGAATCATTCTCTATGGGCTTTATCCGGCCTCCCATGAGGAAGTTACCTGCAGAATAAAACTTAAACCCGCAATGGAGCTTCGCACCGTTGTAAGCATGACCAAAGATTACGAAAAAGGTTCCTGCGTAAGCTACGGAAGAAGATTCACCGCGCCGGAAGATATGAAAATCGCTTCCACGGCCATCGGCTATGCGGACGGCTACCACCGCCTTTTAACCAATAAAGGCAGAATGATTGTCCGCGGAAAATACGTTCCCGTTGTGGGAAGCGTCTGCATGGACCAGACCATGCTGGATGTTTCGGCGGTTCCGGAAGTGGAAGAAGGGGATATCGTAACCGTTTTCGGAAGGGACGGCGAAGCTTCCGTTTCCGTTGATGAGGTTGCGGCTCTTGCCGGCACCATAAATTACGAAATAATCTGTGCCGTTTCCCGCCGCGTTCCAAGGTGCTATTATCTTCGCGGCGAAAACATACACAACTTTGATTACGCAAGGTGGAGGGAAAAATGAGTTTTGAAATAAAACGCCTTTCGGAAGAAAATTCCGCCGCCGTTGCGGAAATTGAAAAACTCTGTTTTTCAAACCCCTGGAGCGAAGGAACCGTCGCTTCCGAAATAAAAAGCGGATTTGCGGATTTTTTCGGGGCGTTTTCGGAAGGCGAACTTGCCGGATACATCGGCGGAAGAACAATCGCCGGCGAAACGGAAATTTTCAACGTTGCCGTTGCGCCGAAGTTCCGCAGAAACGGAATGGCAAAAGCCCTTATCGGAAAATTTATCGAGGCGGTTCGGGAAAAGGAAACCCAGGTAATTTTTCTGGAAGTTCGCGCAAGCAACCTTTCCGCAATTTCTCTTTATGAAAAATCCGGGTTCGTTTTTTGCGGAATCCGCAAAAACTATTACACAAATCCGACGGAAAACGCGCTTTTAATGCGCCTTGCTTTCGACGGAACCCAGGAATATGAAGAATGGGACGATGAAGAATAACAAAAAAGCTCCGTGCTCAAAAATGAGCACGGAGCTTTTTGCTTTTTAAAATTTTATTTGGAAAGTTCTTTAAGACAATGCTCGCAGATGTTTTTGCCTTTAAAATCGGTTATTCCGTCGGCGCTTCCGCAGAAAATGCAGGCGGGTTCATACTTTTTGAGCATAATAGCGTTATCGTCAACGTATATTTCAAGGGCGTCCTTTTCCTCAATGTTGAGGGTGCGGCGAAGTTCTATAGGCAAAACAATTCTTCCGAGTTCATCTACTTTTCTAACAATACCTGTTGATTTCATAGTACGTCCCTCCCAATTATTTACATTTTGTACCTTAAATATACAGTAATTACCTTTTTTTGTCAAGATTATTTGTGACCATTTAAACAAAACTTAAGAAATTCGGAAAGGCGGCGGAAAATGGGAAAATTTTTCTTTTGGTCGGTTTTGGTTTCGGTGTTTTTTGGAATTTTAAGCGGAAAAATCGCGGAAGTTTCCGCCGCCGCCCTGGAGGAATCCTTCCACGCTGCGGAACTTTCCTTTAAGCTTCTCGGTTCGCTGTGCTTTTGGAGCGGAATTTTGGAAACCGCAAAGCAAAGCGGAATTGTCGAAAAACTTTGCAAAATTTTAAAACCGTTCCTCACCCTTGTTTTTCCGGGACTTAAAAAGGAGGAAAAAGCCCTAGGCGCAATTTCCATGAACGTTGCGGCGAATCTTTTAGGCCTTGGAAACGCGGCAACGCCCCTTGGAATTTCCGCCATGAAGGAACTTCATAAAATCTCCGGATTTTCTTCCGCCGCCACGGCGGAAATGGTCTGCTTTGTTGTAATAAACACCGCTTCGCTCCAGCTTTTGCCCACAACAATCGCAACAATGCGCCTTGAAAACGGCGCGGAAAAACCGCTGGATATTCTTCCGGCGGTCTGGCTGGTAAGCGCGTGCTCATTGGTTTTGGGAATTATGGCGGCAAAAATCGGTTTTCCGAAGGGAGAAAAAGAATGAGCACCGTTTTGAGCACGGATCTGATAATCCCGGCGGTGGTGGCTTTTATAACCGGATTTGCGGTTTATAAAAAGGTGGACGTTTTCGCTTCCTTTTTAAAAGGAGCGAAAGAAGGGCTTGGTTCCGCGGTTTCGGTTTTTCCGGCGCTTTGTTTTTTGATGACCGCAATAGGAATGCTCCGCCAAAGCGGTTTTATCGAAATGCTCACCGGTTTTGTTTCGCCTTTTGCGGAAAAAATCGGCTTTCCGCCGGAAGTCCTTCCCCTTGCGGTTTTGCGTCCTTTTTCCGGTTCCGGTGCCCTTGGATATTACGAGGAACTTTGCGAAAATCTTGCGGCGGGTTCCTTCCCGGAAAAAGTTGCTTCCGTCCTTATGGGCGGAAGCGAAACAACTTTTTATACCGTGGCCGTTTATTACGGCGCAATTGGAATAAAAAACGGCAGGAACACCGTTCCTGCCGCTTTGACGGCGGATTTTGCCGCCGCAATTTTAAGCGTTTTTTTCGTCAATCTTCTTCAAAGGTAACGGAGGCTTCAACCGTTTCCGGAACTTTCGCAAGGGAATGTTCGTAGCGCTCCATAAGATATTTTGCGAAAATCGCGTTGGAAATTCCGTAAAAAGGAACCGCCCAGATAAGCGGAAGAATTAAAAGGGAAAGAAAACCCCAGCCGATGAACGAAAATTTAAAGCTGATAATTCTTGTGTAAATTCCCTTTGTCGCTTTGGCGGAAAGGGAAAAGGATTTGTGGATTCCGGTTCCGCCGGCGCGGTAATATGCCGCAAGGCTCCAGCGCTGAACAAAAATAACCGCAAGAAAAACGCAAAGAATCATAATCGCAACGGCAACGCAGCATGCGGAAATTTTAAGAAGCTGAAGGGTTCTGCTGCCGTCGGGGATATAGGTTTCCGCAAACCAGAAGAAAGCACCGCCGGGAAGAAGCGCAACCCCAAAAACAAAAAGATATCTTATGGCAAAAGCCGCCGCAAAAAAAGCGGAACCGATAAATTTTTTGAACGAGGAAAACATATCGAAAAGGGTGGCAATGCTCTCGTCGTTCCCTTCCGCAAAGGAAAGGCAAAGTTTTGTAAAACCAAGCAAAAGCGCCGGGATAAGAAAAATCCAGAAAAAAGCCGCCCCTGCAGTTATATAAAGCGCTTCCGGATAGTTTTCGGCAAGGGTGTAAATATCCTGATAGATTGCGTCCGAACCGCAAAAAATCATAAGAAGAACCGATTCCGTAATGCTTATTGAAAGGTAAGCAAGCGCAATTATCATAACGGAAGCAATGGTTCTTCCGCCGCAAAAACGCATTGCACTTCGGGCATCGCTTTTAATTATTCGAAAAAGTTCCATTCACGGTCCTCCTCGGAAAGCTGAATTTCTTCTTCATCCTCATCGCGGTTTTCAAAAGGAAGGGTGGAGATTACTTCAAAGCACTGGTCATGCATCCACATGGAAACGGAGGTGCTTAAGGTGTAGCCGCATCCGCTGTTCGAGGCCCAATAGCGCATTTCCTGCCTTGGATATCCGCACATCGCGCAAAGGCCCATGATAACCGTTCCGTGGGTAACAACGGCGGTTTCGATAAGGTGGTTTTTGGACATATCATGGATAATGTCATCAAAAGCGCAGGCAATTCTGCTTGCGAATTCGTCTGATTTTTCGCCGTTCGGCGGCGGACATTTTCCTTCGACCCAGCCGATGAATGCCGGGTTTTCCAAAAGTTCGGCTATGGGTTTTCCGTCAAAATCCCCGAGGTCACATTCGGTAAGCTCGTCCATAATTTCAAAATCCGTTTCGGGGAAAAGGATATCTGCGGTCTGGCGGCAGCGAAGAAGCGGACTGCAGTAAACTTTTTCCGCGTAAGGATACTGGTATGTATCCATAAGTTCGCGCAGTTCCTCCGCACCTTCCGGAGTAAGGGCAGGGTTGCTTTTGTTTCCAAGGCAAATTTTCTTTTCGGGGTCTTCCGCCATTCCGTGGCGAATAAGGTGGATTCTGTAAGTTACCATTATTTCCTCCTAAAAACACTTTACAAATTGTATGAAAAAGTTTATAATATACAAACAGTTATCGAAAAAGGTGGATTTTTGTCAAATGAAATCGGATTTTCCGCGCGTTTTGTCGCTTTTAAGAAAAGAAAAAGGCATAAGCCAGAAGGAAGCCGCAAGCCAGCTTGGCGTTTCCCAGGCTTTGCTTTCCCATTACGAAAAAGGAATCCGCGAATGCGGACTGGATTTTTTGATCCGCGCGGCGGATTTTTACGGCGTTTCCGCCGATTATCTTCTTGGAAGAAGCGCGGATCCGGACGGAATGACCCTTAACATCGAGGATATCCCGGAACCGGACGCCGCAGGAAAAGAAAACACTCTTTCCGGCGCGGGCGTTCTTCCGATAATCAACAAAAAACTCATCGCCAATTCCCTTAATGTTCTTTTTGATCTTCTTGCAAAAAGCCAGAGCAAGGAACTTACGAAACAGGTTTCCGGTTATCTTATGGCGGCGGTTTACCGTATGTTCAGAATTATATACTCTTTCAGCCCGAAAAACAATATGAACACTTTCAGCGTTCCGAATTCCGGCGCGCTTGAAAGCGCGGATTCCTATATGAAATCCTGCGAAGCAAGGGCAAAAAAGCTTGAAGGAGATCCTTCCGTAAAAACCGAAAACATCTCCGTTTCCTCCGAAACCCTTGCAAGAAGCTATCCGCTTTTTGCTTCCAGCCTTTTCAGCCTTATCAAAAACTGTGAAGACAACATGGAAAAATAACATATATATTCTACCATGGATAAAAGGGAATTTAAACCCGAATAATGTAAAAATTTTAAAAGGGGAGGTATTTTTTGTGCCGCCCCTTTTCAGTAAAAGGAGATTTTAAAAATGCTCGAAAAAGGAACAAAAGCCCCGGATTTTACCCTTTTTGATAAAGAAGGAAACGAAGTTTCCCTTTCCTCCTTCCTTGGAAGAAAAGTTGTGCTCTATTTTTACCCCCGGGATAACACCCCTGGCTGCACCCGCCAGGCCTGTGCCTTTGCGGAAAGTTTTGAGGAGTTTAAAAATCTTGACGCAGTAGTAATCGGAATCAGCAAGGATTCCGTTTCCTCTCACGTTAAATTTGCGGAAAAGTATAACCTTCCTTTTGTCCTTCTTTCCGATCCGGAACATAAGGTTATCGAAGCCTTCGGCGCATGGCAGGAAAAGAAAAATTACGGAAAAGTTTCCTTCGGAACCGTTCGTTCCACCTTTGTTATCGACGAAAACGGAATTATCGAAAAAGTTATGCCGAAGGTAAAACCGGATACAAACGCCGCGGAAATTCTGGAATATCTGAGAGGATAAAATGAAAAAACTTTCCGTTAAAAAAGGGATATTTTTCGCGGTGCTTTCGGCGGTGCTCTATGCTTTGAGCACGCCTTTTTCAAAACTTCTTCTGGAATATATTCCTTCCACCATGATGGCCGGCCTTCTTTATATCGGAGCCGGTTTCGGAATGGGAGCAATCGCTTTTTTAAGAAAACAAAGCGGAAACAATTCCGAGGACGGAAAATTCACAAAGGCGGAAATGCCCTACGTTTTCGCAATGATAATCCTTGATATTGCGGCACCCATAAGCCTTATGCTCGGCTTAGAAATGACTTCCGCCGCAAATGCTTCGCTTCTTAACAACTTTGAATATGCCGCAACAGCGCTTGTCGCTCATTTTGTTTTTAAAGAAAAAATAAGCAAAAGGCTGGGCTTTGGAATTGTAATGACCATTCTTTCCTGCGTAATTCTTTCGTTCGAAGGAAGCGCCGCCCTAAGCTTTTCAAAAGGTTCGGCGCTTGTTCTTCTTTCTGCTGTTTTCTGGGGAATCGAAAACAACTGCACCCGTGCCCTTTCCGAAAAAGACCCGATGATAATCGTTCTTCTTAAAGGAATTTTCTGCGGCGGAACAAGTTTTGTTCTTGCGCTTTTGCTTGGCGAAAGAGCCGAAAACTTTTTGAGCATCGTTCTTGCGCTCGTTCTCGGTCTTGTTTCCTACGGTTTGAGCATCTTTGTTTTTGTATATGCCCAAAGGATACTCGGCGCCGCAAGAACAAGCGTTTATTCCGCGCTAACTCCCTTTGTTGCGGCGGCAATTTCGCTGGTCGTTTTTCACGAACTTCCGGGAGCAAGATATCTTTTCGCGGTTTGCTTCATGGTTATCGGCGCCTGGCTTTCTTCCAGCGACGAACCGATTTTTAAGAAAAAAGAAAAATAAAAAAACAAAAAGCGCCGCTTTTGCGGCGTTTTTTATGCAACAGCAAGTTGCTTGTTTCGGAAGAAAACCGGTGGTAAAATAAACCCGAGGTGATTTAAGATGGAAACGAAAGATATTATTTTTGAACTAAGAACAAAAAACGGCTTTTCCCAGGACGAACTTGCGGAAAAGGTTTTTGTAACGCGCCAGGCGGTTTCCCGTTGGGAAACCGGCGAAACAATTCCGAACACGGAAACGCTTAAACTTCTTTCAAAACTTTTCGACGTTTCCATAAACACTCTTCTCGGCGCGCCGCGAAAACTTATCTGCCAGTGCTGCGGAATGCCGCTGGAAGATGATTGCAACATCAGCAAGGAAAAGGACGGAATGTTCAACGAGGATTACTGCAAATGGTGCTACGCGGACGGAGAATATATGTACCACGATATGGATGAACTTATCGAAGTTTGCGCCAAAAGCATGGCAAACGGAAGTTTTTCCGAAGAACAGGTAAGGGAATATATGAAAAAAATGCTTCCGAGCCTTGATTACTGGAAAAAATATCTTAACGTCGGCGGAAAAGAAAAATTCGATGAATTTAAGGAAAAACTTATCGGGGAAATAAACAGTCTGAATGTCGAGGGAATGCCAAAGGTAAAAAGCCTTAACGCCCTGGTCGGAAATTTCATAAACCTTGAATACCGTCTTCCAAACGGAAAAACCGTAAAGTTTCTTGATGACCGGGCAACCTACCTTGGAACCCAGCTCGAAAGCGAATTCGGCGGAAACCGCTGCTTCGGAATTGCCGCGAACATGGATTTCATTCTGGTTTGCACCTATGACGAAAAAGGCGAAAACCCGGAACTTGTGATATATAAAAAGAGATAAAAAAACGGACTGCGGTTGCAGTCCGTTTTTTTATTAATATCCAAGGGTGTCGTCAAGGGAATCGTCGTTGAAGACCCAGTCGTTCACGTTGATTATGCGGAATTTTCTGTTGTCGTCACGAACAACAACGGTGTCGATTCCGGCGTTTATAACAAGGCGCTTGCACATGCTGCAGCAATTTCCGTTTTTAACGTATTCGCCGGTTCCGCATTCCTTTCCGACAAGGTAAAGGGTTGCGCCGATCATGTTTTCTCTTGCGGCGCTGATAATTGCGTTTGCTTCCGCGTGGACGCTTCTGCAAAGTTCGTAACGCTCGCCCCGGGGAACGTTAAGTTTTTCTCTGCGGCACCAGCCAAGGTCGCTGCAGTTTTTTCTTCCGCGGGGTGCGCCGGCATATCCGGTGGAAATAATCTGGTCGTTTTTAACGATTATCGCTCCGTATTTTCTGCGAAGGCAGGTTCCTCTTTCAAGAACCATTTCCGCAATATCAAGGTAATAGTTATGTTTGTCACGTCTTTCTTCAGCCATGGGGTCCTCCGTTATTCGGCAATTTCCGCCGGTGCGTTTTTGCGGACGGATTCAATTCCGTTTTCGCAGGAAGCCTTGGTTTTATAACCTTCGGAAGCAAGAATTATTTCGCCGTTGCGGGCTTTAAGGCGGAAGCGGAATTCGCCGGCTTTATCGTTATAAATTTCAAATTTGGGGCAGGTTGCGGGAACAACGGGTTCGGCGGTAAGGTCCTCAAGGTTTGCGGTCGGTGCATTTTTGCGGACGGATTCAATTCCTTTTTCCATTGCGGCGCGGGAAGAATAAATTTCGGAAACGCCGATGATCTGGTTGTTTCCGGCGGCAAGGCTGAATTTAATTCCGCTTGCGGTTTCCTTAACGATATACTTTCCGTTGCAAACGGTTTTTTCTTCCTCGGAGATTTCTTCCGCTTCTTCCTCAAGAAGTCCGGAATAAACTGCCTTGAAGAATTCGGCGGCTTCGGCGGCCTTTTCCTCATCCGGCTCTTCCATCTCTTCGCAGGCCGCGGCGGTTATTTTGGAAACGTATTTGAAAACGTCATCGTCAAAATCTTCCTCTTTTGCAATGGGAAGGATTCCTTCGTAAACAATTTTAAAGAATTTTGCGGCGGTTTCGCCTTCCGGGTCTTCCATTTCCTCGCAAGCCGCGGCGGTAATTCTTCCGGCGGCTTTAAAAGCGTCTTTTACAAAATCTTCCTGTTCACGCAAAGGGGAAATTCCGTTATAAACGGTTTTAAGAAAAACAACGGTTTCTTTTGCGCTTTCCGGGTCAAGCTTTCCGCTTTCGGAAAGTGCACCGGCGGCAATTTTTGCGGAAATTTTAAGAGTTTTTTTGTCGTAATCCATTTCAAAACCTCCTGGAAAAATATTATAAAATAATTATATTCCAAATCATTGCATCTGTAAAGAAAAAATATAAAAAGCTTCGGCTTCTTTAACACAATGTTTACACCTAATTGATTGACAAGGAAGCCGGATTTGTATTATATTATAATATAGATATTTATAATCGCAAAAAAGGAGGTGCCCGTTTTTTTGAAAAAGTTTCTTATGCTTGTTTCTTCGCTGATTCTTGTTTTTGTTTTTTCCGGATGCAACGTTCTGGAAATGGATGCGGAAGCGCTGATAAGTCCGCCGGTTTTCACAAAGGAACAGGAAAAACTCAACGCCGCCCTTACGGAAGTAATCGGCGGGGATTACGTTCTTAAATATCCCGAAACGGGCGAAATAAACTCCGCGTTTATTTTTAAAGACCTTGACGGCGACGGAACGGAAGAAGCCATGGCTTTTTATTCCCTTCTTGACGAAAGCACAAGGATAAACGTCCTTAAAAAGGAAAACGAAAACTGGGTTTCCGTTTACGAAGCCGCCGGATTTTACGGCGATATAAAAAGCGTTAATTTTGCAAAAATCGGAAAAAATGAATTCGCAGTTGTTATGGAAGGAAACCAGGAAATCGCCGTTTACAGATACAGGGAAGAAAAACTCGAAACGGTTCACAGCGAATCCTGCGAAGAAAGCGAAATTGTCGATATAAACAGCGACGGACTGAGCGAAATTATCCTTATCGGCAAAAACCCGATAGGAAGAAACACCCTTAAAATTGTTTACAGCGATGGAAAAAACGTTTTTTCAACGGATAATATTTCCATCCATGCGGACAGCCTTAACATCTATTCGAAAGGCTTTGGAAAAATTTCTCCGGAAAAGGGCGTTTTTATTATCGATTCCGAAATTTCAAGCGGAATTTATCTTACGGAAATGTTTGCGCTTGAGGGCGAGGAAGCAAAAAGATATTTTATCGCCGATTTTGTTGAAAGCGGAGAAGAGGAAGAAAACAAAGAGGAAAACGAAGGCGTTGTCGTTGTTGTTGGCGAAAGTTACGGGAAACGCGGAATTTTCCTTCGCAACACCAGGGTTTACTGCATGGATACAAACGGCGACGGAATTACCGAAATGCCGGTGGAAATAAGGGAGGATTATGCCCAGGATGTAACGGAAGAAATTTTCTTCCTTCAATATATGCAGTATAACGGCGATAAATCCGAACCGGTCTGGAACGGCGTTGCGAACACCGAAAGCGGATATCTTTTTGCTGTTCCGGAAAGCTGGAACGAAAAAATAACCGTAAGTTACGGCGCATCCAAGGAAGAATTTGTTTTTAAAGATAAAAAAACCGGCGGCGAAATTCTTAAAATTTTTGCCGTAAGCAAAAACGATTATCAGGATAAATACGATGATTATGTCTTTGTGGCGGAGGACGAAACAAAAAATTATTACGTGGAACTCTTTGCCGGCGAAGAAAGCGAATTTTATATTGAACCCGAAAACTTCAAAAAAAGTTTTATTTTTATTTAACATAAACGGGAGGGATAAAGAATGAAAAAAATTCTTGTTTGTGAAGATGAAGACGCCATCCGCGAATTTGAGGTAATAACCCTTCGCCGCGCCGGATATGAAGTTGTGGATGCTTCCTGCGGCGAAGATGCAATAAAATTTTTTGAAGCAACCCCAAACGATTTCAGCGTTGTTCTGCTCGATATCATGATGCCCGGAATCGACGGCTTTGCCGTTTGCCAGCATATCAGAAAGAAAAGCAGCAACGTGGGAATTATCATGCTTTCTGCAAAATCCCAGGAAATGGATAAGGTAAACGGCCTTATGCTCGGCGCGGACGATTACGTAACAAAACCGTTTTCCCCAAGCGAACTTACCGCAAGGGTTGATGCAATCTGCAGAAGAATTTCTGTAACCCCGGAAAACGCCCATAATGACGAACTTGTTTCCGGACCTTTTACCCTTAACATTCTGAGCAGAACCCTTACAAAAAACGGAACGCCCATCGACCTTACCCAGGTTGAATTCCAGCTTATGGAACTTTTTATGGGCAACGAAGGAACCGCCCTTGAAAGAAGAAGCATTCTTGAAAGAATCTGGGGCGAAAGTTATAACGGCGACGATAAGGTCGTTGACGTAAATATCAGAAGGCTCCGTATGAAAATTGAGGAAGAACCTTCGAACCCCGCCCATCTCCAGACTGTCTGGGGATTCGGCTATAAATGGATGGCATAAAAAAGCCTTCCCCTTGAGGGGAAGGTGTCAGCGAAGCTGACGGATAAGGTGCAGCCCCAAAGCGGCATCATTATATTTTTCCTGAAAGGAGGGCGCCCGATGGCGGTTAAAAAGATTACAAAACGCTGGCTTTCCAACAGCCTCGGCGTCATTCTTGTAATTCTTATTGCGCTCGAAATTGTAATCGCTTTTTCAATAAAAAACTATTATTACGAAAGCGTCGAAAAAATCATATATTCCCAGACGGAAACGGTTTCCGGCCTTCTTTCAAAATATCATTCCGAAGGAACCGGCGATTATGAGGATTATTTCTGGGGAATCGTAACTTCTTTTGAAAAGCGGAATATGATGGAGCTTATGGTTCTTAACGGGGAAGGGGAAGCAATCCTTACATCCAGCGGTTTTATTCCGGAATCGGAATATATAACGCCGGATTGCTTTGAAGCAAAAAACAGCGTTACAAAAACCGCCGAATATATCGGCGAACTTAACGGAAAAAACGTTATGTCCGTAACGGTTGTTCCGGAAGGAAGCACCGAAGAATTCAGCTCATTCAGGATTATAACATCCCTCGAAAAAGTTGACAGCCAGATAACCTTTGCGATAATCGGAACAAGCCTTATCGGAATAGCGATAATTTTCTTTGTTGTTGTTTCCGGTTCCTATTTTATAAATTCCATCGTAAACCCGGTTGGACAAATAAGTGAGACCGCAAAGAAAATTGCCGAGGGCGATTTTAATACAAAAATCGAAAAGAAAACCGATGACGAAATCGGCGAACTTTGCGAAACAATAAACTATATGGCGGACGAACTTGGCGCAACGGAAAGAATGAAAAACGATTTTATTTCTTCCGTTTCCCACGAACTCCGAACCCCGCTTACGGCCATAAAAGGCTGGGCGGAAATGCTGGAGGATTCTTCGAAAGATAACAGCATAGACAGCAAAACCCTTGAAAGAGGAATGGGCGTAATAATCGGCGAAACCGAGCGCCTTTCCGTAATGGTTGAGGAACTTCTGGATTTTTCCCGTCTCCAAAGCGGAAGAATGGTTCTCCAGCCCATGAAGCTTGATATAATCGCCGAACTTTCCGAAGCTGTTCTTACCTTCGAACAGCGCGCAGTCCGCGAAAAAAAGGCGCTTATATATGACGAAAACGACGATATAATCCCGGTTATGGGCGATAAAAACAGGCTCCGCCAGGTTTTTGTAAACATAATCGATAATGCGCTTAAATACAGCGACGAAGGCGGAAGCGTAACAATTTCCGCAATACGCCTTGAAAACGGATTTGTGGATATCGTTGTTAAGGATACCGGAATCGGTATTCCGGCGGACCAGCTTGAAAAAGTTAAAACCAAGTTCTTTAAAGGCAACGCAACCCGCCGCGGAAGCGGAATCGGGCTTGCGGTTGCGGACGAAATAATAAGGATGCACGGCGGAGAGATTTTGCTCGACAGCGTCGAAGGTGAGGGAACAACCGTCACCATCCGCCTTCCCATAGATAAATAAACCCAAAGGAGTAAAAATGGAAAATAACGAAAAACAATCCTGTGCAATAAAAACTTCCGTCGGCGGCCAGGCTCTTCTTGAAGGAATTATGATGAAGGGCCCGGAAAAAAGCGCCATGGCGGTAAGAAAACCGAACGGCGAAATCGATCTTTCCGTCTGGGACACCAAAAAACTTACCGGAGTAAGAAAAATTCCGTTTATCCGCGGAACCTTTAACTTTGTGGATACCCTTATAAAAGGCTACGATTGCCTTATGAAATCCGCCGAAATTTCCGGCCAGGAAGAGGAACCGGACAAACTTGAGCTTTGGCTCAACAAAACCTTCGGAAAAGCCGCCGGAGCAATTTTTGGAACCATAGTAACTTTTATTGCGGCGGTTCTCGCAATCGGCCTTTTCTTCGGAATCCCGGCGCTTGTTGCCGGTTTTGCCGGAAATTACGTGGAAAACAAAGTTCTTCTTTCGGTAATCGAAGGCGTTATCAAAATCGGAATGTTTCTTGCGTATATAATCGGCGTTTCGAAGATGAGCGATATTCACAGAACTTTTATGTATCACGGTGCCGAGCATAAAACAATTTTCTGCTACGAAAAAGGCCTTGAACTTACCGTTGAAAACGTAAGAAAACAACAGCGCTTCCACCCCAGATGCGGAACAAGTTTCCTTCTTATCGTGCTTGTTGTAAGCATACTTGTTTCTTCCGTAATAACCTGGGAAAACGTTTTTATCCGCGTTTTGCTTAAAATCCTTATGCTCCCGATAACCGTTGGAATTTCTTACGAAATTATCAAGTTTGCGGGAAGGCACGATAACTGGTTCACTAAAATTATTTCCGCGCCGGGCCTTTGGTTCCAGAATTTTACCACCCAGGAACCGGACGACAGCATGATCGAAATTGCAATCGCAGCAGTAAAACCCGTTTTGCCCGAAAATCCGGAGGACGCCGCGTTTTAATGAAAGTTAAAGAAGCTTTTGAAAAAATTGAAAAAATCTTTGTCGGGGCAGGGGTGGATTCCCCTGCCTTTGAAGCATCCGTGCTCATGGAGGACCTTTTGGAACTTCCGCGGAACCCGGAAATAACCGCCGCGGAAGCGGTGCTCAATTCTGAGCAGGAGGAAAAACTTTTTTCCGCCGCAAAAAGAAGAACGGAAGGTTTTCCGCTCCAGTATCTTATCGGGAACTGGGAGTTTTTCGGAAGAAAATTCTTTGTCGGCGAAGGCGTGCTCATTCCGCGCCCGGAAACGGAACTTCTTTGCGAGGCGGTGCTCAAATATTATTCAAGAACAATGCCGCCGAAAATAATCGATCTTTGTTCCGGTTCCGGATGTATTGCCATAACTCTGGCGAAGGAACTTCCGGGTGCCGATGTAACCGCCGTAGAGCTTTATGACGGCGCTTTCGGCTTCCTTGAAAAGAACAATGCCCTTCATGGTACCCCCGTTAAAACGCTTCAGAAAGACGCGCTGGTGCCCTTCAGGAATTTTGACTGCATTGTTTCAAATCCACCGTATATAACCGGCGAGGAAATGAAGGAACTCCAGAAGGAAGTTACCTTCGAGCCGGAAACGGCGCTTTTCGGCGGGACCGACGGACTGGATTTTTACCGCGCGATCTCAAAAAACTGGTTCGAGCATCTTAACGAAGGCGGAATGATCGCCTTCGAAATCGGCGATACCCAGGGAAAAGCGGTTTTGGAAATCCTTACGGAAAACGGATATAAAAATGCCGCGGTCATAAAAGATTACGAGGGCCGCGACAGAGTTGTTACAGGTTTTAAAATTTAAAATATAAATAAAAAGGCGCTTCAAACGAAGCGCCTTTTTTTTATTTATGCTATTAGCATGTACCCGAAACGGTAAAGCGTTTCGGGTACAACAAACCACCCGCTATGCGGGTGAGTTTCCAAACTTACAGAAAAAATATTTTGTTTTGTCGTGCGAAAAGTTTGAG
>JAFXBK010000001.1 GCA_017521825.1 Oscillospiraceae bacterium
GTGAAATGCGGCATTGAAAAAGCAGATGAACTCACTTTCGAGCAGCCGGAGGAAATTGCGTTTTTTCCGCAAAAGTAAAACCGGACGGTTTTCACCGTTATATGATTTTAAGCCGGGCGCTTTTGCGCCAAAGAAAGTGGTCCCGCGGGTAAAATTATGTTCCCGTCTTTCGTTTTTGCGAAGGACGGGATTTTTTTTATTAGGCTTCTCCTTGAGGAGAAGCTGTCACCGAAGGTGACTGATGAGGTGTTGTTTTGCAGACCACCGTATTACCGAAGGAACACCTCATCCGTCTTTTTTACGGCAAGCCGTAAAAAATCCACCTTCCCCTCAAGGGGAAGGCAATTTGCTCCGCAAAAAATTATTTCAGATAAAACTGGAGGAACCGAAAAATGAAAGGCTATGATTACGCCGCAATCGAAAAGAAGTGGCAGGACATCTGGGACGAAAAGAAACCCTATGCCGCAACCACCGATTATTCCAAGCCCAAATTTTATGGACTTGTTGAATTCCCCTATCCTTCCGGACAGGGCCTTCACGTAGGACATCCCCGTTCCTACACCGCTCTGGATATCGTTTCCAGAAAAAAGAGAATGCAGGGTTATAACGTCCTTTATCCCATGGGCTGGGATGCCTTCGGCCTTCCCACCGAAAACTTTGCAATCAAAAACCACATCCACCCGGAAATCGTAACCAAAAACAACGTTGACCATTTTAAAGCCCAGCTCAAATCCCTCGGACTTTCCTTCGATTGGGACAGAGAGATAAACACCACCGACCCCAATTATTATAAATGGACCCAGTGGATTTTCATCCAGCTTTTCAAACGCGGCCTTGCTTATAAAAAAGAGGCTAACGTAAACTGGTGCACCGGCTGTAAAGTTGTTCTTGCGAACGAAGAAGTTGTAAACGGCGTTTGCGAACGCTGCGGAAGCGAAGTTGTCCACAAAGTCAAATCCCAGTGGATGCTCAAAATCACCGAATATGCCCAGCGCCTTATCGATGACCTCGACGAAGTCGATTACATCGAAAGAGTAAAAACTTCCCAGAAAAACTGGATCGGCCGTTCCACCGGCGCTGAAGTCAACTTCAACACCACCCTCGGCGACGTTCTTACCGTTTATACCACCCGCTGCGACACCCTTTTCGGCGCAACCTATATGGTAATGAGCCCTGAACACGCATATATCGAAAAATGGGCGGATAAGCTTGAAAACATCGACGAAGTAAGAGCTTACCAGGCAGAAGCCGCGAAAAAATCCGACTTCGAGCGTACCGAACTTGCAAAAGACAAAACCGGCGTTATGCTCAAAGGCGTTAAAGGCATCAACCCCGTTAACGGAAAAGAAATCCCGATTTTCATTTCCGACTACGTCCTCACTTCCTACGGAACCGGCGCAATTATGGCCGTTCCGGCACACGATACCCGCGACTGGGAATTTGCAAAAAAATTCGGTCTTCCGATAATCGAAGTCGTAAAAGGCGGCAACGTTGAGGAAGAAGCATATACCGACTGCAATGAAGGCATTATGGTAAACTCCGGCTTTGAAGACGGAATGACCGTTGAAGAAGCCAAAAAAGCCATGATCGAATACCTTGAAAAAGAAGGCATCGGCCACGCAAAAGTTAACTATAAACTCCGCGACTGGGTTTTCAGCCGCCAGAGATATTGGGGCGAACCCATCCCGATGATTTATTGCGAAAAATGCGGCTGGCAGCCAGTTCCGGAAGATCAGCTTCCTCTTCTCCTTCCGGAAGTTGAATCTTATGAACCCACCGATACCGGTGAAAGCCCCCTTTCCACCATGACCGATTGGGTCGAAACCACCTGCCCCTGCTGTGGTGGCCACGCACACCGCGAAACCGATACCATGCCCCAGTGGGCAGGTTCTTCCTGGTATTTCATCCGCTATTGCGACCCCACCTGCACCACCGGAATAGCTTCCAAGGAAGCTCTTGATTACTGGATGCCCGTAGATTGGTACAACGGCGGTATGGAACATACCACTCTTCATCTTCTCTACAGCCGCTTCTGGCATAAATTCCTTTATGACATCGGCGCAGTTTCCACCAAGGAACCCTATTCCAAACGTACCAGCCACGGAATGATCCTCGGCGAAAACAACGAGAAAATGTCCAAATCCCGCGGAAACGTAGTAAACCCCGATGACGTAATCCGCGATTACGGCGCAGATACCCTCCGCCTTTACGAAATGTTCATCGGCGACTTCGAAAAAGCCGCTCCCTGGAACACCAACTCCATCAAAGGCTGCAAACGCTTCCTCGACAGAGTATGGGCTCTCCAGGATATTATGCAGGGCGAAGGAATCCGCCCCGAACTCGAAAGCAACTTCCATAAGACCATTAAAAAGGTCGGCGAAGATATCGACAACCTTAAGGCAAACACCGCCATCGCCGCAATGATGAGCCTTATCAACGATATCACCGCCACCGGAAGCATCACCAAGGACGAATACGAACTCTTCCTTACCCTTCTCAATCCCTTTGCACCCCATATCACCGAAGAACTCTGGGAAGTTCTCGGACATTCCGAGCTCCTTTGCAAACAGGATTGGCCCGCTTACGATGAAGCAAAATGCGTTGACGCAACCATCGAAATGGTCGTTCAGATCTGCGGAAAAATCAAAGCAAGAATGAACGTTGCCGCAGACGCGGATAAAGATACCTGCATCGCCGCCGCAAAAGAAGCCGCCGCCGCAGAACTTGAAGGCAAAACCATCCTCAAAGAAATCTGCGTTCCCGGAAAACTCGTCAACTTTGTTGCAAAATAAAAAAATATGGCTCCCCTACCAGGGGAGCTGGCACGGCGAAGCCGTGACTGAAGGGTGGAATGTTCCGTCAAAGGATGGGGAAAATCCACCCTTTCGTCTTTTGCCTTCGGCAAAATCCACCTCCCCTGATAGGGGAGGCTTCTTTGAAAGGAGAAAACCTATGAACCAAAAAATGCTTTGGCAATACGCAAGACTTATCGTCGGGGTCGGAATCAACCTCCAGAAAGGCCAGACCCTTGTAATAAACTGCCCGGTTGACCGCGCGGATTTTGGCCGCCTTCTTACAACCGCCGCCTATGACCTTGGCGCAAAGGACGTTATCATGCTCTGGCGTGACGATTACTGCACCCGCGAACATTGGCTTCGCGCAGACGACAGCCTTTTTGACGGCGTTTACAGCTGGGATGCGGAAAGACTCAACACTCTTGCAAAAGAGGGAGCAGGCTATATTTCCATCGCCGCCGCAGACCCGGAAAACCTTAAAGGCGTTGACCAGGAACGCCAGCGCCGCTACAGCATCGCCTCCAACCGCGACCTCAAGGATTTTTATAACCTCGAAATGACCAACGGATTCCCCTGGTGCGTTGCTTCCGTTCCGATAACCGCCTGGGCGGAAAAAGTTTTCCCGGAACTTAAAGGCGAAGAAGCCAACGAAAAACTTTGGGAAACCATCTTCAAAATGGTCCGCATAACCGAAGACGGCGACGCTGTTGAAGCCTGGAAAGAACATTGCGCGACCCTTGAGCGCAGAGCGAAGACCCTTACCGAAATGAATCTTGAATCCGTTCATTACAAAAATTCCCTCGGAACCGACCTTGTTGTCGAGCTTCAGGAAAACTGCCAGTGGCTCGCCGGCGGCGAAGAATGCAAGGCCGGACATAAATTCGTAGCGAATATGCCCACCGAGGAAATTTTCTCCGCACCGAAGCGTGACGGCGTAAACGGCGTTCTCTATTCCGCAAGACCCCTTGTTCTTAACGGAAACATCGTTGACAAAATCCGTTTTGAGTTTGAAAACGGAAAAATCGTAAAAGCCACCGCGGAAAAGGGCGAAGAAGTTCTTAACAAGGCTCTCGACACCGACGAAAACAGCCGTTACCTCGGCGAAATCGCCCTTGTTCCTTACGATTCCCCCATTTCCAATAGCGGAATAACCTTCTTCAACACCCTTTTCGATGAAAACGCTTCCTGCCATTTTGCCTTCGGCGAAGCTTATCCTTCAAGCATTGAGGGCGGCGACGATATGACCGAAGAAGAACTTTTCGAGCGGGGAATCAACGCTTCTGCGGGAGTTCACGTTGACTTCATGGTCGGAACCGCAGACCTTTCCATTACCGGTAAGACCCGCGACGGAAAAGAAGTTGTCATTTTTGAAAACGGAAACTTCGTATTCTGATATTCCTGTGCTCAAAAACAAACCCCGTGCTCAAATTTTGAGCACGGGGTTTTTTATATCAATCAAGGTTCATTTCCGAAAGAGCCCAGCTTTTTTCACATTTGTACCAGCCTTTTCCGTTAATGTTTTCAAGAAGAAGCATCCCGTCAACGAATGCATATCTTGCACCAAGGAACCAGGTGTCGTTGCTCTGGTTGTTTTTTCTCGGGCAGGTTGAAGAATCGTGATAAACAGAAGTGATTTTTCCTGAAATCTGTTCTTCTGTCGGAACGATTCCGCCGCTTCCTTCAAAGAAGCAATAATAGAGATATCCGTCCACAGCAATAGTGAAAGGCCCTTCATCTGCCGCATCGGCAAGACTTTTGGGTTCTTCTCCTCTTTTTATCGAAACGGAAAGATATTCTTCGCCGAAGATTCCTTCCGGATTTTTAAAAACAGCGATGTTTTCGTCCGCATAGACAAAATCAAGACCGGAATAGTTATATCCGCCTTCACGGTTTTTATCGATTCGATAGAGAACAAGCTTTTCGCCGGTGCTGTAAACAACAAAGTTTCTTCCGAGGAAGGCAAATTTTCCGCCTTTGTCGCTTATCTGAACGGTCTTTCCGGAAAGCGGCTTATAAAAAATTCCGCTTTCGGTGCTCCAGACAAAATGCTTTCCGTCGAAGGCGGAAGAAACTATCATATCCGAAGATTTCGGTCCGCGGGTATATTGTTTTCCTTTTTCGGGTTTGAAGGCAAAAAGAGTATATAAACCGTCTTTTTCTTCAACGTAGGTTATATATCCGTTTATGGGAATGGTTTCGTGACCGGAAATTGCGGAATTTTTGTGGTGTTCAACAATTTCTCCGTTTTCGGTATTGTAACAAAAAGTGCTCAAAGAGCCGCTTTCGTAATTTTTTATAAGAATTATTTTTTCGCCGGAGCGGAAAAATTCAAAATCAATTTCCGGCAAAACGTAATCTTCCGGATATTCCGGCTCTTCCGTTGTTGTGCGGATTTTTTCAATTGTTTCTCCGGCGGAATTTTTGTGAACAAGGATATGTTCATATCCGTCTTCCTCGATATAATAACAATCTTCCCCGTCAAAAAGAACGGAAGATGAATGGAAACCAAGATTTTTCGAAAGGTTTTCCGTTTTTCCGTTTAATAAATCGTAGGAAAGAAGGAAGGCTTTGTCGGTTTCGGAATCCATTATAATTTTTGTTCCGTCAAAACCAAGAAACGAAACTTCCCCGCCTGTTTCCGGCGTGAAAATGTCAATAACCGGAGTATAGATAAAATAATTTCCCAGGAAAGGTTTGTCCCGGCTTTGGTTACCGACCATATCATAACCCTTGATTTCTTCGAAAATTTCTTCTTTATCAAATTGGCAGGAAGAAAAAACCAGAACAGCCGCAAGCAAAATTAAGAAAAGCTTTTTCATGAAAATCCCCCCTTTTATTTTTCCTTACATTATAATAGTAGCATATTTAACCTTTTTTGTTGCACAAAATAAAAATTTCCCCGGAAAAGAAGAAGATTTTTCATCAAACGAACCCGGGTGTTCCTTTAAAACAGCCTTTTGCCGGAAAAACGCACCGCAAAGCCTTTTCTTTTATTATAATGTATTAATATGTTAATATAAATTTAATAAAAATAAAGCTAAATTTATACTTGACACCGGCGACCTTCAAGTATATAATGTTAATGTTACATTTATGTACAAAGAGCAGAATTGCTCTTAGCTCCAGCCCAATGGCGAAGGAGGGAAACAGATTATGGCAGAAATTCATGTAAAAGAAAATGAATCTCTTGACAGCGCTCTCAGACGTTTTAAACGTTCCTGCGCTCGCTCCGGCGTTCTTGCAGAAGTCAGAAAGCATGAGTGCTATGAGAAGCCTTCGGTAAGACGTAAAAAGAAATCCGAAGCAGCTCGTAAGAGAAAGTATTGATTTCTAACAGAAAAA
>JAFXBK010000029.1 GCA_017521825.1 Oscillospiraceae bacterium
CTACTTTAAGAGCAGCGGTTGCGGTACGTTTGCCGTTTCTGGTCTGGAGCATATAGAGTTTGCCGTTTTCAACGGTAAATTCCATATCCTGCATATCGTGATAATGGTTTTCAAGTTTTTTTGCGATGGCAGCAAATTCTTCGTAAATGCCTTCGCGGATGTCGTTGAGCTGTTCGATGCTTTGAGGAGTACGGATACCTGCAACAACGTCTTCGCCCTGTGCGTTGATAAGGAATTCGCCGAAAAGTTTGTTTTCGCCGGTTGCGGGGTTACGGGTAAATGCAACGCCGGTACCGGAAAGGTTGCCGCTGTTACCGAATACCATGGACTGTACGTTTACTGCGGTACCCCAGGTATAAGGAATGTCGTTCATGCGGCGGTAATAGTTTGCACGGGGGTTATCCCAGGAACGGAAAACAGCTTTAACAGCGCGGATAAGCTGTTCGCGGGGTTCGGTGGGGAAGCTTTCGCCTTTCTGTTCAAGATAGTATTTCTTGAAGCGAACTACCATCTCTTTAAGGTCTTCAGCGTCAAGGTCGGTGTCGTTTTTAACGCCTTTTGCTTCTTTCATCTCGTCGATGATAACTTCGAAAGTGGATTTCGGAACTTCTTCAACAACGTCAGCATACATCTGGATGAAACGACGGTAGGAGTCGTAAGCAAAACGCTCGTTGTTGGTGATTTTTGCAAAACCTTCAACAACTTCGTCGTTAAGACCAGGGTTGAGGATGGTGTCCATCATGCCGGGCATGGAAGCTCTTGCGCCGGAACGAACGGAAACGAGAAGAGGGTTGTTTTTATCGCCGAAGGTTTTTCCGGTGATTTCTTCAAGTTTTGCAAGATATTCATAAATTTCTGCCTGGATCTCTTCATTGATCTGGCGGCCGTCCTCATAATACTGGGTGCAGGCTTCGGTGGTTACGGTGAAGCCCTGGGGAACCGGCATTCCGAGGTTGGTCATTTCAGCAAGGTTTGCACCTTTTCCGCCAAGGAGCTCGCGCATGGAGCCGTTGCCTTCGGAGAAAAGGTAAACATATTTTTTACTCATAATATTGCGTCCTCCCAACTTTAGCAATAAGTAATAACATTAATAGGTTGCAGGCCAAAAAACAAAGCCATTGTCCTGCATGATACAGTATAACAAAAACTACCGATATTTTCTATATTATTTAGTAAAATTCTGCGATTTTGACGAAATTTAATAAAAATTTCATTTTTTTATGCTTTTACTTGCAAATTATAAGTAAAACTGGCATAATATATATGTGAATATTGATGAAAAACGGAGGTAGTCTTATGCAAAATGCTGCGGCTGTAATATATACTTCCGGTTTCGATTTTATGCATAGTAACAAACCTTTTGCATTGAAGGAAGTTGTTTTCCGCCCGATTATCGAATGGGTGAACGAAGCGCTTGATTCCGCCGGAATTTCCGACAGATGCTATGTTATAAATGAAGGCGAGGAAGAAGTTAAAAAATATACCGGCGAAAGCCCGGTTTTTGTAAGAAAGGCCGAAAGCGGCCATCCGTTTTATTCCGCAAAGGAATGGATGGATGAAAACGAAGCGGAAAATTTTCTTGCAATTTCCGCCGAAGCGGTTTTTACAAATCCCGATGTTTTGAAGGCGGCTTTTGAACGCCATGTTTCAAACAGCGAAAAACTTACCGTAATCGCTTCCGCCGGAAGAGAAAGTTTTATTAAAGAACTTTCACAAAGCGCGTTCTGGATAACCAAAACTTTCTTTGCGGAAGTTTCCGAAAAAACCGACGGCGAAGATAAAACCGGAGAAAAATTCCTTGTTGAGGCAATGAAGATTCTTTCCGACCAACAGCTTGTTGCCGCAACCCACGTTGCAGGAAAAAAGGAAATCAACATGAGAGCAACCGACCCCGCAAGCGTCCTTACTCTCAACGCCGCCGCAAGAACCCTTATTTTTAAAAAGCTCTGCGCCGAAGGCGTCGAATTTGCCTGCCTTGACGGAATCATAATCGAACCTTCCGTAAAAATCGGAGCGGGAACAACCATTCTTCCCGGAACCATTTTAAAAGGCAAAACCGAAATCGGCGAAAATTGCGTAATCGGCCCCAACAGCTTTATCGAGGACAGCAGGATTGGCGACGGCGCGGAAGTCAATTCCACCCAGGTCCGTTCTTCCGTTCTTGAAAAAGATGTTAAGATAGGTCCCTGGAGCCAGGTCCGTCCCGGCTGCATAATCCACGAAGGCTGCAAAATCGGCGACTATGTGGAAATCAAAAACTCCGAAGTCGGCGCAAGAACCGCCGTTGCGCATCTTACCTATATAGGCGATGCGGATGTCGGCGAAGCGGTTAACTTTGGCTGCGGATGCTGTATTGCCAACTATGACGGCCAGCATAAACACCGCACCAAAATCGGCGACCACGCCTTCCTTGGCTGCAACACAAACCTTGTTGCACCGGTGGAACTGGAAGATTTCGCATATACCGCCGCCGGAACAACCGTTACAAAAAACGTTCCGGAATATGCTCTTGCTGTCGGAAGAGCAAAACAGGAAAATATCGAAGGCTGGGTAAAAAAGCACGACGCAATAAAAATCAAATAAGTTAATCAGCAAATTAAAATAAAAAAACAGGAGAGATTAAAAAATGAACGTTCACGGCAAAGACATTAAAATTTTCAGCGGTAACGCCTATCCCAAGGCAGCTGAAGAAATTGCAAAAAGTCTCGGACTTCCGCTTGGAAAATGCACCGTCGGCCATTTCGCAGACGGCGAAGTAAGCGTTTCCCTTGAAGAATCCGTCCGCGGCTCCGATGTATTCATCGTACAGTCCACCTGCAACCCCGTTAACGACAACCTTATGGAACTCATCATCATGATGGATGCTTTCCGCCGCGCTTCCGCAGGAAGAATTACCGCAGTAATTCCTTATTTCGGCTATGCACGTCAGGACAGAAAAGCAAAAGCGCGCGACCCGATCTCCGCCAAAGTTGTTGCAAATATGCTTGTAGCAGCCGGCGCAGACAGAGTCCTTACCATGGACCTTCACGCATCCCAGATCCAGGGTTTCTTCGATATCCCTGTTGATCACCTTATGGGTGCCCCGATCCTTACTCCTTATTTCCAGCCCATCGTTCATCATCACGAAGATGAATATGTTGCGGTTTCTCCCGACCACGGAAGCGTAAACCGCGTTCGTAAATTTGCTGAAAAACTCGATATTCCGCTTGCGATTATCGATAAACGCCGCCCCAAAGCAAACGTTTCCGAAGTTATGAACATCATCGGTGACGTAAAAGGCAAAAAATGCATTATCCTTGACGATATGGTAGATACCGCAGGTACCCTTTGCAACGCCGCAAAAGCTCTTATCGAAATCGGCGGAGCACAGTCCGTAACCGCCTGTGCAACCCACGGTCCTCTTTCCGGTCCCGCAATCCAGAGAATCAAGGACAGCGTTCTTGAAGAACTCGTTCTTCTCGACACCATTCCGATCAGCGAAGAAAAACGTAAAGAATGCGGAAAAATCACCGTTCTTCCCGTTGCTCCCGTTTTCGCAGAAGCAATCGAAAGAATCTATGGCGACCGCCCCGTTTCTCCTCTCTTCATTTAATTTAAAGATTATACTACATAAAAAACTCCTGCCGGTTTCCGGCAGGAGTTTTTTTGTTCCCAAAGCAAAAAAAAGACCGCCTTTCAGGCGGCCTTTAATATTTTAATTTTAAAATCAATCTTCGTCCTCAAGTCTGCCAAGAGCGCGCATTACTTTGTCGTAAGCGGCTTTGGTGTTGAAATCGAAGCAAACGAGCTTAACATCTTCAAGGCAGGTGTCCTGTTCAAGATATTCGAGAATGGTGTTGATTGCAAGTTCAGCAGCTTTTGCAAGGGGATAGCGGTATGCGCCGGTGGAAATGGAAGGGAAAGCAACGGTTTTGCAGTTATATTCAACAGCAAGATCGAGGGATTTGATGTAGCACTGGCGAAGAAGTTCCGCTTCGTTGGTAAGGCCGTTGTTCCAGACGGGACCTACGGTGTGGATGATGTATTTTGCGTCAAGTTTAAAACCGGGGGTAATTACTGCGTCACCGGTTTTGCAACCGCCGATTCTTCTGCAGCAGCTGAGAAGTTCTGCGCCTGCGGCGGCATGGATCGCGCCGTCAACGCCTTCGCCGCCCATAAGGCTGGTGTTTGCTGCGTTTACGATTGCGTCAACTTTCATATTGACAATGTTGCCTTTAACAACGGAAAAATTGGTCATTTCAGAATCGTTCCTTTCTTTTTATCAAAGCTCGCCGTCAAAATCGCCGTCAACATCTGCATCGATGTTAAGGGTGTTGATGGTTCTTCTCTTCATGCGCTGTTCTTCGGAACATTCCACAATGAAGTTTTTGATTTCTTTTGCGTTTTTGATGTTTTTAAGAACAAGCTGACCGTGGGTAACGTCGCTTGTTTTGCAGATAACGGTGGCAATTCCGAAAATCCTTTGCAAAAGGGAAACGGAAAGGACTGTATCCTGGATTTTATACATATAACAATCGTTTTCAACCCTGGTTAAAAAACCGGAATTAATGGTAATCTGTTCTTCGGAAACTGTGTACTTGGTAAAAGTAAAAGGAAGACCGAAGAGAAGCCAACGTTTTTTTTCAACGAATGCCATAAAAAACACCACCCTTTCTATCATATTATAACATCTTTTGAATAAATATCAAGGCTTTTTACCAATCTAACAGAACAGTTTTGATACAATATTTATAATAAAACAAATCGAAAACCCGGTTAAAAGCGGAACCAGAACCGAGGCAAAAACCCATTTTGCGCTTTTGGTCTCTTTAAAAACCGTAATGATGGTTGTGGCGCATGGCCAATGGAAAAGGAAAAAAACAATGGTGCAAAGGGCGGTAACGGGCGTAAAACCGTTTTCGGAAAAAAGCCGGGCGGTTTCGGAAAGGCTTCCGAGTTCCGTAAGGGTTCCGCCGGAATATCCCATTGCCATTATCGGAAGGGCAATTTCGTTGGCCGGAAGGGAAAAGATAAAGCCGCAGAGAATGTTTCCGTCAAGGCCGAAAAGTTTTGCAAAAGGGTTGAGCACCGCGGCAAAAATTTCAAAAATAGTATTCCCGCCAAAGGAAAAATTTGAGCACAGCCAGATTATAATTCCCGCCGGAACGGCAACCAGAACCGCCCTTCCAAGGATTTTTAAGGTTCTGTCGAAAACCGAGCGGATTATAACCTTTCCGAATTTCGGAAGGCGATAGGGCGGAAGTTCAAGGGTAAAGCTTGCGGGAACGCCTTTGAGCACCGTTTTTGAAAGGATTTTTGAAACCAGAAGTGTCATGAGCACAGAAAAAGCAACCGCCAAAGTAAGTATCAATGCGCCGAGCACGGAAGAACCGGTAAAAAACATTGTTATAAGGGCGATTATCGCCGGAAGACGCCCGTTGCATGGCATAAAGCTGTTCGTGATAATTGCAATAAGCCTTTCCCGCGGCGAATCGATAATTCTTGCGCCGGTAACTCCGACCGCGCCGCATCCGATTCCCATGCACATGGTAAGCGCCTGTTTTCCGCAGGCGCCGGCAAAACCAAAACCCCGGTCAAGGTTAAAAGCAACCCTTGGAAGATATCCGATATCCTCGAGAATTGTGAAAAGCGGGAAGAAAATCGCCATCGGCGGAAGCATAACCGCAACCACCCAGCTTAAAACGTTCCAGATTCCGTCGATAAACAGGCTTTTGAGCATTGGCGGAAAACCAAAGCCGGAAAGAAAACTTTCAAGCCGTATCCCAACCCACGAAAATGCTTCGGAAAGAAGCTGGGAAGGATAATTGGCTCCGGAAACCGTAAGCCAGAAAATAAATCCGAAAAGGGCGAGCATCACCGGAATCCCGAAAAGCTTACCCGTGAGCACCGAATCGATTTTTTCGTCCCTGGAACATGATTTGTTGGAAGAAAAAGAAACCGCCGAAAGACAGATTTCTTCCGCTCGAAGGGCAATGCAGGCGGAAATTTTATCCGGAAAATCAGAAGGAACGGTTATGCCTGAAAGAACGGTGCTCAAATTTTGGTTTTCCGAAAGTTTTCCGAAACGTTTTTCGAATTCAGCAACAAAACCGTGCTCGTTTTTTGAAATTTCAAAAACCGGGAAAACTCCGCTTGTTCCGAATTCTTTTTCAAGAACCGGCCGAACCGCTGAAACAAGGTCATCAATGCTTTTAGGATATCTCAAAGGTTTAAAATCCGCGGAAAGTTTTCCTTCCGCAAGTTCAAACATCATTTTTTTAAGTTCGCCGATTCCTTCGCCGTTCGCCGCGGAAATTCCGATAGCCGGAAGGCCGGTTTCCCTTGAAAGGGCGGAAATATCTATTTCAATCCCTTTTTTGCGCGCGTCATCAAGCATGTTTACGCAAAGAACGGTTTTTGGAACAAGCTGCGCCACCTGCAGGGCAAAAATAAGGTTCCGTTCAAGGGAACAGGCGTCGCAAAGTACCACCGCCCCTTCGAATTTTTCAAAACAAAGAAAGTTTCTGGTCACCTCTTCTTCCGCAGAATCTGCCGAAAGGGAATACGTTCCCGGAAGGTCGATGAGTTTTATCTCCTTTTTACCGTTTTTAACGGTTCCTTCCGCGGAACCGACTGTTTTTCCGGACCAGTTTCCGGTATGTTGCTTCATTCCGGTAAGCGCGTTGAAAACGGTGCTTTTTCCAACGTTGGGGCTTCCCGTAAGGGCAATTTTTCCGATAATCAAGGTTCTTTCACCCCCAGAATTGTTTTTGAATCAAGATTGCGGAGGGCAATTACGCTTCCCCTTATAAAAAACGCCTTCGGGTCGCCGAAAGGGCTTACCCGCACGCATTTTACCTTTGTTCCGGGAACAAAACCAAGGTCAAAAAGCCGCTGCCGAAGGTTTCCGGCGGTTTTGATTTCTTTTATCAGGGCGAGTTCGCCTTTTTTCATATCGCAAAGCGAGAAATTTTCCAAAAAATCAGCTCCAGTTTTTAAAAATGTGGAATTTACCCATTATCAAAATATGAAAAAAACCGTGCCGCGGATAAAGTTTACCGAAAATTAACTTTTTGTTTTCAAAAACCGCTCAATTTTCGGTGACATTTGCGGTAAAATATAGTAAAATAAAAATGCAAAGAAATAATTGAGGGAGGAATTTTTGTGGCATTTTTTGATAAGATAAACGATTTTGCAAAAACAGCAACGGAAAAGACCAACAACGCTATTGAAACAACAAAACTTTCGGCAAAAATTGAATCCGAACAGCGTACCCTTAACGATATCATAAGAAAAATCGGCGAACATTACGTCGCAAAAATAGATTCGGGCGAAGTTCTTGACGAAGAAGTTATGGCGATTTACGAGGGCGTTATCGAAAGCAGAAATAAAATTGCCGAAATGCGCGCGGAAATAGAAGCGCTTAAAACACCGAAGCCCGTTTCGGAACCCGCGGAACAGGAACAGAAGTTTTGCCCATATTGCGGAAAACAGCTTGACGTTTCCGCTAAATTCTGTCTTAACTGCGGAAAACAACAGCCCTGATAAAAAACAAAAAAAGCCGCCATCAGGCGGCTTTTTCTTTTTTTAAAATCAGATTTCGATAAGTTCGTAATCGTCGGTGCCGAAGCCGAGTTCAAGGGCGGCTTCGATGGTGTGAACACCGTTTCTGCTTTCGATTCTTTCAAGAAGGTGGTCGCGGCCCGGGTCATCCGTAGCGGCATAAACAAGGTCAAGGCAGGCTTTGTCGATGGCGATGGGGTCAAGGCTGCAAAGAATTCCGATATCCTTCATGCAGGGGTCTTCCGCAACGGCGCAGCAGTCACAGTCAACGGACATATTTTTCATAACGTTGATGTAGGCGGCCTTTCCGCCGAAATATTTTACAACGGAGGAAGCGGCATCCGCCATGGATTCAAGGAAGGAATCATGGTCGGAAGTCCAGATTTCTTCCGGAACGCCGGCGCCGTGGATATATGCTTTTCCAAAGGAGGAAGCAACGCCGATGGAAAGCTGTTTAAGTGCGCCGCCGTATCCGCCCATGGGGTGACCTTTAAAATGGGAAAGAACAAGAAGAGAATCGTAATTGGCTATGTTTTTGCCGACAAAGTTCTTTTTGATAACTTTTCCGTTCGGAATCGGAAGTTCAAGGTCAGGGCCTTCCGCATCAAGAAGGTCAACGGGGAAATATTTGTTCCAGCCGTGTTCTTCAAGAGTTTTAAGATGTTTTTCGGTGGTGTTGCGGGTGCCTTCATAAGCGGTGTTGCATTCGGTAACAACGCCGCCGACTTTATCGATAAGTTCCTTCCAGAATTCCGGGTGGAGAAAGTTCTGATTTCCGGTTTCGCCGGAATGAACTTTTACGGCAACTTTTCCGGGAAGTTCGGGAGAAAGAGCTTCATAAACTTTCATAAGTCCATCCGGGGTTATATCACGGGTAAAATAAACTTTGGCTTTTTCCATAAAAATAAATACCTCAAGAAAAATTTAAAAAAACAAAATGGCGGGAGCAAGCCCCCGCCAAGCTTAACAAATTATTCTTCAACAATTTCTGCTTCGGGAGCGTTTTTGCGGACGGATTCGATTCCGTTTTCGCAGGAAGCTTTTGCTTTATAACCTTCGGAAGCAAGAATAATCTCGCCGTTGCGTGCTTTAAGGCGGAAGCGGAATTCGCCGGCTTTATCGGTATAAATTTCGAATTTGGGGCAGGTTGCCGCTTCGATGGTTTCGGCGGTCTGGTCCTCAAGGTTTGCAATTTCTGCGTTTTTCTTTACGGATTCAATGCCTTTAAGGCAGGCTTCTTTTCCGGAATAAACTTCGGAAACGCCGATAATCTGGCCGTTGGTGGCAAGAAGGTTGAATTTAACGCCGGTGGCGGTTTCTTTAACTGCAAATTTTCCCATGATTTTTTCTCCTTTCCTTAAAGAAAACAAAAGGTTTTGGTTTGGTTTAATCTTATCACCTTTCACAAAATTTTTCAACAGAAAAACAAAATGAGCACGGAAAAACTTCCGTGCTCAAAAGGATTATTCAATGGTTTTTGCCGCTTCCTCAAGATATTTTCTGATTTCGATATGCTGGGGGCAGGCTTTTTCGCATTTTCCGCATTTAATGCAGTTGGAAGCGCTGTGTTCGCCAAAATTCGGAATCCAGGTGTGCTCTTTGTCATAGCGGCGGATTTCGTTAAGAATTCCGAAAATTCTCGGAATGGCGATGTCCTTCGGGCAAACTTCGGTGCAGTATTTGCAGGAAGTGCAGGGGATCTGTTCAACGGTATTTATAATTTCAACCGCCTTTTCAAGAAGGGCAAATTCTTCCTCGTTAAGAGGTTCAAAATCCTTCATAAAGCCGATGTTTTCCTCAAGCTGTTCAATGGAACTCATTCCGGAAAGAACCATAAAAATTCCTTCATGGGAAGCGGCATAGCGAACCGCATATTCCGCGCAGGATTTTCCGGTGGATTCAAGAAGGTTTTTTGCTTCTTCCGGAAGGGCAACAAGGCTTCCGCCGCGAACCGGTTCCATTACGATAACCTCTTTTCCGAATTTGCGGCAAACCTCAAGGCATTTTCCTGCCTGGACGTCTTCATCGTTATAATCGACGTAGTTGAACTGGAGCTGAACAAATTCCACCATGGGTTTTTCGGTAAGGATTTTTTCAAGATATTCGGCGGAATCATGGAAGGAAAGGCCAAGATGCTTGATTTTTCCTTCGGCCTTAAGTTCCGCGCCGATTTCATAGGCGTTGCATTCGCAATATTTGGGATAATTGTTGCGGCTTTGGGCGTGCATAAGGAAATAATCAAAATATTCAACTCCGCAGGCTTCAAGCATTTCGTTAAAAACCGGGCGGATGTCTTCCTCTTTTTCAAAAGTGCTGGAGCTTAATTTATCCGCAAGAACAAAACTTTCGCGGGGATAGCGTTTTACAAGGGCTTCGCGGATTGCGGTTTCGCTTTTTCCTTTGATATAAGGATGGGCGGTATCAAAATATGTAAAGCCTTCTTCGATAAAACGGTCGGTCATTTTTTTGACCTGTTCAATGTCAACTTCTTCGCCGTTCATGGGAAGGCGCATAAGTCCAAAACCAAAATTTTTCATTTTTTTGCCTCTTTCTTCGGAAATTGTTAGATATATAATATAACTTTATTTACCGAAGGTCAAGCCGGTAAAAATATGTGGAAACGGAATAAAACAAATATTGAATATCCTTCCAACATTTGTTATAATAATGGATTAGAAAAGGAGGGCGATATCTTGAACAAGAAATTGCTTTTAATATTAACTTCCGTTCTTGTTGTGGCAATTTCCGCGGTAACGGTTTTTGCCGTTGTTTTTTCTCCGGCGGAAAAACCCGTTTCGGAGATTGGTTCGGCGCAGGAAGAAACAACCGAAAATAATGAAGAAAAAATCGAAGGCGAAGGACTTTCCCAAACAACCTGTGAACCGAAAAAAGAATATTCCTACCTTCGGGGAACCATGTATAAAAACCTTTATGAAACCAAATACCAGAACCTTGTTGAAACCATGAAGGCAGAAGAACCTGTTCCGGAAAGCGGAGCGGTTTCCGGTTCCGGCGGTGGTTCTGTCGGTGGCGGTTCTGTCGGTTCTGCGGCAAATCCGGGTTACAGCGGTTCTGCCGGAAGCTATTCCATGAGCGATAAAACCGTTGCGGCACATCTTTCCGTTCAGGGAACCAACGTCCAGAACAGACCTGTCTGGCAGGCAAAAGGCAACACCAACTATTACACAAACGGAAGCGTAACCTGGGCGGCGGGTTCCGCGCACCTCAGAAGCGGCTCCCTTTCCCAGAACACCGTAATTTACGGACACAACTGGGGAAACTGCTTTGTGCCTTTTAAACGTACCGGCCCGGAATTTGAATCCCTTATGGCATATACTTACGCCGATCACGTTGCTTCCAACCAATATATTTATCTCACCACCAACAGCGGCGTTCATACCTTCAAAGTTTTTGCGGTTTGCTTTACCACCGACCTTAACTTCTACATCAACTGCAACAACATAAGCGTTTCTTCCGTTGCAGCAAGAGCAAAAAGCCTCAGCCTTTTTGATTTCGGAGTAAATGTTGGCCCGAACGACAAACTTATAACCCTTTCCACCTGCACTCGTTATTTCAGCGGAATGGGCGCAAACCAGCGCTTTATAATTATGGGAAAATTGGTAAGTTCCGAATAATTTTTATAAAAAACTATTGCCAGAAAGAAAATTCTGTGTTATAATAATTTCCGCTGATAAATCAGCGGAAATATCCGGGGGCGTAGCTCACTTGGGAGAGCGCTTGAATGGCATTCAAGAGGTAGAGAGTTCGATCCTCTTCGTCTCCACCAAATATCAAAAAAACCTTGAAACTATGCGGTTTCAAGGTTTTTTTATTGCCTAAAAACAGATACTTTACAGCGCTTGAATTTTGTACCAAATTCAGAGCATTCAAGAGGTACAGTTATGGCAAAAATAATGATGAAAAAAGCGCATAACGAAAGCATTTCCGAGGCTTTTGAGGGGTTTATGCTTTCAGCGCAATCAAGAGATTCGGAAGCCGGAAATCAAGCGCTGTGGTTCAAAAAAACAAAAAGAGACACGGCAGCGGTTGCCGTGTCGCTTTTTTTCTATTAAAAAAGGGTTTCCTCGTCTTCGGAAAAAAGTTTGTCGTTGATTTCAAAAAGGTTTATTTTGTGAATGATTCCAAAAATCAAAATTGCATCTCTGCGGTTTGCGGAATAAAGCTGGGCAACGCCGCAAAGTTTTAAAAGTTCCTGGGTTTCCTCAAGAGTTGTTTCAAGCCCGTAGCAAAGGCAAAGAATCCTGTTGCGCGAAGGCTTTCTTCTTCCGGAAAAAATCTGGTGGAGATAAACTTCGCTTATTCCGGATTGCTTTGCAAGGGTGGCTTTTGAAATATCTTTTTCGATAAGGGTGCGGTTCAAAACTTCGGCAATGCTTTCGCCGGTAAAATTGCTTTCATTATCCGAAAGGAATTTATCAAGGTTGGGCGAAGCCATAAGTTCCATCTTAAGGTCATTCGTGTTTTTAAGTTTCAAAAAAGGCCGCCTCCTTTACAAAATTTCAAACTCTGCTATAATGTAAATATCTTACAATTTTTGCACCCAAAAATCAATATGCTGACAGCATAGGACGGAAGCGATTAAAACGGAAAAAAAGCTTTTTAATGCGGAAAAACGCGAATACGAAAAGATTAAGCTGCTTAAGGAAAGTGAAAGAAGCAGTGTTTTTGTCGTGCGAAAAAAGGAAAACGGAAAAAGATTTTTGCTCCGCAAAACCGGCGAAGAATCGGAAGTTTATAAAAAACTTCTTGGAATAACTTCGCCCAACCTTCCGGAAATCATAGAGGTTTTTGAAGAAAAAGACGAAAACTGCATAATCGAAGAATATGTTCCCGGGGATACGCTTTTTGATATCCTTACGGCCGGAACTTTTTCCGAAAAGGAAGCGGCGGAATGTGCCGAACAAATTTGCAGCGCACTTTCGGTTTTGCATGAGCACGGAATCGTCCATAGAGATATAAAACCGGAAAATGTGCTCATAAACGGAGAAAAAACCGTGCTCATAGATTTTGATGCTTCGCGCGAAACCGATCCGGAAAAAAGTTCCGATACAAAAATCCTCGGAACAACCGGCTATGCTTCGCCGGAACAGTATGGACTTTCCCAGACGGACGCAAGGTCGGATATATATTCCATGGGCGTAATGCTCAACGTAATGCTCACCGGTGAACATCCTTCAACAAGGCTTGCGGAAGGAAAAATGGGCGAAATTGTCCAAAAATGCACCATGATAAACCCGGATATGCGCTTTCAGAGCGCGGATGAACTTAAAAAAGCTCTCGAGGATTCGGTTAAACCGAAAAACAAAGCAAAGAAAAAATTACTTTTTGCAGCAGCCGCGGTTTTGGTTTTTGCCTTCGTGCTCGGCGGGATTTTTTTGAGCACCGGTGAATCGGAGCCGGAAAAAGTTCCGGAGGAACCGCCGCAGCTTTCCGAAGAAATTCCGGAAGAAGTTCCGGAACCCAAATCGGAAGTTACCGAAGAATCCATAAAAATCCGCCTCAGCGGCGAAATTTCCGGAAAAAGCAATCTGCTTCCGGAAGATTTTTATCGCTATTGGAGCAAGGAAGAATTTCTTACGGAAAACATCGAGGTTATCCTTCCCGGAAACCTTGAAAACTATGTTACATACGAAATTGTCGAGGACGTTTTGACTTTTACCATCGGAAACGTTCCGGCGGAAGAATGGAAAAAGGCGTTTGAGGAAGATCCGACTTCCAGTACGCTTATAGGCTCAATCGTAGTCGGCGCTCCGGACGAAAACGTAATCGGACTTGCCACCCATAGCGGAAACGGCCCGACATACGCCAACCTTAAAAGGCAGTATTCCGACGGCGTCGACATCGAGTTCACTGATTTTTACCCGGATTCCGCCAGGGATTATAAAGGACACGAAATTGCCGAAATTGCGGACGCAAAGGAGTATCTTGTTGCGCTTCCGTTCGAGCGGGAAAGCATTTTTTACGCCGTTTATCTCTGGCAAAAGGCGGATGGGGAAGTTATCTGGCAAATCCTGCCTTTTCAGTTTGTTCTGGCAGAGGATTGCAGGGCAACTTTTTTCAAAAGTATTCTGCCTTTCCCGGAATACGGCGAACCGGATCCGGAAAATCTTTGGATGGATGAACTTTGGGAACCCATTGATGATCCGGAAAGAATTGTTTTCAGAACCATTAGTAGCGGAAGAAAAAAACGCGAAGCCTCCTTCTTCACCGAAAGCGGAGTGGAACTTTCCCTTCTTGAAAGGCCGGGATATATCTACGCGAAAGTTACGGAGGAAGCTTACGAAAAAATCGAAGCTTTTGCAAGGTCGGAATTTTTTGTCCTTCCGCCGGATGCGCCTGAAAGGAATCCGGAGGAATCCTTTGAGGAATGGCTCTACAGAGTTTATGAGGAAACAAAATATGCCGGATATAAACTTACCGCTACCGGTGTGGGCATATATTCCAGAGAAGGAACCGCGAAATTTATAAAACAAATCGTAAGTTCCGGAATGTTCTATGATATAAAAGACGATGGAACGGTAACCCTTCCGTTCCTGCCGATGTTCAACATTGAAGGGCCTGACGGGAAAACCTGGTACGTCGGTCAGAAATGTGATTATCCGGTAATGGTGGTCGATTGGTATCTGGAAAGCCCTGATGAAAATCCAGAGGCGGAGCCGGAAATCTGCGAATACGTTTATATAAAATGGGAAAACGAAATTGTTAAGAAATAACCGAAAAAAGAGCGGAAATATTCCGCTCTTTTTTTGTTTTACTATGCTCGCTGTTAATTGTTTCCCGGAAAAAAGGAGCTTATTATATAAACATAATATAAGGGAAAGTTTACCCTTTTTTAGGAAACGGAGGAAAGCAAAATGTTCAAACGTTTTTTAAGCATGTTTCTGGCGCTTATAATGGTTACCGGAATTTTTCCGGTAAGCGTTTTTGCAACGGAAGAAGAAACTCCTGTTGTTGATGAGAAAATTCTGCATGAGCAGATCACCGTTAACTGCAGGGGCCTTGAAGTAAATGTTGGAAGAAGCACAGAGGGAATTTTGGTAATAGGAGTTCCCGAATCTGTTACCGACGAGGATCTTGAAAACGCATATATCGGCGACGGACTTAACTGTTCTTTCGTGGAATATCTTATTTCTGCACCTGCGGCTTTTGAAAACGCCAAAGAAATTAAATTCTGCGATTTTTGGGGTTCAGATGTTTCCGAAATGGAAAACATAGAAATTGAGGACAGCTGGTGGAATATTTATGAGGAAGGTGAACTTGTTCCCGGAAACAACGTAATCCTTGCAACCAAAGATTCCAACGGAAACATCGTTCGCGAACAGTCCGGCGAAACCGTGTCAGATTACGGAATTGCGTGGCTGGTCGATGATGAAATTTATTACCAGAAACTCAGGATTGTTCGCGAAATGCCGGTAATTTCCGAAGAAGACGAAGAAGTTTTTCCTCCGGAAAGCACCCCCGTTGCAAATCAGAAACTTACTGTCCGGTACGTTGAGGGCAGCACTTGTAAAGGAATCCTTGCAGAGGCGGATATTGTTGACGGCAAAGTGGAAATCACCGTTCCTTATATCACCGATAATGAAGTAAAAGCCATTGAAGCAGACGGCAGCGGCAGAAAAAGGGCAAGGCTTGCTTTCTGCATCAGCGACGGATATGATGACGAAAATATTACCCACTTTATGGGCGGCTTTGGCGAAAACATAATGGATTACGTCAACTGGGAAGAAGTTTTTGAACTGATGAAGCAGGATGTCCCGGGAATTACATATGAAGAATTCCTTATCATACAATATTGGGAAATCGAACAGCTCGGCGAAGAATCCGTTGTAAAATATGAAGTTGCAAGAGATACCGACGGCAAAATGAGAAGATGGATAGAAGCAGGCGGAACTTTCAGCGAAAGACTTTATATCCAGTATTTTGATTCCGTAAACAAAGAAGCCGTTGCTTATGAACATATCGACGTAACTTTGCACGTGGAGGATATTTGTCCGGCCGAAACCGAAAAAATGCCTTTCGGGCAGGTCGAACTTAACGGATACAAACTCAATTCCGAGGAAATCGGATATATTATCGGAGTAAACGATAACACAAACGAACTCGTTGTTGAGATGAGCAGAGAACAGCTTTTGGCAAAGGAAAGCACAAAAGACCAATATGGAAACATCAATAACCGTTTCGAATTTTCCGCTCCTTCAGAAGGAAATTATAAATACATAATGGCCGTCGGCGAAGAAGAAATTTTGAATATCAAAAATTTCGGAGCCGAGGATTTTGTTAACGAATATAATCCCGAAAACAAACCGGCAATAAATTTTGTTGTCGGATGGTTCGAGGACGGGGAATTTTATCGGGCTTTTGAAGAGGATAAAAAGACAAGCGTTTGTTTTGCATGGTATGACGGAACGGAAATTGTTTATCAGTCGTTCAAACTTTGTCAGTGTATGCTGATAGAGGATGATGAAATCAACTGGGATAAACTTAGCAGTTGGGAAGGCAATTTTGCGGAACCTTCTGACGTTGTGCTTGAAATAAACGGCGTTTCCGATATTTCCAATTTTGCATCCGGAGCTTACGTTGACGGAATTTATACTGTAACCGTCGATGCGGAAGCAATTACCAAAGAACAATGGGAAAGAATATATAGCAACGACAACAGAGGAATTTTCGCGGCCATTGGTCTTAAAGCACCGGAAGGAACCGAATATGCGGTGGACGATGCTGCCGAAAATCCGGAATATTATGAGGATTATTCCGCAAGCAGATCGAATATAGGAGGATTCTATCCCTATAACGAGGAAGTAGCTTATAATTTCTATACATATTTGGAATTTGGTTCCATGCAGGAAGAAAACGGAAACGTTGAAGTATGGCTGGAAGAGGAAACATGGATCTGCTATTATCAGATTGCATATTATATTCCCGCAAGCGAAACTTTTGAATACAGACTTCTTCCTTGCAGAATAATAGTGGAAGGAGCGGGAAACGGAATTTCCTTTGAAATTCCTGAAAACGGCGGAAACAGCGAACAAAGGAAATATCTTCCCGATGGTTTCCACGATTATTGGGACGAAAGCGAACTTATAACTTCCGGCCAGATAGAAGTTACAGCACATTCCGCAATAAGAAATTATCTTGATGCAGAATTTAACGATGAGGGCGTTCTTGTAATAACCGTTAACGATATTCCTGCGGAAAATTGGGAACTTGCATATAACGATCTTCCGGCAGATGAATATGGAATCAACGTAAATATTGAAATAGATCCTCCTAACGGAAATATTGTTGCAATTGCCGATAATCAGGGAAACGGACCGACTTATGAAAACCTTAAAAATCAGTATGCGGAAGACAGGGATCAGATAATATACCATAACCACGAGGGAATAGTTACGGGATCGCTTCCTGTTGGCGAAGTTCTGGTTGACGGAAAAGAAGTTTCCGTTTTTCCGTCTAGTTCGGGCGGTGTTTTCTATCGCGTTATTTTCTGGAAAGATGCGGAAGGCAATGTTATCCAGCAGATTTTGCCGTTTGTTGTCGAAGTTGCGGATGATGCCGAAAGCGTAACTTTTGATAACGGCAGAAGCTATATTTCCGAAGACAGAATTGAAAAAGATGGAAGAACTTCTGTGCTTTCCGGAAGTTATGACAGAGAAAAAGGTGTTCTTAAATATTCCTATATCGGAACAAAAACAAGTGACGCCGATATTGCGGATGATATAAGATTCGGATACGGCGAAGATGATCCGGTATATAAAATCCAGACAAGAATTTCTGCACCGGAAGAAGGATATGTAACTTCCGAAGGAGAAGATTTTGTTGTTTTCAATCTTGGATATGATTCTCCGGAAAATCCTCTCAGAGGTTCAAGAGGAACTTTTGAAATAGAATGGTTCCACGAAAGCAAAGAACCGATTAATGAAGTTATAACAATCGAATTCAATCCTGGCAAAATCTGGATGGATAAATACTGGACTCCTATCAGCGATTCTTCCAGACTTATCTATTATTCTATCACCAACGGATATGAACTTATGTCCGCTAAAGATGTAAGAGATGCCGGTGTTATTCTTGATCTTTTCCAAAAGCCCGGTAAGATCTATACCAGATTTGATGAAATTTTAAAAATCGATATTGAAAAAATTGCAAACCTTGAAGCCTGGGTCCTTCCTCCGGATGCTGCTGAAAGAAACGCCGACGAAAGCCTTAACGATTGGGTCGAAAGAGTTTACCGCGAGACCGAATATGTCGGTACCAAAGTCGGTGCAACCGGTGTCGGTGAATATGAGCTTGGAAGGGCTGACATGCTTGACCAGTTTGTACGCTCAATGAATATGCTGGAAATCGGAAGAGGCAGCGAGGCAGCTAATATTGCCGGTTTCGGAGAACTTGGTGTTGATAATCTGAGAATATGGTTTGCTTCCAACTCTATGTCCAGAAACGGACATGTTATTACTATCGACTGGTATAAAGAAGGCGAAACCGAACCCTCCGTCCGCGAATATCTTTATAACGAACAGGAAAGCCTTGTTGTAAGAGAAACCGCGGATTCCATTACCGAAAATGAGCTTACGGCCGAAGTTGAAGTTCCCACTCCTGTTGATGATAATGAATGGGTTCTTACCACCAACCATTTTGCTCAGGTAAGCAGATTCGGTGAAGTAAAATCCTACTACTTCCAGCTTGAAGGCGATGAAAACACCCCCGAAGGCGATAAGGTGATTTATCTTCCTTACAGCTTTGTAAATCCCTTCAATGAATATGATGATAACAAGGACGGAATTTTTGATTACAGCGACGCTGTAAAAGTTAAACTCAATCCGAAGATCCATCACTATGATAATGACCACAGAGAGCTTGAAACGGTTCAGGGCGAACTTACTCCTTACGGAATCCGTTTTGTTGTAAGTTCATTCAGCCCCTTTGTTCTTGATTGGAGCGAAGACGAAGAAGTTGCCAACAGCGGCAAAAACATTCATCCTGAAACAGCTGTTTTCGCTGTTCCGGAATCGCTTGAAGATTATATCGAAACTTCTTACAATCCGGAAGAAGGTATTCTTACCGTTAATGTAAAAAAAGCCCCTGCGGAAGCATGGAAAGCAGCTTATGAAAATATCGGACTCGAAGATACAGCTATCGGCGGTGATGTAATTATTACCGCACCGGAAGGAACAGTTAAGGAACGTCGAGATATGGGCGGAATTGATTTCGATGAATTTACGGAATGGGCCTCCGACCCGGATTCCCCGCTTTTCAATGAACTGTATCCGGAATTGCCTTATTCCTATTCATTCGGAGAATTTGCCCATGTCAACAGAACCGGCGGCGCAGTTATCATAACTCCGGAAAAAGAGGACTTCGATGTTGCGGTTGCATGGCAGGATGCAAATAAAAATATAGTCCACCAGATAATCCATATTGAAATGACCGTTGAAGAAGGTTCTGTCAAATTTGACGATCCTTTCGCGAATATAAAGAGCGCAGATGTTTCCAGAATCGATTTTATGGGCGGAGATTCAGAACTCTTCTCTCCCTATAAATCCGAAAACGTTCTTAACTATGAAAACGGTCTTCTTACCTATACTTACATAGGAACGGGAACAAACCCGGACGAAATTCGCGAGGATATTCTTTACGAATCCGAGAATTATTATGCGGATATGCGAATCACAGTTTTTTCTCCGAAAGAGAATTATTACCTTGTAAGGCTGGAATCTCAAAGAAAACGAAGAGAATATGATGTTTCCGAAAAACTGACCAACGCAAACCTTAATTCTGAATTCAAAAATTTCGGAGAACTTGTATTCGAAACGGAAAAATATAATATCTATTGGCAGAATTCCGAAGCACCTTATGACAAAATCGTTGAAACTGTTTCCATTACATATGACGTCGGTTTTGAAATAAGATGGATGGATAAATATTGGGATCCCGTTGATTACAGCGAAACCAACACCAACAGAATCGATATAATTGCCGAAAAAAACGGAGAATATCAGGAAATCGGTAACAGTGAAGTCGAAAACGCAGGTGTCAACCTTGAATGGAATAACGGACATTTCGATGTAACTTATGACAAAAACGTTGATATCGGAATAGCAAAGGATATGATTGCATATATCACCCCGCCCGCAAATGCCGTTTATTATATCGAAAACGGAAGCGGCGGAATGAACATTGGCGTAGGCGATATTCTTACTGCGGAAGATCAAAACGATCTTCTCAATGTAAAGAGAGAAAACGGCGAATTTATTCGTTACGGAAACGGAAATGTTCCTTGCATAAATCTTTCCTGGTTTGAACTTGGCAGCATTGAAGATCTCGGAATCGATTTCTGGTACACTTCCAACAGCGGATATATCCAGATAGAAGTTATCGACTGGTTCGATAAAGATTATAATCTTATCAAACGTGAATATATCTATGTAACCTACGGCGAATATGTAAACGAAGAAGAGGCCGAAGCAACACCCGGAGTTAAAGAGGAAGTAACAGTTCCAACCCCTATCGGCCAAGGCTGGAAGCTTACCACAAACCACTTCCCGCAGGTAAGCAGATATGAGGAAGTAACTTCCTACTATTTCCAGCTCGAAGGCGACGAAAATACCCCGGATGGCGAAAAGGTAATTTATCTTCCTTACAGCTTTATCGATCCGGAAGGAGCGAAGGACCAGAATGACGACGGCATTTTTGATTATGCCGATGCGCTTGCGCTTGAACTTAACCCTAAAATTCACCACTATAACGATGACCACGACGAACTTGTTGAAGGAGAGCCGCTCAATGGCGAACTTACAGAATACGGAATCCGCTTTGTTGTAGAAAGCTTCAGCCCCTTTGTTCTGGATTGGAGCAAAACGGATATGGAAAGCTGGGAAGGAAATATTGCGGAAGAATCCGAAGTTTCTCTTAAAATCAAAGGAATCTCCGATATTTCCGGTTTTGTTTCCGGCGAATATGTTGACGGAATATATACCGTAACCGTAACTCCGGAAAATATCACAACTGAACAATGGCAGCAGATGTATAAAAATGTTGTCATAGATCAGCAGGATATCTATCTTTGGGTTGGCGTTAATGCACCGGCAGGAACCACAAAGGCTTATGATAATTCCAGAGATGGTCTTAAAAATTATAACGATTTCGTTGAAGAAACCGGTAATGCAAATGCTTTCTATGATTACAACGACGAAAGAGCAATAGAATTCTATTTTACAGCACCTCTTGCAGGAACAGTGAAAAACGGAGAAACAATTACAGCGTTCCCGGAAGGTGATGATTTTGAAGGTTATTACCAGATTGCATTTTATGTTGGAGAAAGCAACGAAATAGTTCGCAGGTTGCTTCCTTTCAGAATTGTTTTTGAAGGCGATGTCGAAAGCGTTTCCTTCGAAGAACCGCGCAATTATGTTCCCGAAGAAAGACTTCATCCGGAAAATAATATAGATAATATCGTTTCTTCTTACGATGAAATAAACGGCGACCTTGTTTACATCTATTCCGGAAACGAAAATAACGCAGAAAATATTGCGGCCGCTCTTGAGGGTAAACTGATTAAAACTGTGATAGATGCACCCGTTGTTGACGGTAAACAGTATTATTCCGACGGTAAAACCTCTGTCGAAATTTATTATGAACCGGTAAAGAACGGAGATTTGTATACCGCAGTAAACAAGGAAGAAATTATCTGGGAAAACGAAGACGGTGAACAATATATCGAATATATTTCTTTGGAGTTCAATCCGAAGGTAACATATATGGATATATATTGGGAACAGATAACGGATACCGACAGAATTAATTTCGTAAATAAAAAAGGCGAAACTGTAACTGCCGAAGCTCTTGCTAAAGATGGACTTAACGTAAGCTTTGACGAAAACGGTTTTGTGGTAGCGGAATACGAGCTTGACCTTGACCCGGAAACTGTTACAAGAACATGGGTAAAAATCAGCAAGCCGGAAGGCGAATTTGTTGGTTATAAGACCATCAACTTTATGCAGAACTTTACCGGATATCCTTCTTATGACCTTGAAACCGCCGATTACAGGGACGAGGATATCAGAGAGGCGGAATTCCAGCAAATCGGTAATGGAACTGTTCTGGGCATGCTCGGAGAACTTGACAGCCTTGAAGTGGGCGACCTCACTTTCTGGTACGCAAACGAACAAGGAGCCAGCAGACCGGTTCTTATAGACTGGTACAAAAAACTCCCGACCGATCCGGATTTTGATTTTGAAAAAGACGTTGTTCGTGAATATGTTTATGTTCAGGGTTCGGATTTTGTTTTTGAAGAAACAGCAAATTCTGTAACTGAAGATGAGCTTACAGCCGAAGTTGAAGTTCCCACTCCTGTTGATGATATTGAATGGAAACTCACCACCAACCATTTCCCGCAGGTAAGCAGATATGAGGAAGTAACTTCCTACTACTTCCAGCTCGAAGGCGACGAAAACACCCCGGATGGCAAAAAGGTAATTTACCTTCCTTACAGCTTTGTAAATCCGTATGACAAATACGATTTCGATAATGACGGCGATTTCGATTACAGCGACGCTGTTGCGCTTAAGCTTAATCCTAAGATCCATCATTACAATGATGATTTCGAAGAATCCGAAACCATCAACGGCGAACTTACTCCTTACGGAATCCGCTTTGTTGTAAGCTCTTTCAGCCCCTTCGTTCTGGATTGGAGCGAAAGCGGAAATTCTGCTGTAATAGGTGAAAATGGTTACGCAACTCTCGGCGAAGCACTTGAAGAGGCAAAAGCCGGAGATGTAATCGAACTGGTTGCTAACGTTGAAGAAACAATGGTTCTTGTTTCCGACGAAGTTACTCTTGACCTTAACGGTTATACCCTTGCCACAGAGTATGCGTCGATTTTCGGTGACATTGCCGATAACAGCGACGACAACAGCGGCCGCCTTGTTGTTAACGAAAAACATTTCATGAGCAACCCGGACAATGCCCAGCTTCCGGTAAAAACCGAAACCGGATACGCTTTTGTTGAACTTAAAATGTTTGTTGCGAAGGATTATACGGTTGGCGAAAAACATTACGACGTTGTTTTTGAACCGAGATTTGAGGCAGATTCGGTCGAACTTTTGAAAAACAACCTCGAAAACGCCGGAGTTGAGATTGCAATCGTGGCACACTGGCAGAAAGACGGAATGCCCAGAAGCCAGAGATTTGTTTTCGTACAGAACCTTACGGATGTTTTCTTTAGCAGCTATAATACGGAAAAAGAAAAATTCGGAAAGATGTTTACCCTTAAAGTAAACAACGCTCCTGAAGGAATTTCTTACGAAACAGTGGTAAATTCCACCGTTGGAGTTGTTATAAGAGAAAACGCAACGGAAACAGTGAACTGAAATCAAAAAAAGAAAAATGAGCACGGAAAATTTTCCGTGCTCATTTTTGATGCTCATAAAACTTATAAAAGAAAACAAGTTTTGTCGTTGACCTTTTCAAGGTTTTGTGATAGTATATAGTTAAGTAAAAATATGTATAAGCAAAAGTGGCTTTTGCTTTTTCATAAATTGGTTTTTGGTTCTTAAAAAACGAAAAATCAGGAGGAAAATGATTTTATGAACGACACCCATGAACAGATAAGAATAGTTCAGGAAACCGTTGCGGGCAAGGAAATAACCTTTGCACACGTAATCGGCGGCCCTGCGCCTATCATATATCAAAAACTGGGTCTTAACCCCTCCATAGATTACACCTCCAACGCTATCGGAATTATGAATATGACTCCGCCGGAATCCGCAGTTATTGCTTCCGATATTGCGGTTAAAAGCGGCAACGTATATCTTGGCTTTGCGGACCGTTTCACTGGTTCAATGATTATAACCGGCGATATTGCGGACGTTACCGCAGCCCTTAACGAGGTTTGCCAGTATTTCCGTGACGTTATGAAATACGTAGTCTGCGAAGTTACCAAACGTTAAGGAAGTGCGGTTATGGGAGTACGCATGACCAGAGAGGAATTCCTTGAAAAGGTTTTCCAAAAAAAATATGAGGAACTTAAAGATAAAGATCTTCGGGTAGTCCGTATCAAAGTAAAGGGCAAGGAAATTTCACTTGCCCAGCTCATCGGTTCTTCCGAAACAAGAATCTATCAGAACCTTGCGTTACATATAGGAACCCATTTCGGCGAAGACCACACCGGCGAATCCATCGGACTTATCCATGTTACCCCGGAGGAAGCCGCAATTATCGTTGCGGATGTCGCAATGAAAAGCGGCAACGTCGAAATCGGAACTCTCGACCGTTTCAGCGGTTCTGTTGTAATTTTAGGCGACCGTTCCAACGTCCGAAGCGCCCTTGAAGGCGTTATTGAATTTTTTGAATATAAACTTAAATTCACCGTCTGTGAAATAACAGAGGTGTAAAGAGAGAATAGATGAAAAAAATGTTTTTAATGGGCAGAAGCGAGGCAGGAAAAACTTCCTTGACCCAGATTCTGCACGGTGAGGAACTTCATTATCACAAAACTCAATATACGAACACAGACGATTTTATAATCGATTCCCCGGGCGAATATTCCGAGACCAAACATTGCGGAATCGGTCTTGCCTGTTTTTCTTTCGAAGCGGACGTTCTTGCTCTTGTTATGGCGGCAGACGAACCCTTCGCGGTTTTCGAACCGAACTGCAACTGCTGGACAAACCGCCCGCTTATAGGAATTATTACAAAAACGGATTCACCTTACGCTAACGTTCCGATGGTGCGTAACTGGATGATAAATTCCGGCTGCGAAAGGGTTTTTGAAATAAGCAACGTAACAAAAGAGGGCGTCGGGGAACTTTTTGCTTATCTCGAGGCCGATCCGGTTAAAATTCCCTGGCAGGAAGCGGTTAACCGCCAATGGAGCGGTCAGCCCGAATGGATGAACAAAGAAGAATTCGAGGAATTCAAAGCATCCGGCTGGGGAACAGATAAACAGCTTGAAGAATTCATAGCAAAAAAATAAAACCTTGTCCGAAACGGACAAGGTTTTTTTATTTTAAAGGTGAATTATACTATCAAGTGCAACAGAAAGGAGAAAAAATAAAGGAGTTCATACAAATCTTTGGTACAGCAAAAACAGGAATAAAATATTAAATCCACAAAAAGAAGTCTGCAAAATGCAGACTTCTTTTTGTGGATTTGGGGGTATTTTGTCCATGTGGATTAGAAAAATCAATCTCTTACTGCAACAGGTCTGCCATCAAATTCATGATTTTTGAGTTTTTCAAGACCTTTGTCAATTTCTTCAAAGGGGAAAGTGATAATATTGGGGTTGAAACCGCCGGTGCTGTAAAGATCCATAGTTCCTGCAACTTCGTGAGGGCTGCTTCCGCCACAGCCTTTAAGCTGAACTTCTTTAAGAACAAGTCCGTCATAGGCAGTAACGTCAATGCTGATTTTGTCGCTGGACATACCAACAAGAACGACTGTGCCGCCTTTTGCACATGCTTTGATTGCCTGGTTGGTAATATCTCCGGCGCCGACAAAGTCAACTATAAGTTCGGGCGCTATTGCATTAAGGTCGGAAACTTTATCAAAAACCCCGGCGCAGCCCATTTCATTTGCAATTCTTCTGGAATCTTCGTTTACATCAACTGCATAAACTTCGCATCCGGTTACTTTTGCCATCTGCATTACGTACTGACCGATTGCGCCGAAACCTATGATTGCAACTTTTTGTCCGGCGTGTCCTCCGCCGATGCTGAAGAAAGAACGATATGCGGTGCGTCCCGCACAAGTGGAAGCTGCAGCCTGTGCAAAGGTTACGCCTTCGGGAATGGGAAGACACTGCTGTTCTTTAACAAGAACTTTTGTTGCAAAGCCGCCGTCATGGGTAATACCGAGAGATTCACCGGTCATAGCGTCGATAGCGCAGTCAAGAGCTACTCTGTCATCGGGTTTTACAAAAGAAACACCTTCACCGACAGATTCAACAACACCGGCGCATTCATGACCAAGAATAAGAGGAAGGTTTCTGACAATTCCGTTTTCTACCCAATATTCATGCTCCATAATACCGAGGTCGGTACGGCAAAGACCTGCCGCTTTAACATCAACCACAACCCAGCCGGGTTTGGCAACAGGATCGGGTTTTTCTACAAATTCAAGGGGTTGTTTCGCTTTGGTAAAAAGCCAGCCTTTCATAAACAGAACTTCCTTTCGTGGTGCATTTGCACCATGTTATTTCGTTAACTGAATAATACAGCCTTCGCCGTCTTTTATCAATGTACAGATTTTGATATACGTTTTACCGCAAAACAAAAACCCGAAATTGCACAGTATAAATACAACTTCGGGTTTGAATTATTCATGTTTTCTGTTTCTGTAAGGGTAACTTTTTTGGTCTCCGGATTTCATCAGAAGATTAACTATTTCTTCAAGAGTAAGACCTTTTCCTCCTCTGAAATAAAGCATCATAGCGGAAAGTGACCCTGCGAGCTGTTGTTCAAGAATATAGTCGTTTTCATCGGGATTTTCGCTGAATACAAATTTTTCCTTGTGAATTTCTTTAAGTTCTTTGTCATTTTTATGAGAAAACGGTTTCCGCGTTCCTTGTTGGCGAAAACACGGATGTATTCACTGTTTTCTTCCCATACTTTTGCAAAATTCTTTGCCACTATTCCGTCTCGACTGTTGATTATTCTTTCGTCGGTATTATCAATCAGTTCGTTAATGATTTTATCTTCAATATGTTCGAGCAAAGCATAAACATCGGGAAAATATCTGTAAAAGCTATTGCGATGATAACCGGCAAGGTCTGTTATTTCCTGTACTTTTATTTTATCAATATCTTTTTTCTTATATAAAATCCAAAATGAATCAATAAGTTTTTGCCTCGTTGCTTCCTGGATTTCAAGATTCTTTTTCGACATTTTAAACGCACCTTCTTTGTATATTAAAATAATACAGCAGTTGCACAGCTGTGTCAACAAATTAACGAAAATGGTGCAGTTTTTTTAAATTTGTACTATTTATATGAAATTAAGCAACCCCATCAGAATTCCCGCCGCGGCGCTCATTCCGAGAATGACCACCGGATGGGGATTTTTCTTTTTGAGCAAAAACCAGCAGGCCGCCGCAAGAACAATTCCTGGGATGCTGATGAGGTCAAAAAAGTTTTTTGTTTCGGAAAAAAGCGGAACATTGATAAGCGAAATCTTAATAACGGAAACAAGCGCGGAACAGACAAGCGCAACGGAAACCGCTCTTAATCCGTAAAAAGCGCCTTTTACGAATTTGTTTTCGCTGAATTTTTTAAGAAAACGGGAAACGATTGTTGCAATTATAAGCGGCGGAATAATAAAACCGATGCTTGCAATAATCGAACCGAAAATTCCGGCGGAAGTAAAACCAACGTAAGTTGCCATGTTGATTCCTATAGGGCCCGGGGTGGATTCGGAAATGGCGATCATATCCGCAAGCTGGGCGTGGCTGTACCAGCCGGTTTTGTCGGAAATTTCATAAAGGAAAGGAAGGGAAGCAAGTCCGCCGCCAACGGTGAAAAGTCCGGTTTTGAAAAACTCCCAAAAAAGCTGAAGGTAAATCATTTTGCGCTACCTCCTTTTTGGATAAAAACCTGAACAATAATTCCCGCAAGGGCCGCAAGAATTACAAAAAGAATGGGGCTGATTTTGGTAAAAACCGAAAGGGCAAGAACAACCGCAAAAAGCCCGAGGGTGAATTTATCCACAACGGCTTTTTTGAAAAGTTTTGCAACCGCGGAAAAAATCAGAACGCAAACCCCAACGCGGATTCCAGCGAAAGCGTTCTGAACAATTTCCAGTTCGGAAAAGCTCTGTATAAAAGCCGCAATGGCGATTATTATTACAAGCGAAGGGAAGATTACCCCAAGGGAAGCCGCAACGGCCCCGGCAAAACCTTTTGCCTTGTTTCCGATAAAAGTTGCGGTGTTTACCGCAATAACGCCGGGAATACATTGCCCGACCGCGTAATAATCCATAAGTTCCTCTTCGGTTACCCAGCCCTGTTTTTCAACAGCTTCCCGCTGGAGCATGGGAAGCATTGCGTAGCCGCCGCCGAAGGTAAGGCCGCCGATTCTCGCAAAGGCGAGAAAAAGTTTGATAAGTTCTTTCATTTTTACTCCTTCTAAAGGAAAATTTTACTTATTATATATTACCCTAAAATAAAACATTGTCAACAGTTTTTATCCGGCGGAAAAAATAGAACTTTTCCCAAAAGCGGAAATGTGCTACAATATTTCCGTAATAAAATATTAAGGCAGGGAAAAATGATGAAAACCTCTTTTGATCCTACTTATCAGAAATATCCTTCGCAAAGATATCCGGTTTATGCGAAGGGCGGAATGGTCTGCGCTTCAAGTCCGATGGCTTCCGCCGCCGGCCTCGAGATTCTTAAAAAAGGCGGAAATGCGGCGGACGCCGCGGTTGCAACCGCTTCCGCGCTTACCGTTGTTGAACCCACCGCCAACGGAATAGGTTCCGATGCCTTTGCTCTGGTCTGGTCCGCAAAGGAACAAAAACTTTACGGCCTTAATTCAAGCGGACCTGCGCCGATGGCGGCAACTATAGAAGGAATTCTTTCGGATAAAAAGGACGAAAACGGAAAAATGCCGACCTTCGGCTGGGCAGCGGTTACTGTTCCAGGCGCGCCGAAAGCCTGGGCGGAACTTAACAGCCGCTTCGGAAAACTTTCCCTTTCCGAAGATATGGCGCCGGCAATAAATTACGCAAGGGAAGGCTACCCCTGCGCGCCCAACCTTGCGCTTATGTGGAAAGCCGCTTTTAACAGATATAAAAAGGTTTTTGAAGGAAAACCGGAATTTGACGAATGGTTCAGAACCTTCACGCCGGAAAGCAAACCCTATGAAGCCGGCGATATAATAAAACTTCCGAACCACGCAAAAACGCTTGAATTAATAGGAAAAACCAACGCAAACGCCTTTTATTCCGGCGAGATAGCAAGAAAAATCGATGCGGACAGCCGGGAATTCGGCGGATATCTCCGTTACGAGGATCTTGCCAGATTTGAGGCAAAATGGGTGGAACCCATTAAGGTGAATTACCGTGGATACGAAATCTGCGAAATTCCTCCGAACGGCCAGGGAATAGTCGCCCTTATGGCGCTTAATATTCTTAAAGAATTCGAGTTTTCCGAAAAAGATTCCGTCGAAACCTATCACAAACAGCTTGAAGCTATGGAAATTGCCTTTGCGGATGCTTTCCGCTACGTTACCGATCCGGATTTTATGGAGCTTGATTATAACGACCTTATTGCGCCGGAATACGGCGCCGAAAGGGCGAAAGAAATCGGCGAAACCGCAAAAATTTATACAAGCTCTGTTCCGCCTAAAAGCGGAACGGTATATTTTTGCTGTGCCGACGGCGAAGGAAATATGGTTTCCTACATCCAGTCCAACTATATGGGTTTCGGTTCAGGAATTGTTGTTAAGGATACCGGAATTTCCCTTCAGAACCGCGGATGCGATTTTTCCCTTAACCCAAAAGATGCAAACTGCCTTGCTCCCGGAAAACGCACCTATCACACCATAATCCCCGGCTTTATTCTTAAGGACGGAAAAGCGGTTGGCCCGTTCGGAGTTATGGGCGGCTATATGCAGCCCCAGGGCCACCTTCAGGTTGCGATGAATTATATTGATTTTCACCTTGACCCACAGCAGGCTCTGGATGCCCCAAGATGGCAATGGATGCGGGATAATACCGTAACAGTTGAAACAAGGTTCAACAGCGAAATCGCCCGTATTCTGCGCCAAAAAGGCCATAATATTCGCGTTGACCTTTCAACGCCGAGCTTCGGCCGCGGCCAGATGATAGTCCGCCTTGAAAACGGAACGCTGGTGGGCGGAACGGAATCCAGAACCGACAGCAACATCGCCTGTTATTAAAGGAGAAAAATTATGATAAAACAAATTGTTCACGATCCTTTGTTCCTTGCACAAAAATCCGCTGAGGCAACCTTTATGGATTTGCAGACCGCGAAAGACCTTCTGGATACCCTTGCGGCAAACAGAGCCGGATGCGTCGGGATGGCGGCGAATATGATAGGCGTTAGAAAACGCATAATTGTTTTTGATAATAACGGAACGGATACGGTAATGTTTAACCCGGAAATTATCGAAAAAAGCGGGGAATATGAAACGGAGGAAGGCTGCCTTTCCCTTTCCGGAATCCGAAAAACAAAGCGCTTTCAGCTGATAACGGTAAAATATCTTGACATAAATTTAAAACCGCAGACCGGAAAGTTTTTCGGCTGGACAGCCCAGATAATCCAGCACGAAATTGACCATTGCAACGGAATTTTGATATAAAGAAAAACGCCTGCAAAAGCAGGCGTTTTTTTGTCAGAATCCAAAAGTTCTCGAAACTTTCTGCAAGATTTCGACAATGTTTATTTTCTGCGGACAGTTTTGTTCGCAGATTCTGCATCGAAGGCAATCCGAAGGTCTTGAAAAATTGCGCGTAAGGGCTGAATAGGCGTGCTCGATTTTCCAGTCATCTTCCGGGTTGCGGCAGTATTCGTTATAAATTTCAAAATACCGGGGAATCGGAATCTGGAGAGGGCAGTTCCCGGTGCAATAGGAACAGCCGGTGCAGGGAACAGCGGTTTTTGAACGAATTATCTCAGCTGCCTCAAAAAGGGCGGAAATCTCCTTTTCGGAAAGAGGCGGACGTTTTTCGATGTTATCCGAAAGCTGTCTTTCGCCGTTCATTCCGCTTAAAACGTATTTTACGCCGGGAAGACCTTCAACAAAGCGGATTGCGGCGGAAGCCGGCGAAGAGGAACAGCCTTCCAAAACAATTTTTTCCGCTTCCGGCGGAAGGTTCGCAAGGGTTCCGCCTTTAACCGGTTCCATAACGATAATTTCCTTGCCGTGTTTAAGGGCAACTTCGTAACATTCTTTTGCGCGAAAGGCCGGACTTTTCCAATCCAGATAGTTTATCTGGAGCTGGACGTAATCTATTTCCGGATGTTTTGAAAGGATTTTATCAAGAAGTTCGGGGCCATCGTGGAAGGAAAAACCGGTTTTTAAAGTTTTTCCTTCGGAGCGAAGTTCCTCAAGAAATTCAAAACCGCCGGAGATTTCCGCGTTTATATAGTTCACTTCGTTGAGCCAATGGAGCATATAGACATCGAAAAAATCAACGCCGCAACGGGAAAGCTGTTTTTCAAAAATTTTCCGGCAATCTTCCTTGTTTTTAATAACCCAGCTCGGAAGTTTATCCGCAAGGATGAAGGAATCCCTCGGATATCTTTCAGCAAGGGAAAGGCGGATAGCTTCTTCGGAAGCGCCGCCAAGATATGTAAAAGCCGTGTCAAAATATCTTCCGCCTTTTTCAATAAAAAGGTCGGTCAAAGAATTGAGCACGGCGTAATCAACGCTGTGCTCATCTTTTTTATCAAGAAGCGGAAGTCTTAAAAAACCGAATCCAAGTTTTGTCATAAAGCTCTCCGATTACGCGAAAACAAGGAAATGCATTGCGAAAGCGCAAATGATTCCGAGAATAATTCCGGTTGTGACCTGTAACGGGGTGTGACCAACAAATTCCTTAAGAACAACTTCCGGAAGTTCGTTTTTGGAAAATTTTTCGTAAGAGTCCACCAGAAGGTTAAGGAGCTTTGCGTGTTTGCCTGCTTCGCGCCGAACGCCCATTGCGTCGTGGCAAACGATTATCGCAAGGATACCGCTTATGGCAAATTCAAAAGAACCGAAGCCGTAGGTAAGGGCGCAAATTGTCGCAAGGGAGGAAACGGTTGCGGAATGTCCGCTTGGCATGCCGCCATCGCCGAAAAGCCGCGAAAAATCCCAGCTTTTGTTGATTATTGCGTAGATAATAACTTTAAGCACCTGGGCGGTGGTCCAGGAAGCCATTGCGGTTATAAAAAATTTGTTTGTAAGAAAATCAAGAAGAAAATCCATTTTAAAAATCCTTTTCATAGAGATGGATATATTTTAACACAAAACCAATGTTTTTTATATATTTTTTAAAAATAATTTATTGAAATTTTTGTTCGGCTTCTTTAAAATAACATAAAACGGTGTTATAATTTTTTAAGAAAGGTGGTATTTTAGTGAAAAGAAAAAATTATGCCGAAAAAACCGTTCTTTGCGCCATGTTTCTTGCGGTTGGAATGGTTCTTCCTTTTGTAACCGGCCAGATTCCCCAAATCGGAAGAATGCTTCTTCCGATGCATATTCCGGTAATTCTTTGCGGGCTTATCTGCGGAGGAAAAGGCGGCGCCGCCGTTGGGTTTATAATGCCGCTTATGCGCTCCGCGATTTTTACTATGCCGACTATGTATCCGGATGCGGTCGCAATGGCTTTTGAACTTGCGGCCTATGGTTTTATTGCCGGCTTTACGTATGAAAACGCCCGCTGGCATTGCGTAAAATCTCTTTACCGGTGCATGGCGGCGGCAATGATTGGCGGAAGAATTGTTTGGGGAGCGGCCATGTTTTCCCTGCTTGGAATAGGAGAAAACGGTTTTACCCTCGGAATGTTCTTTGCCGGCGCGTTTATAAACGCCCTTCCGGGAATAATCCTTCAGCTGGTTTTCATTCCTGCTATGATGCTTGCCCTTGATAAAACCCACCTCGTTCCTTTCGGAAAGAACGAAAAATTTTCTGAAAAGCAAAAACCGGAAACAATATAAAAGAAAAAAGCCTTCGCAAAGCGAAGGCTTTTTTAAATGAATAATCCGAAGATAAAAGCCGCGGCGGACGCCGCAAGGGCAACAACAATAAGCGGAAGTTTAAAATATGCAAGAACAACCGCAACAACCGTTCCGATAAGGGAAGTGGCGGTGTTTCCGGTGGAATAAAAAATCGCCGGAATGGTCATGGCGCTTAAAACCGCATAGGGAATGTAATAAAGAAAACCGCGGAAAAAAGGCGATTTTATTTTCTTCCGGAAAAGGGTGAAAGGAATCATCCGGATAAGATAAGTTACCCCGGCCATGACCGCAATATAGATTATAATGCTCATGTTTCGTCCTCCTTTTCATCCGGAACGGGGAAGAAAACCGCACAAAAAGCCGCCGCAAGCACCGAACAGATTATTATCGCAAAGCCGCCGGAAACGGATTTGAAAACATATTCAAAAACCGTGCTCAAAACCGCGGCAATGAGCACCGCCGCGAGCACGCCTTTTTCCTTTTTGGCCGGCGGAATTATAATTGCAAGGAACATTCCGTAAAGAACAATTCCCATGGCGCCGGAAACGGAAGCGGGAAGAATATTTCCCGCGGCGGCACCGAGAAAAGTTCCGGAAACCCAACCAAGGGCGGAAATCACCGTAAGGCCATACATGTAATAGGGCGAAACGGATTTTTGCGAAACCGCAACGGCAAAAATTTCATCGGTTATTCCGAAGGAAGCAAGCATACGGTGCATTGTGTTAAAACTTCCGTCAAGCTTTTGCGAAAGGGAAATACCCATAAGCGAATAGCGGATATTTATCACAAGCTGGGTAAGAACCATTTCAACAAGGCTTCCGCCGGCGGCAATTATCCCAACCCCGGCGACCTGGCCTGCGGAAGTTAAGTTGGTAAGCGAAATTCCAACGGCGGAAAGAATCGAAAGCCCAAGGCTTACGGCAAGAATTCCGAAACCGAAGGAAACCGAAAGATATCCGAGACAAATCGGAATTCCGTCGCGGATTCCTTTTAAAAAATCGCTTTTCAATTTTCCACCGCCCTTCGTAAAAACATAAAAAATATTATACCACTGTTTTGGAAAAAATAAAAGCACTTCCTCGGTAAACCGAAGAGGTGCTTTTTTGGTGGAGACACACGGGCTCGAACCGTGGACCTCTCGCGTGTGAAGCGAACGCTCTGACCAGCTGAGCTATGCCTCCGTGAAAAAATTCTTTTGTGCAGTTATTATATCAAAAAAACGACGGTAAATCAAGGCGGAATAAAAAACTAAAAGTTTGCTCCGTTAAAACCGGAATTTTTCCCCAAAAACGGCATAATTTAAAGCAAAATTTAAAATTCGTTAACCATTGTCAGAAATATCCATGGTATAATAAAAGCAACCAAAAAGAAAAAGGAAGATTTTTTATAATGATAATGCAGAAACTCAGAGAATTTATGTACGGAAGATACGGAACCGACCAGCTTTCCCTTGCGCTTATCGGCGGCGGTTTTGCCTTTTACGTTCTCTATGTTTTCACCCGTTCAAGACTTCTTTACCTTGTTTCGCTCGTTCTTTACGGAATTGCGGTCTTCAGAACTCTTTCCAAAAACCACACAAAGCGCAGAATTGAAAACCAGAAGTTTATGAACCTTTGGTATAAGCTTAAAAACAAGTGGGTCGGAATCCGGGCGGATTTTGAGGAAAGAAAAACCTATAAACATTTTAAATGTCCCGCCTGCGGCCAGAAAATCCGAATTCCCCGCGGACGCGGAAAAGTTGAAATCCGCTGCCCCAAATGTTCCAACAAGTTTATTAAAAAAGCATAACAAAAGCGGAGGAACTTTCCTCCGCTTTTGCTTTATCTTTTAAAAACTCTTTCGCCGCCGATATATGTTTCAAGAACTTTTGCTTCAAGAATTTCCTCTTCCGGAATTTCAAAAAGGTTACGGTCAAGAATTATAAAATCCGCTTCCATTCCGGGCGCAATTTTTCCGCGAAGGTTTTCGTCACCGCTTACGTAAGCGCCTTCCGCGGTGTAAGCATAGAGTGCATCATACATGGAAACCGCCTGTTCCGGAAGATAGGGACCATTTCCTTTGCAATCTTTTCTTGTAACGGCGCAGTAAATTCCGCGCAGGGGTTTAAAGTTTTCAACCGGGCAATCCGTTCCGAAAGCTTCGTGAACGCCGCCTTCAAGGTAATCCTTCCAGGCGTAGGAAGTTTCCGCAAGTTCCTTGCCGACCCTTTCATAAACGATATGCATATCGTAATCAATGAAAACCGGCTGGGTAAGGGGCATTATTCCAAGGCGGCAAAGGCGCTCGACCTGCTCCTTGCTTGTGATCTGGCAATGAACTATTGCGTGGCGGGGATAATATTCCGGAAAGGCGTTTTTGGCATTTTCGATGGCGTTAAGGCACATTTCCATGGCGCCGTCGCCAATGGCGTGGATGGCAACGGGAGTGTTGCGTTTTTGCGCTTCAAGAACGAAATAATCCAGCTCTTCCTGGGTATAAATTTTAATTCCGCAGGTTGAAGGGTCATCGGCGTAAGGCTTTTTAAGAAAAGCGGTTCTTGCGCCAAGGCTTCCGTCGGAAAGAATTTTAAGGCAGGAAACCTTAAAACTTCCGTCGCGCATTTTGTAATGCTCGTGGCCGAACCAATCGTCAACTTCCGCTTTGGTCTGGGAAAGAGCCTGCTCCGCATAGTGTACTTTAAGTCTTCCGTCAAGGGAGGCTTTTTTAAGTTCATCGAGCATTTCATAGGCTCTGCCTTCCGGTGCGTATTTCATATCGTCGGACTGGACGGCGGTTATGCCCTGTTCGTAAAGGTCGGCCTGGGATTCGAGCATCATTTTGATAAGAACGCTTAAATCCGGATAGGGAAGCTTTGATTTAACCTCGTCAAAATAGTTTTCTTTAATAACTCCGTTGGGGTTTCCGTTTTCGTCAATCTCGCAAAAAGCGCCCAGTTCGGCCGCTTTTTCGGAATTAAGACCCATGAGCATCATGCCTTTTGTGTTGAGCACGCCAACATGGTAGCAGGCGCGCATTATGAGCACGGGATAATCTTCGGAAATTTTATCAAGGTCTTTTGCGGTGGGAAAACGTTTTTCGCCTTCGGTAAAATAATCGTGGTTCCAGCCTTCGCCGATAAGCCAAAGGCCGCTTTCTCTGTCAAAATGCTCAAAAGCGGTGCTCATTTTGTTAACGATATCATCAACGGAAACCGTTCCCCAAAGGTCAACGGAAAGCTTTGTTTTAACATAATGGAGATAGTGCATGTGGGAATCGTTAAAGGAAGGCATAAGGAGCTTTCCGCCGCAATCAAGGGCTTTTGCTTCGGCGGAAACAAGTTTTTCCGCTTCGGAAAAAGCGCCACAAAAAGCAAATTTTCCGTCTTTAACAACCGCGCTTTCCGCGAAGGGATTTTCCCTATCCATTGTTGCGATTTTTGCGTTTTTGATGATATATTCCATAATGCACGCTCCTTTTCGGGTTTATGAAAACATTATAAAACAACGAAGGGAAGATGTCAAAATAAAAACTTTACATTCCCCTTTAAAAATAGTATTATATTACTATCGTTAAAAAATCAGGAGGATTAATTACAATGATTAAACTTGATATCAAAGGCTACGGCTCCATGATGATCGAACTCGATCCCGTTGCCGCACCCAAAACCGTTGCAAACTTCGAAGCACTTGTTGAAAAAGGCTTTTTCGATGGTCTCACTTTCCACCGTATTATCAAAGGCTTTATGATCCAGGGCGGCGACCCTGCAGGTAACGGCACCGGCGGCTGCAAACCGGAAATCTATGGCGAATTTGCTTCCAACGGCTGGACCCAGAACACCATCAGCCACAAAAAAGGCGTTATTTCCATGGCAAGAACTTCCGACCCCAACTCCGCTTCCTGCCAGTTCTTCATCGTTCATGAGGACAGCGAATTCCTTGACGGAAACTATGCCGCTTTCGGCCATGTAACCGAAGGTCTTGAGGTTCTTGATGCAGTTGCTTCCGTTGCGACCTATCCCAACGATATGCCCTGCAAAAAAGTTGTCATCAAAAAGATGTCCATCGTTAAATAAATGGAAAAGCTTAAATTAAAAGCCACCGCGGAAGCGGCGGCAATTCTTCTTGGATTTTTCGTTTTCGGAATTCTTGTTTCGTTCCTTTTCGACGAGGTTACCGCGGAACTTTTCCGTCTGGTAATTCTTGAATGGGGCGCGTTCCCGATGCTTTGCGCCATAACCGGCGGAGTTGTTTCCATGAAAAACGGTTTTATGCCCCTTTACGGAATCTTTTCAGGTTTGATTTTTGTTCCGTTTATGTTCTTTTTCTTTGAACAGAACTGGGGACTTGCGGTTGCCTATGGACTTTTCGGCGCCCTTGGAAGCCTTTTCGGACACTGGCTGTTCCTTAAGGAAGTCAAGCGCATCGAAGAAGGAAGGCCGGAAAAGCGCCGCAAATCAATAATTTTTTCGATGTTCGACAGATACGATACAAAAAAGTATAAATAAGCGCAAAAAAAGACAGCCTCGCGGCTGTCTTTTTTGATATTAAGAGATTACTTCGTTAAAAACCGAATGTACTGCGCTGTACCATGCATTTTCTTCTTCAAGAGCCTGAGGGTCGCGCATAAGTGCATTTATTCCTTTAGCAACAGCTTTAAATCCTGCTTTGGCTACACCGGTTACGGCACTTCCTATTGCAAATCCTGCGCCGACAGCGCCACCCGCGAGCATTCCGCCGACGGTTCCCATAGTTCCTCGCCCATCAAAAATATGAGTGTTTGCGGCAAATTCCTCGTGCTTGATATTTTTACTTTGACCAAAGGAATAAACATCAACCGTACATGTTTTTCCTGCATCTTTTCTTACAATGCAAAATTTGAAATAATCGTTGCGGTGATTCGGATTTACCAAAGCAAGACAGGATTCTTCTTTTGCAAAAAGGCCTCCGCCATAAAGAGTTGCTTCTTCAACGACCGCTTCAATTCCATAGTTTTCGATTACTTCTTCCAAAGCAATTTTTATTGCTTCGTAAGTAACTTCGCTACCATTCATAAATCTTATGGAATCTCTTGCCTGTTGAATCTTTTTTCTGCTTACACTTTCCATTCTATATCCTCCTGATTGTTTAATTGATTACAAAATACATCAAACGATGTATTTTGTCAAGGGTTACAGCAATTTTGTCGCATAATATTACTGTAAGAGGTGATAGTTATGCAGCATTATACGCGATTAAGAGATTTAAGAGAGGATGCAGATTTGACTCAGGAGCAGCTTGTTCAAAAACTCGGTATGCATAAAACAACATATACAAATTATGAACAAGGAAAAAGGGAACCCCCTTTTGATTTTATTATAAAAATTGCAAAATTTTATAATGTTTCAATTGATTATATTGCCGGTTTTACGAATGAACCAAGAAAAATAAAATAAGCGCAAAAAATCCCGTACTCATTGAGCACGGGATTTTTTTATAACACATAAAACAAAATTCCGATGGCCTGCAAAAGGGTTCCGATAACAACAAAAACATGAAAAACCGTGTGGAAAATCGGTTTGCTTTTGCCGATTCCGTAAAGAACGGCGCCGATGGTATAGGAAATTCCGCCGAACAAAATCCAGAGCATTCCCGGGAGGGTAAGAACCTCGACGGTCTGCTTGAAGCAGATTACGATGAACCAGCCCATAAGAATATAAAAAACCATGGAAAGTTTTTTATATTTGTTGTGGTCAATGGCGGTAAAGGTCGCCGCAATTCCCGCAAGAAGCCATTCCGCGCCCAAAACAGTCCAGGCAAGGGCGGGATAAACCGGGCGCATTGCGGAAAGCAAAATCGGCGTATAAGTTCCGACTATAAGAAGATAAATGGTGCAGTGGTCGATTACCTGCATCACCTTTTTCGCAAGGCCGGGTTTAAGTCCGTGATAAACGCTGGAAACGGTGTAAAGCGCAATCATGGAAAAACCGTAGATAAATGAGCTGACGATTCCCCAGCCGTTACGGTTAAGGGCGGAAACAATTACCGTAAGGAAAAGAAGAACAACGCCGAAGCCGCCGCCGACAATATGGGTGGTCATGTTGGCAATTTCCTCGCCGCGGGTGTAATTTGGCAAAATTCTTTCACCCAAAGGGGTTCTTTTCATAATTTTCTCTCTCCCCAGAAGAAGAGTGCAACGGAACCGGGGCCAACGTGGCAGCCGCAAACAGGTTCAAAGGGCATTACGGTGGTGTTTCCGGTAAAACCATGTTCACGAAGTTTTTCGGTCATAAAATCTATTGCGTCCATGTTGTCGCCGTGGATCATCATAACATCGGCGGATTTATCAAGAACAAGTTCGTCGTATTTTTTTACGATTTCGAGGATGCATTTGTTGATTCCGCGGCATTTTCCCCAGGAAACAATATGTCCTTCCTCGTCGCCGCGAAGAAGCGGTTTGATGTTAAGAAGGGTTCCGATGGCGGCGGTTGCGCCGGAAATTCTTCCGCCTTTTTTAAGGTAGGAAAGGTCGTCAACGGTAAAGAACTGGCACATGTGGTTTTTTCTCTCTTCGGAAATCCGAACGGTTTCCTCAAAAGTTTTTCCTTCCGCAATAAGTTCGCCGATGGCAACAACCTGCATTCCGATTCCAAGACCGGCGCCAAGGGAGTTTATAACGGCAATTTTTGCGTCGGGGTATTCTTCGCGGATTTCCTCCGCGGCAATTTCCGCCGCGCGGACCGTTCCGCTTACTCCGCCGGAAAGGCCGATGTAAATAACTTCGTCGCCGTTTTTAACAGCTTCTTCAAAACGTTCACGGAAGGTTTCGGAGTTTGCCATGGAGGTTTTCATTTCTGCGCCGTTTCTCATGGCGTCATAAAAAGCCTTGCCGTCAAAATCGTGTTCAAGGTCATAGGGAACGTCTTTTCCGTCCATGGTGTAGGAAAGCGGAATTATATTTACGTTATATTTTTTGTTAAGCGCAACCGGAAGATTGGAAGCGGTATCTGCAAAAAGTTTAATCATGGATTTAATCCTCCCTTTTTTTACCCCAGAAGAAAAGCGCAACGGTTCCGGGACCTGTGTGGCTTCCGATAGTGGTGCCGATATAGTTTATAAGAACTTTTCCGTCAAGATTAGGGAAACGTTCCTCAACAAGTTTTGCAACCTCTTTTGCGTCATCAACGCAGGCGGACTGGCAGATATAGCATTTTCCGGAATAGGAAAGTCCGCCTTCGGCATTTTCCTCCATGCGCTTTACTATTTCCTGGATAACTTTCTTTTTTGAACGGATTTTGGATCTTGCAATAAGGTGTCCTTCGTTATCCATATTAAGAAGCGGACAGATTCCAAGGATTGTTCCGACGGTGCCTGCGGTTTTGGAAACTCTTCCGCCTTTAATGAAAAATTTAAGGTCGGAAGAAAAGAACCAATGGTGAAGGTTGAGTTTGTTTTCTTCTGCCCAGTTTTTAAGTTCCTCGATTTCCATACCTCCATCACGAAGGTCCGCAAGTTTATCCATAAAAAGGCCGTATCCGGAGGAAGCACCAAGGGAATCCACAACAAAGACTTTTCTTTCCGGGTAGCGCTCCTTTGCGATTTTCGCGGCGTTCGCCGCCGAATTATATGAACCGGAAATTCCGCTTGAAAGGGTTATATGAAGAACGTCCTTTCCTTCGGAAAGGAATTTTTCAAAATATTCAAGATATTCGGTAACATTTATCTGGGAAGTCTGGGTATCTTCTCCGGAATCCATTCTTTTATAAAATTCCTCAAAGGGAACCGTCTGGCCAAGGTCATCGGGGTAATCGACCCCGTTAAGTTTATAATGGAAACAGATATAATTTATATTTCTTTTTTCAAAGTGCTCTTTTGAAAGGTCGGCTGTTGAACAGCAGCTTAAAATGTAACCGGACATTTTGTTCCTCCTTTTTTGTGCTTTGTTCAATGCTGAATATCTTAACCAAAAAGGGGGATAGAGTCAATCTTTTTTACTATACTCCGCAAAAACAAAAAGTAGAGTCCGCAAAAACGGACTCTACTTGGAGTAGAATGGCTTATTTATGCGATTTTTTGATGCGGAAGGAAAGGAAAACTATAAATTCCGCGGGAATAAGCAAAAGAAGAATCTGCCATGGGTTAAAGCTAAGGAAGGTAAGATATGCCGTAAGAAAAATGCTTGCAACAAGGGCATAAATTATATGGCGGTTGTTTTTTCCGCTTTCCCAAACGGAATTGAGCACCAGAAGCGTAATAAGTGAAACAACAAGAGCATAGGGGAAAAGAAGCCACCAGTTTTTTTCGTTAAGCCAGCCGATAACGTAAATAAGAAAAGCAAAAGTCCAGATCCCGAAAAGAACAAGGGCGGTTATAACCTTGCTGTGGAAGCTGCGTTCGGCTTTTTTAAAACTTTCCGGCGGTTCCCAGCTGTCGTGGGAATTGAGAATATAATCAACGGTAACGCCGAAAATTTCGCTCATTTTTTTAAGGACATAAGCGTCCGGAACGGCCTCGGCCCTTTCCCATTTGGAAACGCTTTTGTCGGAATAGTTAAGAAGTTCGCCAAGCTCCGCCTGGGTCATTCCCTTTGCGGTGCGAAGGTTTATTATGTTGCTTGCTGTTATAACTTTCAAATCGTCCAAGCGGCGCTCACCTCCTATATAATGATATTATATATCAAATCCATGAATAATTCTATTGAAAAAAAGTAAATTATAGTTTATAAAAAGAAAAATTTTGCCGCGGCAGTCATAACAACAAGGAAAATAGCGTTTATCGCGGTGAACAGGACAAGATATTTTTTAGTCTGTTCCGGATAAAGAATTTTAAATTCGCTGAAGGTAATAAGGCTTGCAAGGGAAGCGATAAGCGTTCCGGTTCCGCCGATGTTCACGCCAAGAAGAAGGGAATGGTAATCCCCGGTGAACTGGGAAAGAAGTATTGCCGAAGGCACGTTGCTTATAAACTGGCAGGAAAGAGTTGAAACAATAAGCGCATCTTTATCAAGAAGGGCGGAGAAAAATTCGTTAACGGCTTCAATCCTTGCAAGGTTTCCGGAAAAAATGAAGAAAAAGAAAAATGTTCCGAGAAGGGAATAATCCACCTCGTAAAGCGCGTCTTTATCAACAAAATAGAGAACAACGGGAATAACCGCAAGGCCGAGCCAGAAAGGAATTATTCTGAAAACAATAAGAAGCGAAAACGCAAAAAGCACCATATAAAGGACGGTTTTTTTAACATGGAGCTTTTCGGGGAAATCTTCGTGGAAGGAAAGTTTTTCCGGTTTTACAAAAAAACAGGCTACCGCAAGCATGGAAATTGCAAGAAGGAAAGGCGGAAGCATAATTTTGGTGAATTCCGCCGTGGGAATTTCGAAAAAGGAGTAAAGATAAAGGTTTTGCGGGTTTCCGAAGGGAGTGAGCATTCCGCCAAGGTTTGCGGAAATGTTCTGGAGGATAAAAAGATATGCCATGTGGCGGTCGTTCTTAGTTACGGAAAGGGCAAAATATCCAAGGGGCAAAAAGGTGATAAGCGCCATGTCGTTTGCGATTATCATGGAACCGATGAAGGTTATTACAACAAGAAGAAGGAAAAGCCGCCGAAGATTTCCGGAAAGGAGAACAAGCCTTCTTGCAAGAATGGTGAAGAATTTTACGTTGCCGAGGGCGGAAACCACCGCAAGGGTAAGGAAAAGGCAGGCAAGGGTCCGCCAGTCAAAATAGGAGAGATATTCCGCGTCCGGCGGAACAAAAAAAGCGGTTATAAAAGCGGCAAGGGCCGCAACGCAAAAAACGGTGTTCTTTTTTATAAAATGGATTGCTTTAGACATATTTTTCCCCTTGATATAATTAATGTAACCTTAATATAATACATTTTTTAAAAGATAAATGCAAGAAAAAAGGCAAAAAAAACACCCCGCCGGAGCGGGGATTTTTTTGTTTTATTCGGTTTCGGAAGAACTGCTTTCGGAAGAAGTTTCTTCCTCCTCTTTTTTATCTTCCTTTTTTATTTCTTCGTCGGGGTTTTCAAAATATTGCCTTGCGCCGGAATGGATGGAACCGATAAGGGTTTCCGAAGCGGTAACGGCGTTAATTTCCTCGCCCTTTGCGTGTCCGGCAACAACTTCATCCGTGTTGTTAAAAAGCGCTTGGGTAATGGCAAGAACATCCGCCGAAGGCATATTGTTCCGGCATATAAGCAGAACGTCGATGCAAACGGTGGAAACGGAATTTTCCGTTCCGTAAACTTCGCTTGCAATCATTCCGTCACGGAAGAACGGACAGTTACGCTTAAAAGCGGTGGATTGGGTAAGGGAAATTGGAAGAAAACGGATTTCGTGGGTCTGGGAATATTCGATTATATTCGCGCTTGGAAGGGAGGAAACGGCAAAAGCCGCCTGGATACTTCCGGAATGAAGGCCGTCCATTGCCTCGGAAAAAGTCTGGTATTTAACGGTTATCATATCATAGGTTATTCCGTAGGCTTCAAGAATCTGTCTTGCGGCGGCCTCGGTGGCCGTTCCGTATTTTCCAACCGCGACGGTTTTTCCCGCAAGTTCGGGAATGGTTTTGATATCGCTGGAAGCGTTTACAACAAACTGGGCGTGCTCGGAATAAAGATTTGCAACAACGGAAATTCCGCGCTGAGCGTTTTCTTCGTACATTTCCTTGCCCTCAAGGGCATAGTGAAGAATATCGTTCTGAACAAAGGCAAAATCCGCGTTTTCCTTCAGGAGCATTTCAATATTCTGCACCGAGCCGGAAGTTGTGGCAATGTTCGTTGTGCTCTGGGAATATTTATCCCAGACGGAAGCAATGCAGGTTCCAAGGGAATAATAGGTTCCGCCGGCTTTTCCGGTTGCAAGCATATATTTTCCGCCGGTGGCGGCTTCGGAACTTCCGGAACAGGAACATAAAACCAGAACCAAAGCCATAAGAAGGGCAAGAATTTTTGTTTTTTTCATTTTTTATTCTCCTTTGATTTTAAGGAAACTGATATAAAGCGAAGCAAAAAATTCCTTCGGAATAAAACGGCAAAGGGTCCGAAGGTCCCGGTTCTGGCTTTCGGAATTTGCAAGTTCCAGCCAAAGGTTAACAAGATAGGCCGTTACTTCCCGGCTGTCGATGGAACTTATCTGGCCGAGCTTATAGTTAAGGGGTTTTGCGGTTTGGAAAAGGCTTGCCATGCGGTTTTCTTCCTTTTCTTCAAAAACCGAAAATTCTTTAAAAAGGGATTCCATAATCGTTTCGCCGGTGTAAATTTTTGTCGGGTCAACGCAAAAAATTTCTGCGGCGGTTTCCGCGCAGACCGTCGCAAGGTTTTTGTGCATAAGGCCGAAGCGCTGTTTTCTTTTTTCGGAAAGGCCTTTTACCGCAAGGGTTTTGTAATATTGGTCTTTTTCGCTTGGCGAAACGGCGCCGCATTTTGTAAGCATTTCTACACAGAATTTTTCAAATTCATTCTGCATTTTTTCGCTTTCGCCTTTTTCAAAGGTGTAACAGGTTCCGTCAAGTTTTCCAAAACTTCTCATGGTGTCGTTATAACCAAGGGCAAGGTTCCGCTTTGCAATTTCCGGAACAAATTCCATGGTCGGGCCAAGGTCGAACCAGGGACGGATAACCCTTACGGGATAATCTGTTTCATATTTTGCTTCAATTCCGTTGGCGCAAAGATTTGCGCCGATAATATCTTCGGCGCCCATATCAAGGGCAAGGTTTACCGGGAAGTTGTCGCTGTAGCCGCCGTCAACGTATTTTCTTCCGGAAATTTCTTTCGGTTCCATGGAAGGATAAACGGTTGAGGAAGCAAGAAGATAATCGCTTAACATTCCGTAGGGGATATCCTTAAGGGTAACCGGGTGGGTTTTCATATTCGGATATTCGGAACACATAATTCCAAATTCAATTCCGTTTTCACGTAAAAGTTTTTCGTCAAGATATTTAGCAATAAGTTCGCCAAGGGGGAAGGGATCCATTTTTACGTTAACGGCGCTTTCACCGAGATCCCCAAGAAAACTTTTAAGCGCGCCGGCAATTCCTTCGGTATCGATAACTTCGGAAAGGCGGCTTGGCGAAGTTTCGATTATATCCGGGGTTTTGATCGTGTTCCACATTTCAAGTCCGCTTTCATAAAGCCCGCTTGCCATCATCGCGCCGTTAAGAGCGCCGACGGAAGAACCGGTGACTATCTGAAAATCAATTCCGAGTTCACGGATCGCGCGCCAGAAACCAAAATGGTAAGAACCTTTTGCGCCGCCGCCGGCAAGAACAATCGCCCTTTTCATAAAAAGCCTCCTTTTGCGGATTTTCTATATTTTATTCTATTATAAATTTGTGAACATTTCAATTATTATATGAAAAGTTTACATTTATGATAACAAATAAATTTTAAATTATCATAATTATAATTATATAATTTGACATAATGTTATATATTTCGACAACAAAGCGTATAAAATAAACTTATTTTTACGAATTGTAAACAAAATCCGCTTTACTTGGCGCAAATATAATGGTAAACTTGCTTTAAAAGCAAGGCAGAAAAAAACAGGGAAAAGGCGGGGTTTTTTGATGGTCGTAATCATTTTCGGCGCTTCCCATACGGGAAAAACTTTGCTGGCGCAAAAAATTCTTGAAAAATATAAGTTCAATTATCTTTCCATCGACCATCTTAAAATGGGTCTTATCCGAAGTGGGAACACAAACCTTACTCCCGAGGACGATGAAAAGCTTACAAAATATCTTTGGCCGATAGTGCGGGAAATTATCAAAACCGCCATCGAAAACGGTCAGAATCTTACGGTCGAAGGCTGCTATATCCCTTTCGATTGGCGGAAGGATTTTGATAAAAAATATCTTGAAAATATAAAAAGCTTCTGCCTTGTTATGACGGAAAATTATATCCGGAATAATTTTGAAAGCATTATCGAAAATGAAAACGCCATTGAAAAAAGGCTTTTTGATTTTGTGGATATGGAAGAACTTGTTGCGGAAAATAAGCTAAACCTTTCGCTTTGCAAAGAAAACGGCGAAAACGTTATTCTTATTGATAATGAATATAAGGCAGGTATAGTATTATGAAAATAGAATATAAAGATATAATCCTTCGGGATATGACCGAAGCGGATATTGAAGATTATGTACGTTGGTTCACCACCGAAATAAAGTGGTCGGATACCGATGCGCCATGGGAGCCTATCGAGTCTGATGAGGAAACAGAGCGTGTATCCTGGCATGAATATTACGAGTATGCGAAAGAGCTTTCCGATAATGTTCGCCGCTGGAAGTTTGAAATTGAATGGAACGGCAGACATATCGGCTGGGTAAGTTCTTACCCCATTGATGAAAACTATGAATGGATTGATGAAATCAGGGAAGGTCAGACCGTTTATCGCGCCGTTGGCATTGATATTTGCGAACCGGATGTTTGGGGTAACGGAATTGGCGCAAAAGCCCTTGCAGCTTTTATAAATTATTATTTTGAAAACGGCGCGGACGAAATTTACTGCCAGACCTGGAGCGGAAATATCCGCATGATAAAATGCGCCGAAAAACTCGGTTTTGAAGTTTGCCGCCGCAAAATCGATTACTGCGAAGTTAACGGAGAAAAATATGACGGACTTACTTTCCGTTTGAACAAAGAAAAATTTTATAATTATTTCAACGGATAAAAAATATTTCAAGAGAGCGCTCCGCAGAGGGGCGCTCTTTTTTAGTACGGAGGGGCGTAAAATATCCGCCGTTTTTTAACGGGACGGGGTTGCTTTAACCTCCTCGGAGGAGGAGGGGGACCGTCGAAGACGGTGGAGGAGGGATATATTTATAAATTTTCAACCGGACAGGGTTACAATCCATCCGTCTTTTCGGTGCAAGCACAGAAAATCCACCTCCCTTTACACAAGGGAGGCTTTTTTTATTCTGCGAATTAAAATTTTCCATTCTCCTTTTATACCTTGTATTTATAAAGAAAAAATGTTAAAATTAATATGTATTTTTATGACCGCTTGAAACAGGAGGTTTTGCCCGATGAGCGATAATTTAAGACCGCTTTCTTTCGAAAAGCTGATGGGACTTCTTATCGAGGAACACAACGCAACCGGAACCATTTTCGGAGTGAAAGATTTTTATAAGGCAGGAAGAGCAAGGCTTCCCATCTTCGGAATGAGGATAGAAAACCCGGTTGGTCCTGCCGCGGGTCCTGTTACCCAGACGGCACAGGGAATAATCGCCGCCTATCTTTCCGGCGCAAGGTTTTTCGAACTCAAGACCGTTTGCCCCGATAACGAAAAATCCGAAAAACCTTCCGCTTCTGTCGGCGACAGAACCTTTTCTTCCGAACATCCTTCGGAGCTTTCCGTCGCTGAAGCTTTCGGTGAATACGTTAAAGCCTGGTACGCAATAAAACTCATAAGCACCGCTTTTGAACTTGGCGTTCCGGAAGGCTTTGTTTTCAATATGTCCGTGGGCGGAAGCCTCGAGGATCTTAAATCCGAAAAGATGAACAGCTTTATCGAAGGACTTAAATCCGCTGAATATACTCCGGTCTGGCGCGAATGTGAAAACTGGGCAAGGGCCCACATGGACGAACTGGACGGCGTTGATAACACCTATATTTCCGATATAAGCCCAAGGGTTTGCACCTCCGCGGTTTTTGTTCCGAAGGAAGGCCTTTCCGCTTCCGAAATTGAAGAAGCGGCGGAATACCTCATCACCGAAAAGAAACTCCATACATTCGTAAGAGTAAGCCCTGATCTCCTTGGATATTACACCATCCGCGGAATCCTTGATATAAACGGCTATGACGATATCGAAATCAGCAAGGAAAGAATGGAAAGCGGAGCTCTTTATGATGACCTTAAACCCGCGTTCCTTCGCCTTCAAAACAAAGCGGATATGAACCGTCTTGAATTCGGCGTAAAAGTCTGCGACGGCCTTATTATTGAAAACGCCAAGGAAACCCCGGTTAAGGAAGGCCGCCTTACCGGAAGGGCGCTTTTCCCCATTGCATTTTCTCTTGCAGAAAAAATCGCAAACGATTTTGGCGGCGGACTTCGAATCTGTTTTGCCGGCGGCGCGGATTATTTTACTGCTTCCAAACTTTTCAATGCCGGAATCTGGCCGGTGACCGTTGTTTCCGATATTATTCGTCCCGGCGGTCTTAAACGTTTCAAACAGCTTGCGGACGATGTTTCAAAATGCGATTATGCCCAGTTTTCCGGAATTTTGACTTCCGACCTTCCGGATATTGAAAAAGAGGTTTATTCCGGCGGAAGATATAAAAACATCCCCGGCGCAAAGGCTAAAAAGGCCGAAGGCCCGATTCCTCATATCAACTGCACCAAGGCTCAGTGCCGCGCGGTTTGTCCGTTGGGCGCCGATATTCCGCTTGTTATGCGCCTTATCAAAAACGGCAGAAGCCTTGATGCGCTCCGTGTTATCTTTGAGCGCAACCCGATGCCTTTTACCGTTGAAACCCTTTGCAGCCACCCCTGCATGGACGGCTGTTCCAGAAGGTTCTATGAATGTCCGCTGAATATCAAAGGCGAAAATTACCAGGCGGCGAAAAACGCCTGCTTCGATCTACTTGACGAAACCCAGCTCAAATCCGGCGCCGGCGCAAAAGTTGCGGTAGTCGGTTGTGGTCCTGCCGGACTTTCCACCGCCTGCTTCCTTGCAAGACAGGGCGCAAAGGTAACCATTTTCGATAAAGAATATCGTCCCGGCGGCGCTGTTACGAAATATGTTCCTAAGTTCCGCATTGACGATTCCGATATCGAATGGGACGCAACCCTTATCCAGGCTCTCGGAATCGAAATGGAGCTTGGGGTGGAGGTAACTTCTCTTAAAGAACTCCGTGAACAGGGCTTTGAAAAAATTGTCCTTGCAATCGGAGCGGGAAAACAGAAACATCTTAAGTTTGCCTTCGGCAAAAACATCTCCGCCCTGGAATTCCTTGCGGATTATAAACGTAAACCGGAAGACCTTGAAGAAACTATTATGGGCAACGTAGTCATAATCGGCGGCGGACATTTCGCCGTTGCCGCCGCAAGATGCGCCAAAAAGCTTCCTTCCGTCGATAGGGTAACCCTTGTTTTCGATAAACCGGAAAGCGAAATGGAAGCTTCCATGGACGAAATTCTTGCCATGAAGAAGGAAGGCATCTTCGTTGCGCCAAATCTTATTCCCAGCGGTGTTCGCGGCGGTCAGCTTCTTTGCCACGTTTCCAAACTTGGCGAACCGGACGAAAAAACCGGAGTAAGACCCGTTATCGATACCGGAGCGAAGGATAAAATCCCGGCGGATATCGCCATCAACGCCACCGGCGAGGAAGTTGACGACAGCCTTTATGACGAAATCGACAGCGCAACCTATCTCGTTGGCAACGCAAACTTCGGAAAAACCGCCGATATCGCAAAAGTTATTGCGGATTCCCAGCGCCTTTGCAAAAAAATTGCCCACAGCCATTACGACAAATACGTTCCGGACAACGAAAATGAGGACAAATCCTTCCTTGAAAAACGCGGAAAACTCTGCGCGGACTGTAAAAAATGCGCCGAGGGCGAGCGTTGCCTTGAATGTGACAGCGTTTGCGAATTTTGTGCGGAAGTTTGCCCCAACAGAGCAAACTGGGTAATAAAACTTTCCGACGGCAGCCGCCAGATCCTTCATGTAAACGATTTTTGCGACGAATGCGGCGCCTGCGCCGACGTTTGTCCCTATGACGGAAAACCGTATAAAGAAAAATTCACTCTGTTCCTTGACGAGGAAGATTTTAAAAAGAGCGAAAACGACGGATTCTACGTAACCGGCGAAGCAAACAACTGCCGTTTCAGATATGAGGGAAAAGTGTTCAAATATGACCCGATAAACGGACCCGTTGGAACAATTCCGGACGAAATCCGTGAGATGTGCGGTATTGTTATGAAGCGTTTTCCGCGGCTTTTAAAAGTCTGGTAAACCGCATAAATAAGCCAAAAAACGGACTTTAACAAAACCGAAAAACCTTTAAAATTCAATAAAAATCCGTAAAAAAACGGGCAGGGTAGGGGAAACCCCTATTCTGCCCGTTTTTTAGTATATTCGTGCGGCACACAGTATTTTATTTTAAAAATAAACAATAACAACAGTAAAGTAAAATAGAATTAAATATATTTAACAATAAAGCTAAATAAAATTGTTTTAAAATATTTTTAATATGTACTTGACAACACAGTTGATTATACAGTATAATCGGAGCTAGATAGAAATATTGAAAAATCCGGAAGAAAAAATGCCGAAAAAGCGGTGTTTTTTTGTTCCGAAAAAAAGAAAAAAGCGAAAAAACAGCCGTTTTTTCGCTTTGCTTGCTATCAAAAAATGGCTTATTTAAGCCAAAAAATCCATTTTATTCAGGAGGTGGGGAAATTTGAGCGATGACGAAATTATTTCCGGTTTTGTGTCGGAACTTCGCCGCGGAACGGTCGTTCTCGGCGTTTTAAATCAACTTTCCTCCCCTAAATATGGCTATTCTCTTGGCCAGGAACTGACCGAAAAAGGGGTTCCAGTGGACGGAAACACCCTCTACCCACTTCTCCGAAGGCTTGAAAGCCAGGGATTACTTAAAAGCGAATGGGATATGTCCGAAGGAAAACCCAGAAAGTACTATGTCCGGACCGCAAAAGGCACAAAAATCAACGAACAGCTTCGCGATTACTGGATAGAAACCGTTGTGAATATTTCTACTTTAATGAAGGAAGAATAAAATATGGATAAATTTAAAGAAAAAGAAGAAATCCGCGAAAATGAAGCGGATAAAGATAAAATCTGCGGAAGAAACGCGGTAATCGAAGCGATTAAATCCGGCAGGGAAATTGATAAAATAATGGTCGCAAAAGGCGCCACAAACCTCGGAAAACTTTACGCCATGGCAAAAGATGTCGGAATCCCGGTAAAGGAAGTTGCACCGGTTAAAATCGATGAACTTGCCGCCGGCGCCAATGCCCAGGGCGTTCTTGCGATGGCCGCGGCACATAAATACGCAACCGTTGACGAGATTTTTGCCCTTGCGGAAGAAAGAGGCGAACCGCCTTTCATCATTATTGCGGACGGACTTGAGGACGGACACAACCTTGGCGCGGTTATAAGAACCGCGGAATGCTGCGGTGCCCACGGAGTAATCATTCCGAAGCGCAGAAGTGTCGGCCTTAACTACGTTGTTGCAAAAACCTCCGTCGGCGCGGTGGAATATGTTCCGGTAGCAAGGGTTACCAACATTGCAAGAACCGTTGACGAACTTAAGGAGCGCGGAGTCTGGATCTTTGGCGCGGATATGGACGGCGAAGCACTCTGGTCCGCGGATTTAAGCGGCGCAATCGGCCTGGTTGTCGGCGCGGAAGGCGAAGGCGTAAGCCGCCTTGTTAAAGAAAAATGCGATTTTGTTGTTTCGCTTCCCATGCGCGGAAAAATCGAATCGCTCAACGCTTCCGTCGCGGCTTCCGTAATGATGTACGAAGTTGCAAGACAGCGCCTTGGAATTAAAGCAAGATAATTCTTTCGTTTAAAATACAGCTAAAGGGAAGGGGAACGAAATGGCAGGAAACGGATATTCGGTTGACGATATTCTCGAAGAGATCAGGCGCAAAAAAGAAACCGGCGCCGCAAAATCAACCGATTTTGAAACAGAAAAAAATTCCTCGGAGCAAAAAGGCGATTTTTTTGAGATGCGTCAGAAAAACACCAGACCGGAGGAAGAAAAAGTTCCGGAGGCTCCGACTTATACAAAAAAATTTAAAGATGAACCCATAACAACAAGAACAATCCAGGTGGATGATACTCTTTCGCAGTATTTCGGTGCGGCAACCTGGAAAAACGAAAAGAAATCCAAAAAACAAAAAGAAAAGGAGGAAAGCATTTCCTCCAAGGTAAATACTGTTCCGGCGCATACCGCAGCCGAAAAAACAACAAAAGAAAAAATAAACGGTTTTGTTCCCAAGGATTTTACCATCCATACGGAAGAACAGCTTAAGGACCTTGAAAAAGCTTCAAAGCCCAATGAAGAACCAAAACCGGTGGAAGTTAAACAGGAAAAAACCGCAGAACCCCAAAAACCCGCGGAAGAGAAAAAATCCGAAGTGGTAGGCGGTTTTGCCGGGGCAAAACCCCAAAAGGAAAAAACCGACCTTACAAGTTCCGAAAACCACGATCTTTATAAAGAATTTGTTGAAAAACGCCACGATAAAGTTGCGGAATTTATGAAAAACGTTGCGGAACCCACCGATCAGGAAATACATATCCCCGAAATTCCTGCTCAGGAACCGGTAAAGAATAAATTTTCCGACCAGAGCAACGAGGATATTGCAAAAAAACTGATGCAGGATATGCACGAACCGGAAGACGACGACCCGGACGATTATGAAAACGAATCCCAGAAGGAAGCCGTTGAAAAAAATCTTTCCGCCCAGCTTACCGGCCTTATTATAAGAGCGATAATCATTTTTATCCTCTTTGTCGGAAGCCTTGTTCTTTGCCTTTCGCCAATGCTCGGTTACAGCCTTCCGGATGCGTTCTCCTTTGAAAAATCCGGAATCGTTTTCCCGATTGTAAACCTTGCCATCGTCTGCATTGCGGCTCTTACCTGCCACGTTGCGGTTGGCGGCGGACTTCTTTCGCTTGTCAGGTTCCGTGCAGGTAACGATACTTTCGCAACCTGTTCCGTAATCGGTGCGGCGGCCCTTGGCGTTTCTTTTATTGCGGATCCTTCCGCCATGAGCCCCGGCGGCGAAAATCTTTTCTTCCCGATAACGGTTCTTGCCCTTTTCTTCAACACCGTCGGAAAACTTCTTTCCGCGGCAAGAATTAAAAATAACTTTGAAGTTCTTACAACCGGAAAAGGAAAATCCTCCCTTCTTCCGGTAAGAAACAGAGAACTTGCAAGAGAACTTACCGGCCAGCGCGACGAAACACCCCGTTTCTGCACCAGCGCAAAAGCAAAATTCTTCACCCGGTTCCTGGAACTTTCCTATCGCGACGATGCAACGGAAAGCATTGCAAGAATCGTTGCTCCGATTGTTTTCCTCTGCTCGATTCTTGTTGGCGTAATTGCATTCCTTCTCACCGGAAGAGTTTCCGATGCGATAACCGGTTTTGCGGCAATTCTTTGCGTTGCGGCGCCTTTTTCCGCAACAATTGCCGGGGCACTTCCGGTTTTCCGTTCCTGCCGTGCTCTTAACGAAGAGGGAAGCATGATGGCCGGCGGCTACACCGCCGAAACCTTTGCGGAAACGGATTCCGTCCTTCTCGATATCGAACAGCTTTTCCCGGAGGGAAGCATTGTTCTTCACGGAATAAAAACCTTTGCCCAGGGAAGAATAGATGAAGCAATTCTTGATGCGGCATCCGTAATCTGCAGCACAAGAAGCACCCTCGGAAGCATTTTTATAAACGTTGTTCAGGGCGATAAAAAACTTCTTAAGCCGGTGGATACCATTATTTATGAGGACGGAATGGGTCTTTCCGCCTGGGTTGGCGGAAAACGCGTTCTCATCGGTAACCGCGAACTTATGATAAACCACGGAATTGATATTCCTTCCCACGATTATGAAAACAAATACGTCGGAAGCGGAAAGGATATCCTTTATCTTGCCAACAGCGGCGAACTTACTGCAATGTTTGTTTTAAGCTATCATGCGGATAAGGAGGTTTACCATTCCCTCGGAATTATGGCGGAACGCGGAGTTCGCCTTGTTATAAACTGCAGCGACCCCAACATCACCGTAAAAAAACTCGGCCAGATCTTCGGATATCCGGAAAGCCAGCTTAACCTTCTTTCCTCGAAATATCAGCAGAAATGCGCCGAACTTACCGAAGAACGCAAAAACGCTCCGGCGGCGGCAGTTTATGACGGAAGCCTTTTCGCCCTTTCCAATCTTCTCAACTGCTGCGGAATTATAAGACAATCTTCCTTTGCGGCGGCGCTTATTGAAATGATCGGAATAATCCTTGGATTTATTCTTGTAACCCTTTTCCTTTTCACCGGAAACATCCGCGAACTTGCCATGTATGTTCTTCTTGCGTTCCAAATGTTCTGGCTTGTGGCAATTACGGTTGTAATTCTGCTCCGCAAAAAAATCTGATATCATCTTACCTTTCATATCTTTTTCCTTTCCAAAGCGATAAAGCTCCGTTGCTCCCGCAGGCAAACGGAGCTTTATCGTTTGTAGGGCAAAAAACAAGGGACGGAAAAACCGTCCCTTGTTTTTTTATGCGTAATGATATTTTTTTCTGAATTTTATAAGGCATCCGGCCGCGATAAGGAAGGCAAGAATTTCCGAAACGACCATCGACCACCAAATTCCGTCGATTTCCCAGATTTCCGGAAGGATCATAACCGTTGCAACCTGGAAAACAACCGTACGAAGGAAGGCAACAACGGCCGAAACAAGCCCGTTGTTAAGCGCGGTGAAAAATCCGGAACCGAAGATGTTTATTCCGATAAAAATGAAGGCAAAAGCGCTTATGAATATGGAACGCTTGGTCATTTCAAAAAGAACAGGGTCGTAACCAACAAAAATTCCGGAAAGCGCGTCCGCAAGAACAATGGTAAGTCCGCCGAGAACCGCGCCGGAAACAGTCATGATAACCATGCTCTTTTTGAAAAGGTTCTTAAGCTCTGCGTGGTTCTGGGCACCGAAATGGTAACCGATTATCGGCGCGGCGCCGGTTACGTAACCAAAAAGAATGGCAACAAAAATCCAGTTCGCGTACAAAAGAACGCCGTAAGCGGCAACGCCGTTTTCGCCTGCAAAGCGCATCAGCTGGAAGTTATAGAGCATTGCAACAACGTTTCCGGAAACGTTTGAAACAAATTCGGAAGAACCGTTGGTGCAGGTTTTCCAGAAAACCTTCCAGACAAAAGGACCTTTTCCAAGGCGAAGAAGGCTGGAGTTGTTTTTTCGGAGGAAATAAACCGTTGGAATAACGGCGCCGATAAACTGGCTTGAAATGGTTGCCAGGGCCGCGCCGGCGATTCCCCATTCAAAAACCGCCATAAAAAGCCAGTCAAGAACCATGTTTCCACAACCGGCGGCAACAGTTACATAAAAACCGTAATTAGGTCTTTCCGCGGTGATAAAGAAAATCTGGAATGCGTTCTGGAGCATGAAGAACGGAATACCTGCAAAGATTATCGTGCCGTAGATAACGCAGTTTTCGATCATTTCTTCCCCTTCGGCCCCGAGAAGAATTGAAACCGGGCGGATAACGGAAATCCCGAGCACGGCAATCAAAATTCCGAGCACGATGCTCACGTAGATGAGCATGGAAAAATATTGGTTTGCTTTTTCCTTTTCGCCTTCGCCAAGGGTTTTGGAAACAATTGCGTTTCCGCCGGCGCCGATCATAAAACCAAGGGCGCTTAAAACGGCGATAAAAGGATAGATAAGGTTAAGGGCGGCGAAAGGCGTTTTTCCCACTATGTTGGAAACAAAAAGTCCGTCAACAATTCCATAAATAGAACCAAAGACCATCATCGCAACGGAAGGAAAAACAAAACGCAGAAGCTTTTTATAATCAAAATGTTCGCAAAGCTGGATTCTCATTAGTTTTCTCCTTTAACTTTTCCGAATTCTTCCTTGAGAAGTTCATAATGCTTCTTGCTTATGCGAACCGCTTCGGCCTGTTCTTCTTCAGAAAGACGACCAAAGGCGTTTTTTTCAGCGGTTATCATTTTTTCAATGGTCCGCATTGCAAGAAATTTACCTTTTTCGGTAAAAGTAAGAAGCTTTTCCCGAAAATTTTCCGGAGAAGGTGCAATATCAATAATTCCGTCTTCCGCAAGTTTTTTTGCCGCGGAGTTTATTGTCTGTTTGCTTTCGCACCAGTCCGTGCAGATTTCCTTTTGGGTGCAAGGTCTTCCGAAGGCGGAAATGGTCCAGATTATCATCATTGAACCTTTTGAAAGCGAAAAACTTCCGAGAACGGCATCATATTCGTCGCTTATTTTTCTTCTTGTGTTTTCATATTCTTCATAATAATTGTCAGGCATAAAATCTCCTTTAAAAACAACAGTCCGAAATCATACTGTTAGATTATAGTACGATTTCGGACTGTTGTCAACATACTGTTGACAAAAAAATTTCTCTGTGATATATTTTTCCCATAAGCTTTCGGCGTTTCTATATTAAACGTCCGGGGGCATTTTTTATCTTTAAGGGGATTTTTATGAAAAAAAGTGTTTTTTATAAAGAAGTTGCCTATGTTCTCGCAATTCTTTTCATAGCTTTGGGCGTTGCACTTGCGGCAAAGGCAGGTTTCGGCGTTTCGATGATTGCCGCTCCGATGTACACCTTCCATCTTTGGCTTGCTCAATATACTGAATTAATAACTCTTGGAACGCTTGAATATATTTTCCAGGGGATAATAATTCTTTCGATTGCCTTTATTGTAAGGCATTTTAAAATTTCTTATCTTTTCAGTTTCGCAACTTCCGTTTTTTCCGGTCTTGCAATCGACTTTATGTTCTGGCTTGTTTCTCCGCTTGTTGCGGAAACCCTTTTTGTAAGAATCGTTGTTTTTGCAGCAAGCATTTTAACCTGCGCTTTCGGCGTTTCCTGTATTTTCCATGCTTACGTTTCCCCGGCGGGAAACGAACTTTTTGTAAAAGAGTTTGCTGTTCATTTTGAAAAAGATATACATAAAGTTAAAACAATTTATGATATAACTTTTCTTGTAATAAGTGTTGCGCTCAACCTTCTTCTTTTCCGCGGTTTTGTCGGAATTGGAATAGGAACAGTTATAACCGCGGTTTTAAACGGCCCGATTATTTCTGTTTTTGCCCATGCCCTTGAAAAACGTTTTGAATTCAAAGCCGCGTTTCCTAAGCTTGAAGAATATTTTGAAAAATAACAAAAGGAACCGCTTTAAAAAGCGGTTCCTTTTGTTTTTGTGAAATAGAAAGTATAGGGGTTTTATTGTTAGATTAACGAACCATCATGATACCGCCGTCAACGGAAAGGGTCTGGCCGGTCATAAATCTGGAGCTGTCGCTTGCGGCAAAAGCCATAACAGGAAGGAAGTCTTTAATCGGGTCACCCATTTCGCCGCCGATGCAAAGTTCTTTCATGGTTGCGTCATGAACTGCAAGCTGTTCGGGGGTCATCATATCTCTCATCTGCTGGTACATGGGAGTTTTGATGCAGGGAGCGATCATGTTTACGCGGATGTTGTATTTCATCCAGTCTTTTGCAAGGGTTCTGGTCCAGGCGGTAACTGCGCCTTTGGATGCGCCGTAATGTGCCTGACCGGGGCTGCAGATATATGCGGAAGCGCTGGTGAAATTGATGATGTTACCGCCGTTTTCTTTCATATAGGGGAAAACTGCTTCGTTGGTAAGGAAGGTTCCGTCAACGTTTACTGCGAAAACTTTTTTGAAATCTGCAAACTGGATAAGTTCTGCGGGGCAGTGAGGACCGATTCCTGCTGCATGAACGAGAACATCGATTCCGCCGAGATATTCAGCAGCTTCAGCGACGCCTTTTTTAACTTCTTCTTCGTCTGCTACGTTAACATGAATGTATTTTGCGCCGGTTTTTTCTGCAACTTCCGCTGCTTTTTCGTCAAGGATATCAAAGAAAACGATTTTTGCTCCGAGTTCAACAAATCCTTCAACAGTAATCTGACCCATTCCGTTTGCGCCGCCGGTTACGATAATTCTTTTTCCGTCAAGTCTTTCCATAATATAATCCTCCTTGAATATTTGTGTTTTAATTAACACTTTGGATATATTATAACGCACTCTAAATATTATATAAAGAACAAAAAAGAACCTATCCGTGCACTTTAAGTGCACGGATAGGTTCTTTTGCTGTTAATTTTCAGGCGAATAGCTTTTTATTGCTTCTATAAGTCCAAGGGTTTTTTTATCGGAATTTTTTGAATAATAAAGCCCGAAGGGAATGGAATAGGTTTTTGAAAGGGGAATACACTTGCAGAAAGGATAAACCTTTTTGCTGTTTTCCGTAATGAACATAATTCTGTTTTCGTTTTCGCAGCGGTTAAAGGCCTTTATGCTGAATTTTTCTATTTCGAAAATGTTTATCCCGAAAAAATCTTCTTTTATTGCGGAAATCGCGTTATCCCAAACAAAACTTCTTCCGCTTTTAAGGGTGGCGATTTTTTCTCCGCAAAGGTCGTCGAAGGAAATTTCCGCCTTTCCGGAAAGCCGGTGGCTGAGCGGAACGGCACAGCAGATTTTTGCGTCGGAAATTTTTATTGCGTTAAGGCCAAAATTTTTTGCGAGCTTTTCGTCATAAATATCGACGCAGATATCAATACTTTTTCCAACGCTCCGGAACATATTTCCGACGTTTTCGTTCGAAGTTCCGAAGAAAAACATGCTCGAATGGGCTCGGGAGGATTCTTCGTCCGCAGGAAACCAGTTCGCAAGCATAAATTCATCGGAAAAGGTGTCCATAATCCCGATCCTTACACTGTCGGACTTGTTATTATAAATGGATCTTGCCTTTTCTGCCGCGTTGTTATAATTCTGAACAAGGCTTTTGGAATCCTCGTAAAAAGATTTTCCCGCAGGGGTAAGGCGGATTCCTTTAAGGTTCCTTTCAAAAAGAAGAAAACCAAGGCTTTCTTCAAGACAGCCAATGCGTTTTTTAACCGCGTTTGGGGAAAGGAAAAGCGCTTCCGCAGCTTTTGCAAAACTTCCGCATTCCGCGGCGCAGATAAAGGTTTTTAAATATTCGTCGAACAAAAAATCACTCGCTTTCCATTATTAAGAATAACCTTTTGCCGCAAAAAAATCAAGGGAGCCGGAAGGCTCCCTTAACTTTATTTTTTATGTTCCGTAAAATCCTTATCAACGTCGATTACTGCAAAAAAGCGTTCGTCGGATTCGTGGATTTTGGTTGCGATTATCTCAACAATTTCCTCGTCGCTGTATTTGTAGTTATAGGGAACGACAATATCAAAAATTACGTTTGTGTGGGTGGGTCCGCTTACCATGCGGAAATCGTGGAAGGTTATCTGTTTGTCAATTTCGGAAATAATTTCCGAAACCTTCGTTTTCATCTGTGCGGTAAGCTCATCCCGAACGTCAACCGGGTCCATGTGGATTGTCGCAAGACAGCCGGTTTCGCGCATGATATCGTGCTCGATATTATCAATGGTGTCGTGTATATCAACAAAGTTTCCGTCGGAAGGAACTTCCGCATGGAGGGAAATAAAAACTCTTCCGGGGCCGTAGTTGTGGACTATCATATCGTGGATACCGATCATTCCTTCGTGGGAAAGAACAATTTCCTCAACGTTTTTACAAAATTCCTCATCCGGAGGAGTTCCGAGAAGGGAATCTATTGTTTCTTTTGCGGAGGAAATTCCGGCAAACATGATAAATCCGGCTACTGCAAGACCGATCCAGCCGTCGATCAAAATTCCGGTTTTAACGGTAAGAATTGCGGAAAAGAGAACCGCGCAGGTGGAAACGGTATCGGAAATGCTGTCCGTTGCCGTTGCGCGAAGAGTTGCGGAATCGATTTTTTTGCCGATTGCCCTGTTATAGATGAACATATAAAACTTCGCAAGGATGGAAATTCCAAGGATTATAAAAGTAAGCGCGGAATATTCAACTTTTTCCGGAGCAACGATTTTTCCGATGGAATCACGGCCAAGCTCAAAACCCATCATAACAATGACCATTGAAATAATAAGGCTTGAGATATATTCGAATCTTCCGTGGCCGAAAGGGTGGTGCGGATCCGGCTTTTGCGAAGCAAGGCGGAAGCCGATAAGGCTTATTACCGAAGAACCGGCATCGGAAAGGTTGTTGAAAGCATCCGCCGTTACCGCGACGGAACCGCTTAAAAAACCGGCGATGAATTTTCCACCGAAAAGGATAATGTTTATTACAATTCCGACAATTCCGCAAAGGTAACCGTAGGCGGAACGGACATTTGGGTCTTTATAATTTTTGCTGTTTTTAATAAAAAATTTTGCAAGGAGATTTATCAAAAAAATTCCCTCCGTATGTATAAAATAATGCCGCCCGCTTCGGGACGGCGTTTTTTTGTTTATCAGTATTTTCCGCGGTAATCCGCTTCGATTGCTTCAACGCGCTCGTTATATTCATCGCGTTCCATCATTCCGGCTTCATAAAGGCTTTTAAGCTGGTCAAGATAATGCTTTCTTTCAGAAGCGGCGTCCTTTGCGTGCATTTGGTGGACCTGGCGGTTATATTTTGCGTCCTTCGGGCGGTTTGCCGAAGACGCGGAATCTGTTCCAAAGGTGTTGGCGAACATTTTTATAAGGGGAATTATGAAAAAACCTATTACAGCGATTATAATAATTGGCAAAAAAATAATGATATCTCCCATAAAACGTCACCTCTTTTTTATATTATATACCTATTTTACCATATTATTTCTTTTTTGAAAACATCTTTTTATATCCAAAACGCAAAATTTTACTTGTAAAAGTTTTTTCTTTGTGATACAATAGCTTTTGTTATGGGGGCGTAGCTCACCTGGGAGAGCGCGACATTCGCATTGTCGAGGTAACCGGTTCAAGTCCGGCCGTCTCCACCATAAAAAATCCACTCGTTTTGCGGGTGGATTTTTTTATTTTTAAAGGTAATATTTACTTTGAAAAATAAATGGTTTATAATTTAGAAAAGAATAGTTTTATAAAGACCTTTGTTGTAATTCTTTTAAATTTTGTCTTAATTATTGAAAAAGCACTTTCCTTTCTGTAAATATTATTATAGGTGGGTGATTCCAATGGGCTGTTTACTTTAAAAATTAAATAGTCTATAATATAGAAAGGAATTATAATTATGAAAATTTATAAAATATTGATAATCGTGTTATCAATGTTTGTAAGTATAAATGCCCTTCCAATATTTGCATATGCTGAAACTGATTATAAAACCGGAGAAGAAAAATTCGATGAATATATTGCAAGCTTACCTAGTGAATACGCAAATCTTATCTTATCAGATATCGAATTGGTTAAAACAATGAAACAAGATTCATATTGGAGTAATTCAGAACCAAACAAAATAACTAGAAATACCTATGATTCCCTTCCAGTTCCTGGATATCCAAATGGGTCATATTATACCCATAATGGGGGGCCTTGTTCATGTCATGACGACTGTGATTATAATATCGGGATAAGTAATAGTAGATGTTATATAGAGAATACAAACTCTTTGGGTAATTGTAAAGTATATTCTGGTACGGGTTCTATGCAGTGTAAAGGTTTTGCTGACCATATTTACTATCTCTATAATGATGTAAATGTGTCAGCTCGTTATAGTGTGAATGTTAGTTCGTATACTACAATCCCACATAGTGAGAGCGGTATCAATCTTGTAGAAGAATTTTTTTCATCATTACCTGTTGGTAGCAATGTTAGAGTAAAAATGAGGAGTACTGGTGGACGTCATTCTATTATTATTTCTAACAAATCTTCTACAGGAGTGACGGTCTATGATGCAAATAGCGATGGTGAAACATGTATTGTAAAAAACCGTTTTCTTTCTTGGGAAGACCTTGCAGAAAAATATAGCGGCATTGTGAGTGCTTGGCGTGGCTTGTAAATAAAAAAAGAGAATTTGTGGTATGAAAAAAATTATAGTGCTTTTGGCTTTGTTATCGTTGGTTTTATGTGCTTGCGAAAATAAACGTGATGACCTCGTTTTTATCGGAGAATCTGGAAAATATGTTGATGAACTCGGAAACGAGATAAGCTTTTCCGAGGATATATATTCCGTAAAACTCAACTATGCAATCGGTTGGGATACAAAAACTCTTTCCCCTATAAAAATATATATGGGCGATAAAATAAGCGGTATGCGCGTTCGGGAAGTTTATAGCGAATATAAATTCTGGGATCCAATTCAAATTGACCCTATTATGGGAACAGTTTCTCAATTTGCGGATAAAAATGCGCCTTTATTCTTCGATTCCCAAACATTGCGATTTGGCGGGCTTGATGAACCTATTTCCGGATATTTTGCTTTCGATAACGATATCATATATTTTTATCCGAAATATTCCGAGGAAACAAATTTATGTTATCTCCATAATCCCCAATATAAAACCTATGAAATTCCGGATTTTGCAAAGAAAGCCGGAATTGAAGTTCAGCCAATAGGAATAGCAAGTTTTATTTCGAATGAAACCCCTTACGGCCGTAATATCACAAAAGAAGATATCGAGCAGAAACTTGGCATCACCTGGCCGGAAGATACCGGATATGTCAAAGCAACAGTTTATTTTAGTTGGCTTGTTTTTGAAAGCGGTAAGCCTACCATGTATGATATTCCGGAACGCACAACAGCCAAAGGATTTATCGAAAAAATCCAATTTCAATAATATAAGAAAGGCGACTCGTTTGAGTCGCCTTTGTTTATATTTTACTTCAAGCTTATCAAGTCCGGCCGTCTCCACCATAAAAAAACACAGAGCATTTTTGCTCTGTGTTTTTTTATGCCTATTATTTTTTTGAATATTTCTCCCTTATCTTTTTTTCGGTAAATTCGCCAAGACCGACGCTTATGAAAAAGGTCACAACCCAGCAGACAATTACAATAAGGGTTGACCATCCGCCCGTTCCCAGAACTTCTTTTATAATCATACCGGTAAACAGGTTAATAACCAAAAAAATATATTATTGTAAATATCCATACAAGCATTTTATCACCTTGACTAAAACTTATTTAAGCTTGTTTCCGTCCTCGAATGCGTTTCCAACTGCTTCGCCGAGAACAACATATTTGTGGTTTGCGGCGTCATAGGTTATGGGGCGAAGTTTTACAACGTCGATTTTTCCTTCTTCATTAAGAACGCTTTCGTCGGCGCAAACGTTAACAATTTTTCCGACCATTGCGTGGCTTTCCGGGTCATAGCTTAAAAGCTCGCATTCAACCGCCATGGGAAGTTCATCAATAAGCGGAGCGTTTACAAATTCGGATTTTGTTGCGTGGAAGCCGGCTCTTGCAAATTTATCCGGAACTTTGTTTCCGGATTCAACGCCGACATAGTCACATTCAACAACATGGGCGGCGTCCGCCATGCTCACGGTAAAAGCGCCGGTGGCAAGGACGTTTTTGGTGGTTTTGTGGTTGGGGCTGATGCACATTGTGATTTCCGCGGAACCGGAAATTCCGCCCCAGGCGGCGTTCATTGCGCAGGGAACGCCGTTTTCGTCATAAGCGGCAAGAATGAAAACGGGCATGGGGTAAACCATGGGTTTTGCTCCGAAATTTTTTCTCATATATTTGTCCTCCTGAAAATTAAATTACAGTTCAAAAGGAAGAAAAGCCGCCGCAACCGCAAAAATAATTGCCGGAAGAAGGTTCGCAACGCGGATTTTCTTACCCCAAACAAGATTAAGGCCAACGCAGAAGATAAGGATCGAACCAATCATGGAAAGGTTCGCAAGGGCTTCGGCTGTCATAATCGGTTTTATAAGGGCGGAAAGCGCGGTAACTCCGCCCTGAAGAACCGCAACGGGAATTGCGGAAAAAGCACAGCCTTTTCCAAAGGAACAGGTCATAACCATAATTATGATAAGGTCGAGGATCGCTTTTGTAACAAGAACGGAATAATCCCCGAGGATTCCGTCTTGGATTGCGCCGACTATTGCCATGGCGCCGATGCAAACGGTAAGGGAAGCGGTTACAAAACCTTCGACAAATTTTTTATCCTTTGCGTTCCCGCTTTTTATTTTAAGCCATTCGCCGAAGGCTTCGAATTTATCTTCAAGGTTAACGGTTTCGCCAAGCAGCGCGCCAAGTGCAAGGCAGGCGATTATCAGCATTGTTCCGCCGCTTTTTACGGAATTTTCGCTTACGGTGAGCATTCCTTCAAGCGCACCGGCAATTCCGAGGAAGAGCACGCAGATTCCGCAGGCTTTGCAAAGGGTGTCCTGGTGCCTTTCGGAAAGGGATTTTCCGAAAAGTATTCCAAGAACTCCGCCGAGAATTATTGCGGCAACGTTTATAATTGTTCCGGTTCCGGGCATTTTTTAAAACCTGCCTTTTCCTCAGATGAATTTATATTCCCCGTCGCTTTCCATGAAAAGCTTTTTTCCATAGAAGCAGGTAAGGGCTTTTACGTAATACTCGGTATCTTTTGCGCCGGCGGTTTCGTAGGAAGAATGCATCGCAAGCTGGGGAAGGCCGATGTCAACGGTGTTGAGGGAAACCTGGGTGTTTGCGATGTTTCCAAGGGTGCTGCCGCCGGGCATATCCGCACGGTTTGCGTAACGCTGGAAGGGAACGCCGGCTTCCTCGCAAACAAGAGCAAAAATAGCGGCGGAAACTGCGTCGGAAGTGTAGCGCTGGTTTGCGTTATATTTGATAACAATGCCTTTGTTCATATAAACGGCGTGGTTTTTGTCCTGGAATTCCGGATGGTTCGGGTGGACGGCGTGGGCGTTATCGCAGGAAAGCATGAAGCTGTTGGCAATTTTTCCGTAATGTTCGGAAGAAGAAAGACCAAGGCTTTCGCTGATTCTTTCAAGAACAGCGGCAATAAAGGTGGAAGCGGCGCCCTGTTTGGTCTGGCTTCCGACTTCTTCGTTATCGAAAACGCAGTAAACCGGAACGTTTCCGGCCTTTTCGGCGGAAACGAATGCTTCAAGCGCGCCGAAAGCACACTGAAGGTCATCAAGGCGGGGTGCGGAAATAAATCCGTTCCATTCGGTTCCTTCCTGGGGGTTATATACGATAAGGTCGGTGGTAATGATATCCTTTTCTTTAGCTCCGGCGGTTTTTGCGATAAGGGCGCGGAAGGAACCTTTTGCTTCGCCTTCGGCAAAAAGCGGGAGCATATCCACCGCGGCGTTATAGTTCATTCCCTTGTTTGCTTCGCGGTTCATGTGGATTGCAACGTTGGGGATAATGGCGCAGGGTTCTTTGGTATCCACAAGGCGGACGGAAATTCCGTTTTCGGTGCGGACTGTGATTCTTCCGGCAACGGCAAGGGGCCTGTCCATCCAGGTTGCACAAAGCATTCCGCCGTAACCTTCGGTGGAAAGGCGAACGTAATAATTATCCGGAAGCTCGGCGTTTTCCTTGATTTTAAAGCAAGGGCTGTCGCAATGGGAAGCGGTTATCATAAAGCCGGAAAAATCCCCTTCTGGGATTCTGAAAGAGATTACGGAAGAACCGTTTCTGGTAACGTAATAACCTTTTCCAGCTTCAAGATTCCATTTTCCGCTTTCGCAAAGTTCGGTGTAGCCTTTTTCGGAAAGGGTTTCGCAAATGGTTTTTACCGCATGGAAGGGCGTTGGGCTTTTTGCAATAAAATCAAAAAGTTTTTTATTCATGGGAAACATCTCCTCTTAAAAATCGGTTTATTTATATATTATATATGTTTTAAATAAATTAGGCAAGGGGGAAGAAATATAAAACACCCTTTCGCCGCGGCATACGCCATGCGGCACCTCCCCTGATAGGGGAGGTAAATAAAAAAGGCACCGCAAAGCGGTGCCTTTAACAGCTTTTTTGTTTATCAGAGTTTTTTAACAAGGATGTGGTTCATCCAGCCGCCGATGATCTGGTCTTCATAGCTTCTGCGAAGTTTGAAGCCAAGGGAGTCATAAAGTTTTCTTGCTCTGGGGTTCCAATCGTTAACAACAAGAGCACATTCTTTAAAGCCAAGCTGGCTCATAACGCCGATGTAGAAAGCAAGGAGCATTTGGCCGATTCCTCTGCCGCGCATGGTGTCTTTAACACCAAGAAGGGTAAGGCAGGGAAGACCGTCCACCATCGGGTCGGAAGTACTCATGCTCATATAGCCGACAGCTTCGCCGTTGCGGTCAACCGCAACGTAAGCTCTTCCCGCTTTAAGGGATTCGGAAAGGCATCTATCGAGAAGGTCGGTTTTTTTGAAATAGTGGTTATAAAGGGGGCTGTTATCGAAAATGCGTTTGTAATCCTCTTTTTTTGCGGGATCGGCTTTTACGATTTCGATTTTGTTTGCCATATACTGTGCTTCGCGATGATAGCTCATTATTAATCCTCCGTTCGGTTATTCAAAAAACTCTTGTTTAAACGTTGCTGTTGTGTTTGCGGGATTTTCTCATAAGGAGATAAAGGCTGTGGCTGGGGTCAAGGCTTTCGGGCATCTGCATGAATTTGTGGAAGCCCATATCCTCGTAAAGCCTTCTTGCAAGGGGGTTAAAATCGTTAACGGCGATAAAACCACGGTCATAGCCTTTGGATTCATAGCTTTCGATGAAATATTTTATAAGCATCTGGCCAACGCCGTGGGAACGGTAATCGCTTCTTACGCCAAGAAGCGCAAGATAGGGCATATTTGCGTAAACGCTTTCGATCTGCATCCACATAAAGCCCACTGCTTCGCCGTTGCGGTCTTCTGCAATCCAGACTTCGTCGTTTGCAAGGGCGCTGCCCATCCAGTCATAGACGTTTTCGCCGTAATGTTTATAAAGTTTGGAACCGTCGAAAATGCGTTTGTATTCCTCAATTTTCGATTTTTCCGCCTTTACGATATGTACTTCGTGTACCGCCAAAGTCAGCACCCCCAAAAAGACATATTTACACACTTATAAGATAGCACTTTTAAAGGCGGAAGTCAACGGAAAAGAATAAATTATAATAAAAAAGAAACCCCGTGCTCAAATGAGCACGGGGTGCTTTTGCCTTCCCCTTGAGGGGAAGGTGCCTGTCGCGTAGCGAGGCGGATGAGGTGTTTCTGCGGTAAAAAGGCGGTTTTCCAAACAACACCTCATCAGTCACCTTCGGTGACAGCTTCTCCTCAAGGAGAAGCCTTTTTAAAAATCAAACGCGTCGTGGATAACCTGAACGGCTCTTTCGGCTTTGTCCCGGTCGATGAGCACGGAAATTTTGATTTCCGAGGTGGCGATCATCTTGATGTTGATATCCGCGTCCGCAAGGGCTTCGAACATCTTCGCCGCAATTCCCGGGTGGGTTTCAATTCCGGCGCCGACTATGGAAACTTTTGCAACGGAATCGTCGCAGGTAATTTCCTTCGCCTTGAAAAGTTCCGCAACTTCCTGCAAAGCTTCGACGGCTTCGTCCTTCTGGTCATGGGCAACGGTAAAGCTGATATCCTTGGTGTTGTTGCGTCCGATGGACTGAAGGATGATATCGACGTTTATGTTTTTCTTCGCAAGAATGCTGAAAATTTTGAAGGCAATTCCGGGAACGTCCGGCACCTCAACAAGGGAGATTCTTGCGGTATTGTTGTCGCGGGTAACTCCGCGGATAAGCATTCTTTCCACTTTAACGACCTCTTTCAATGTAGTTCCGGGTTTGTTTTCAAAGCTGGAGCGAACTTCCAGCTTAACGCTGTATTTTTTCGCCATTTCAACGCTTCGGCTGTGGAGCACGTTTGCGCCAAGGTTCGCAAGTTCCAGCATTTCGTCATAGGTGATTTCGTCAAGCTTCTTTGCGTCCTTAACGATTCTCGGGTCGGCGGTGTAAACTCCGTCAACATCGGTGTAAATCTGGCAAAGGTCTGCGTGCAAAGCCGCCGCAAGGGCAACTGCGGAAGTATCCGAACCGCCGCGGCCAAGAGTTGTTATATCGTCATAGCGATTGATTCCCTGGAATCCGGCGACGATTACGATATTCTTTTTGCCGATTTCGCTTTCAAGCCGCTCTTTATCAACTCTGCGGATTTTTGAAAAACAATGGGTCGCGTCCGTCTGAAGACCGACCTGCCAGCCGGTAAGGGAAATTACCGGGAAGCCGAGTTTTTCAATGGCCATGGCCAGAAGGGACATGGAAATCTGTTCGCCGGTGGAAAGAAGAACGTCCATCTCCCTTTTGGAAGGATTTTGGCTTATTTCCGCCGCTTTTGCTATTAAATCATCGGTGGTGTCGCCCTGGGCGGAAACAACTACAACAACGCTGTTTCCGGCGGAATAGGTATCCGTGATTATCTTCGCAACCCGGAAGATTTTTTCCGCATCCGCAACGGAGCTGCCGCCGAATTTTTGTACTATAATACCCATCTTTCTACCTCAATATATCACAGCGCAACCGCGCCGGAATTATCTGCATTAAGGATAAAATATTTCCAGCCTTCAAATTCGCCGGAAGAAAGAATTTCTTTTGCAATTTCCTCCGCTTTTTCTTTTTCGCAATCGAAAATTGCCATCATTGTGGAACCCGCGCCGCTTATATAAGCCGCAAGGGCGCCGTTTTTGTAGGATTTTTCTATAATTTCTTCGCCGCCGGGAATAAGCGGAAGGCGGTATGGCTGGTGGAGCTTATCACCGCAGGCGGTTTTTAAATTTTCGTATTTTCCGGAAAGGAAGGTTGCGGAAAGAAGCGCCGAACGGGAAAGGTTATAAACCGAATCCTTTACGGAAACTTCCTTCGGCATAACGGCTCTTGCGTCCGCGGTTTTAAGTTCAAAAGGCGGAACAAAAGCCGCAAAAACAAGATTTTCCGAAACATTTGCTTTAACGTAGCGGACATTTTTTCCGTCCAGGGCGTTTGCGGTAAAACCGCCGAGCAAAGCCGGGGAAACATTATCCGGGTGTCCTTCAATTTCCGCGGCGATATCGAGAAGTTCATCCTTCGTAAAAGGCCGGCCGAGAATTTCGTTTGCGCCAAAAACTCCGCCGACTATGCAGGCGGAACTTGAACCGAGACCGCGCGCAAAAGGAACGTTGTTTTCCTCGATTATTTTAAGCCCGTGGAAGGGAATACCCGCTTTTTCATAAACCTTTTTTGCGGAAAGAAAAATAAGGTTATCCTCGCCGGTGGGAATTTCGCTGCCATCTGCGGAAGAAATTTCACATCCGGGCGCTGCGCCGATTTCGATATAATTATAAAGATTCAGGGAGATTCCTATGGAATCGAATCCGCTTCCGAGATTTGCGGTGGAAGCGGGAATTCTTATTCTTAACATGGCTTTAAGCTTCCTTACGATATATTATTCATAAACGGGGATTTTTGATAAAAGTTTTCCGTGCTCATTTATTTTTTCTTCGAGCACCGAAATTTCGGATTCGGTCATGGCGGGGGTTAAAAACGCATTTTCGGAAAGCTTTTCCGCTTTCGGGATAATGGCGGAAACATCAGAATCCGTCCGGATAAAATATTTTTTCGCGGCGGAATCGGTTCCGGCAAAAACGCTTTGAGCACCGTCTTCCCAGAAGAGGGATTTTATGTTTTCATCAAGCTTTTCGGCTTCGATTATATCCGCGATTACGGAAGAAGCCGTTGGCATTTTTCCGGCACCTTTTCCGTAAAAAAGAACTTCGCCGGTGGTTTCCGCCTTAATGAGCACGGCGTTGAAAACATCGCTTACAGTTGAAAGGGGAGAACCGTTTTTAACAAGGGCGGGCGAAACTTTTGCAAAAATTTTTCCGCCGGAAAGGAGCTTTGCCCTTGCAAGAAGTTTTATCGAAAAACCGCATTGTTCAGCGGTTTTTACATCTTCGGCGGTAATTTTATCAATGCCTTCGGTAGGGATTTCCGAAGGCTTTAAAGTCCTTCCCCAAACAAGGGAGGAAAGTATCGCAATTTTGCGGCAGGAATCCCATCCGAGAACGTCCGCGGAAGGGTCGCTTTCCGCATAACCGAGCTTTTGAGCATCGGAAAGCGCGTCCGAATAATCTTCGCCGAACCGGAACATTTTGGTTAAAATATAGTTCGTCGTTCCGTTAAGGATTCCGGAAATTTCGGTTATTCCGGCGGCGTTCAATGAAGTATAAAGCGGGCGGATAAGCGGAATTCCGCCGCCGACGGAGGCTTCGAAAAGAAAATTTACGTTATGAGCACGGGCAATGCTCAAAAGTTCCGCGCCTTTTTCCGCAACAAGTTCCTTGTTGGAGGTAACGGCGTTTTTTCCGTTTTCCAAAGCGGATTTTATATAGGAATAGGCGGGTTCAAGCCCGCCTATACATTCCGCTACCGTTCCGACTTCCGGGTCGGAGAGTATGGCGGAAAAATCTTTTGTAAATTCTTCGGAATATGGGACGCTTCCCAAATCCTTTATGTCAAGAACGTAGCCCAGTTCAACCGGTTTCCCTGCGGCGGAAGAAACTTCGGATTTTTTGTTCCAAAGAATTTCGCAAACGCCGGAGCCGACCGTTCCGTGGCCAAGAACCGCGATTTTCATATTGTTTTATTTCCTTTCTTTAAGGTTGCGGCAGGTAATAACGCCTTCGGTTGCGCGAAGCGCTTCCCTTAAAGTGTGGCCGTCGCATTTAAGATTTCCGGTGGTGAAGGAAATGGTGCAGGGTGCGGCGCCGTCGATAGGAATGTTCAGGTTGAGGGTAAGGATATTTGCGCCGTATTTTGAAAGAACGGTAAGAACGTTGGAAAGAATTCCGGGTTTATCGATAAGGGTCATGTAATAGTTGACGATTTTATCCCGGCTTTCGTCGCTGTAAACGGAAACGCCGTCCTTATATTTATAAAAAGCGCTTCGGCTTATTCCGGCCATTCTTGCCGCTTCGGAGGAGTTTTTTGCCTTCCCCTGGGAAAGAAGTTTTTTTGCTTCAATAACTTTTAAAAGTACTTCCGGAATAAGATCGGAATCAACTACAATTTTTTCGGGATGTTCGTTCATAAAAAGTCCGCTCCTTAAAAACGCTTGTTTTTCGTACGAATACAAATATAACACCCCGAACATAAAAAAGCAATAGCTTTTTTGCATTCGGGGCGAGTTTTTTTAATATTTATACTCCTTCAAGGTCAAAAGGCGGAATAAAACTTTCGGAAACCGCGCCGCCTTCCTGAACAAAGGCGTTTTCAATGCCAAGGAAAACGGCGTAATCGATAACTTCCTCATATTCCTCATCGGTGACCGGGCGGAAAAGTTCGGGGAATCTTTCGTCGGAACAAAGGGGAGTGTATTGGTTCATAATGCTTATCCAGATTTTATCGCCAAAGTTTTCCCAGAGCCAGCGGAGGATTTTTTTGCTGTCGTCGGTGTGTCCCGGAAGAACAAGGTGGCGGACTATAACGCCTTTTTTCATCATACCTTCATCATCAAAAACCGCTTCGCCGGTTTGTTCGACCATTTTTTTAAGGGAAGCGGAGGCGTTTTCAAAATAATTTTTTGCGTCAGAAAATTTTTCTGCCAAAGAATTATCAAAATATTTGAAATCCGAAAGCCAGATGTCGGCATAATCTTTAACCGCTTCAACGCTTTCCGAAAGTTCCCAACCGCCGGTGTTCCATACTATCGGAATGGAAAGACCGTTTTTTCTTGCGATATCCAAAGCGGAAGTTATCTGCGGAGCATAGTGCATTGGCGTTACAAGGTTTATGTTGTTAGCGCCTTTTCCCTGGAGTTCAAGAAAAATTTCCGAAAGCCGCTCTATCGAAACAAACTTTCCCGCTTTACCGCGGCTTATCTCCCTGTTCTGGCAAAAAACGCAGCGCATTGTGCAGCCGGAAAAGAAAACCGTTCCGGAACCGGATTCGCCGGAAATACAGGGTTCCTCCCAAAAATGAAGAGCGGCGCGGGCGATTTTAACATCTTTTTCGCCGCCGCAAAAGCCTTTTTTCCCAAAAAGGCGGTTTGCGCCGCATTTTCTCGGACAAAGTTCGCATTTTTCGGTAAGTTCCAAATTTTCGCCGCCTTTCGTTCTTTCCATGTGATAAACTATACCACAGCGAAAAAGGCGAATCAAGACAGTAAATAAAACTTGACTTTACTTTAAACCGGGAAATGCGGTAATATGGAATATATCAATAATTTATGTACGCTAAAATTCGTTAATTTTATAACAAATTTTTATTTACAAAGGGAAGCAAATATGTTATTATTATTTTAACTTGGATATATTCAAAATAATAAACGCAAAGGAGAAGGAGAAACGCACCTATGGACAAACTTTGGATAGTTCTTCTTTTTCTTGGCGTTTTTTTAATAGGAAGCAACCTTGTAAAACGCCTTATGATTCGTTTTATAAATTCCGCGGAAAACCAGAGCTCCTTTTCCGCAGTAACCGCGGAAAAGGATGATCCAAAAGTTTTCTGGGCGGAAGAAGGCTTTCGCCGGGAACCGGAACAGGCGGATTACGAGCTTCCTCCGGAAGATTTTTTCGGGGACGAAAAAACGGAATTTTCCGAAAATTTTGAGGATGAATTCAAAAACCTCTCGGAAGAAGAAATTTACGAGGTTCTCGAAAAATCCGATCTTTTTGAAAAGAAAGGGGAGCTTTGATTTTGAAACCGAACGAACGGCGCGATATAGTCAGGGCTTCTTCAATGGTGCTCCAGGTTTCCCTTTCCGCAATATGCCCGATTCTTCTTCTTATGTCCGTCGGAATGTGGCTTGACGGAAAATTCGGGAACGGCGGATATTGGTTCACCGCAATCGGAATAATCTGCGGAATCTATTCCGGATATAAGGGAAGCTATCAGCTTATAAAAGACGTTTGGATGAAGGAAGAAAAACAAAATGGCGAAATTCCTAAATCAAATGATTAATGAATACGAAAACGAAGAGGACAGCATCATAACCCCGAAAAACGCAAGAATTGCGGCGGTTTTGCTTTGCGTTCTTTTTGTTCTCGGCGGTCTTGTTTTCGGAGATTTTTTAAAAACGGCAAAAGGCGTTTTTCTCGGCGGGGCGGTTGCACAGCTTCTTTTCCGCCAGCACGAGCTGACCATTGGGAAAAGCGTGAAAAGCCAGAATCCCCAGGGCATGACTGTTTCGAATTATTTTGTTCGCCTTATCATCAAAGGGCTGACGGTCTTTGTGGCCATTCAGAACCCGGATGTTGGCATAATAGGATGTATTCTCGGCTTGCTGAGCGTACCTTACGGAATTTACGTTCTTGCATTTGCCGATTGGATAATCCACAGAAAAACCGGAAAGGAGGTATAGGATGAATGTATCAATCCCGGAAATAACGAGCGGATTTTCGATTTTAGGATTTGATATTACGAACACAATGGTCTGGACCTGGCTTATTCTTGCCGTTCTTTCGGTTGTGTTCATCTGGCTTGGAAGCGGACTTAAAGTAAGACCCACAAGTAAAAAACAAATTGTTGCCGAAAGCATATATGGCCTTATCGGAAACCTTGTGGAATCCAACATCGGTCCGAATACTAAAGCTTTTATTCCGTATTTCACCGCGCTTTTCGCATTTATTCTCACTGCGAACCTGAGCGGTGTCTGGGGACTTGGCGTTATAAGACCGCCGACGGCGGACATTGCAACTCCTTTTGCCCTTGCACTTATGACCTGCGTCATTTCCCAGTATTACCACATCAAGGTGAACGGAATTAAAGAATATCTCAAAGGCTTCCTCGGCCCGGTTAAATTCATGATCCCGATAATGCTTCCGATGAACATCATCAGCGAGATTGCGAACCCCATTTCTCTTACCCTTCGTATGTTCGGTAACCTTTTGGGCGGACTTATCATCGGAACGCTTATCTATTCGATGCTTATCGGTTCCAACGTAATGCCGATCTGGATCGCGCTCGGTTCCGTAATTCTTTGCGCGGTGCTTCTTACGAAGCAATACAAAAAAATCAAAACTTTGAGCAAAGGAAAGAAAAAGCTTGCCATAGGCCTTGCAATTATCTGTATGCTGCCTCTTGGAGCGATGATATTCGTTCACGGATATTTCGATATCTTCAGCGGATGTCTCCAGACTTATATTTTCTGTCTGCTCTCGATGATTTTCATTTCACCGTGATTTTTAATTGCCTTCCCCTTGAGGGGAAGGTGCCGCATGACCGTATGGTCGCGGCGGATGAGGTGTTTATTTTAATTGACGTCGCTGCTTTGCAATGCGGCTGCACCTCATCAGTCACCTTCGGTGACAGCTTCTCCTCAAGGAGAAGCCTTTTTTCAAAACTTGTGTTAAATTAAAATTTTATTAAAAAGGAGAAAACACATGGAAGGACTTAACATCACTGGACAGGATCTTATTTACGCAGCAAGCGCAATCGGCGCAGGCCTTGCAGTTGGCCTTGCAGCAATCGGCCCCGGCATCGGCGAAGGTTTTGCAGCAGGTAAAGGTACCGAAGCAGTTGGCCGCCAGCCCGAAGCACAGAGCAAAATTACCACCACCATGCTCATGGGCCAGGCTGTTTCCGAAACCACCGGTCTTTACGGACTTGTTGTAGCGCTTCTTCTCATCTTCGTAAAACCCTTCTGATTTTAAAATCAAAAATATTACGGAAAGATTGGTAACAATATGGAAAGCTGGCTTATTAAAATCGATGCCAGTCTCATAAGGCAGGTTATCATCCAGGGCGCAACTTTTCTTGCGTTTTTCGTTGTTGTAAAAGTTTTCTTTGCGGATAAAATCAAGGCAATTCTTGAACAGCGCAAAGAGGTTATTGAAAAAGACCTTTCCGCCGCAACCGAAGCAAAGGAAAACGCGGAAAAACTTGAAAGCGAATACGCCGAGATTATGAAAGGCGCCCATGATGAAAAAGCGGCAATCCTTCATTCCGCAACCGAAGACGGCGAACAGATGAAGGAAAAAATCGTTGCGGAAGCGCGCGAACAGGCCGAAACCATTATAACCAACGCCAGAAAAGAGATTGACAGAGAACGCACGCAGGCGGAAAAAGAACTGCGCGATTCCATTGTCGATATGACCATCGACGCCGCAGAAAAAATTTCGGGAAAATCCTTTACCAAAGAGGACCACGCCCAGCTTATCAGCGAATCCATCTCCATGATCAAGGAGGTATAAGCTTATGAGCCTTGCGGTCAGAAGATATTCCGAAGCTCTTCTTGATATTGCTTTCGAGGAAAATTGCGAAGACGAAGTTTACGAACAGTTCGGCGCGCTTTATGCCGAAATGAAAAACGATAAGGATTTTGAACGGCTTATGACCGAAAAAATCCTTTCTTCCGAAGAACTTAAAGCAACGGTTTCCAAAATTCTTGATGGCGGAAACACCTATCTGATAAGCTTCCTTATGACTCTTATCGACAGAAACCGAATGGACGAAGTTATGGAAATGTTCCTTGACTTTGAACGCGGATATAAAGAAAAGAAAAACATCCTCGAGGCGGAGGCTGTTACCGCTATTGAAATGACCGAAGAACAGATCGAACAGGTCAAAAGGGAACTCGGCGAAAAATACGGTAAAACAATCGTGCTCAAAACCTCGGTGGATCCTTCGATAATCGGCGGAATGGTGCTCTATGTCGGCAACGAAATGCTCGATGCATCCGTTAAAGCAAAATTCGAAGGACTTAAAAAGCAACTTAAAACAATTCAAATATGATAAAAGGGGCATGAAAAGTTAATGAATCTCAGACCCGATGAAATCAACAAACTGATCAAAGAACAGATCAGAAATTACGAAGGCCGCCTTGCAACTTCCCAGTTCGGAACCGTTGTAAGCGTCGGCGACGGTATCGCAAGGGTTCATGGACTTGACAACGCAATGGCAGGCGAGCTTATCGAATTCCCCGGCGAGGTTTACGGAATGGTCCAGAACCTTGAGGAAAACAACATAGGCTGCGTACTTCTCGGCGATGACAGCAAAATCGTCGAAGGTGATAAAGTCCGCTGCACCGGAAAAATCGTTTCCGTTCCGGTCGGCGAAGCCATGATCGGTCGAGTCGTAAACGCTCTTGGCCAGCCCATCGACGGCAAAGGCCCGATACTCACCGAAGAATATCGCCAGGTTGAGAAAAAAGCTCACGGCGTTATTGAAAGAAAATCCGTTGACAGCCCGCTCCAGACCGGTTATAAAGCAGTAGACAGCCTTATTCCTATCGGTCGCGGCCAGCGTGAGCTTATCATCGGCGACCGCCAGACCGGTAAAACCGCTCTTGCGATCGATACCATCATCAACCAGAAAGGCGAAAACGTAATCTGCATCTATGTTGCAATCGGACAGAAAGCTTCCACCGTTGCACAGATGGTACAGAAACTTACCGAAGCCGGCGCAATGGAATACAGCCTTGTTGTTGCTTCCACCGCTTCCGAAAAAGCACCTCTCCAGTATCTTGCGCCCTATTCCGGTGTAGCTATTGCGGAGTACTTTATGGACCAGGGCAAGGACGTTCTTATCGTTTACGACGACCTTTCCAAACACGCGGTTGCATACCGTTCCATGGCGCTTCTTCTTAAACGTGCTCCGGGACGCGAAGCTTACCCCGGCGACGTTTTCTATCTCCATTCCCGCCTTCTTGAAAGAGCGGCAAAACTCGAAAAAGGCGGTTCCATCACCGCTCTTCCGATTATCGAGACCCAGGCGGGCGATATTTCCGCCTATATCCCGACCAACGTAATTTCCATTACCGACGGTCAGATCTTCCTTGAAACCGACCTCTTTAACCAGGGCGTCCGTCCTGCGGTTAACCCGGGTATCTCCGTTTCCCGAGTAGGCGGTTCCGCACAGATCAAATCCATGAAGAAGATCGCTGGACCTCTCCGTATCGAATATGCTCAGTACCGTGAACTTGCTTCCTTCGCACAGTTCGGCGCAGACCTTGATAAAGAGACCAAGGCACAGCTTGAAAAAGGTAAACGCATTGTTGAGATCCTTAAACAGGATCAGTATGCGCCTATGAGAGTTGAGGACCAGGTTCTCATCATCTTCGCGGTTTCCGATAACCACACAAACGATATTCCCGTTGAAGATATCAAGCGCTTTGAAAAAGAGCTTATCGAATTCGCAAGATATCGCTATCCCGAACTCCTTCAGGAAATCAAAACCACCAAAAACTTCGACAAGGAACTGCAGGCAAAAGTTGCCGCAGTTGTTGAAGAATTCAAAACCACATTCAAAGCTGAAGAAAACAAGTAATGCAGAGGTGTATTTATGGCTGACTCAATGCGCGATATTAAACGTCGCATAAAAAGTGTCACTTCCACAAAACAGATCACTCACGCCATGCAGCTTGTTGCAAGCGCAAAGCTCCGTAACGCAAGAACAAAGGCCGATGCCAGAAGAGCTTATACCAATTACGTAATTGAAACCATGCATATGATTTCCGGCGCACTTGAAAGGGAAGAACCCAGCGCATTTTTTAAACCGAACGGAATTGAAAAGGATCTTTATATCGTTGTAACAAGCGATAAAGGTCTTGCGGGCGGTTTTAACTCCGGTCTTCTTAAATTCACCGCGGAAGCGATGAAGCAGAGCAAGGAAGCCGCCGTAATTGTTTCCGGCGCAAAGGGTCTTGATTATTTCAAACGCAGAAACTATGAAATTCTCGGTTCCTATATCGGCGAAAGCGACGAGGCAAACCTTGGTGTTGCAAACAGCATCGGAAAAGCGGCAACAACCCTTTTCCTTGACGGAAAAGTCGGCAACATCTATATCATGTATAACCGTTTTGTTTCGGTAATTTCCCAAAAGCCCACAATGATAAAACTTCTTCCCCTTTCCAGGGAAGAACTTTCCGAAAAGGCTGACGAAATCGATACCGAAACCGCAATCGGCGAATATAAACCCGAAAGCGGAATTTTCGGAAGCGAACCGGCAAAAAACATGATTTTCGAGCCTTCCGCAAACTATCTTGCGAACATGCTTATCCCGTCCTATATCGACAACGCCGTTTACGGCGCTTTGCTCGAAAGCGCGGCGGGCGAACTTGCCAGCAGAAGAATGGCCATGGAAAACGCAACAGACAACGCCGACGAAATTATCGCGGATCTCAGCCTTGCTTATAACAGAGCAAGACAGGGCGCAATCACCCAGGAGATTACCGAAATCGTAAGCGGCGCCAACGCGATAGGTTAAGGGAGGTCTGCTGCGATGAGTGAAAAACTTATTAATTTAAAAGTAATAACCCCGGTAAACGTTCTTTTTGAAGGTGAAGCAAAAAGCTTTATTGTTAAAACAAGGGGAGAAGTTGGCGAATTTGCGGTTCTTGCGGACCATATTCCAATGACCGCCGCAGTCGGCAACGGAATTCTTGTTATTAACCTTCCGGACGGAACGGTTAAAAAAACCACCCTTTTCTGCGGATATTGCGTTGTTCACAACAACAGCGCGGTTATCATTGTTGAAGCGGGCGAAAAACCGGAGGACATTGATTTCGAGCGCGCTGAAGAAGCCAAAAGGCGCGCAGAAGAAAGACTTAGAGGCGGCGAAGGAATTGATAAAAACAGAGCGGAACAGGCTCTTTATCGTTCCATCGCAAGGCTCGAACTCTATAAAGGCAAATAAATCAGGGAGGGATACGAATTCGTGAACAATATTGGTAAAATCGTTCAGGTTATCGGCCCGGTCGTTGATATCAAATTTGAAGAAGGCGAGCTTCCGAAGCTCAACGACGCAATCGAAATAGATAACCACGGCGCACGCCTTGTTGTGGAAGTTGCACAGCATATGGGCGACAACGTTGTAAAATGCATCGCAATGGATTCCACCGATGGCCTTAAACGCGGCCAGGATGCAAAAAACACCGGCGCGCCTATTACAATTCCCGTTGGTAAAGTTACCCTTGGAAGAATGGTAAACGTTCTTGGCGAACCCATTGACGGAATCGAAATGGAAACCGAAAACGAACCCAAAGCTTCAATCCACCAGCCCGCACCCACTTTTGCGGAACAGAAAACCGAACCGGAGATTTTTGAAACCGGTATCAAGGTAATCGACCTTATCTGCCCCTATACCCGCGGCGGTAAAATCGGTCTTTTCGGCGGCGCAGGTGTTGGAAAAACCGTTCTTATCCAGGAACTTATCAGCAACATCGCCACCGAGCACGGCGGTATTTCCGTTTTCGCCGGCGTTGGCGAAAGAACCCGTGAGGGTAACGACCTTTATTATGAAATGAAAGAATCCGGCGTTCTTGCAAAAACCGCCCTTGTTTTCGGACAGATGAACGAACCTCCGGGCGCAAGAATGAGAGTTGCTCTCACCGGTCTTACCATGGCGGAACATTTCCGTGATGAAGAGGGCCAGGACGTTCTTCTCTTTATCGACAACATCTTCCGTTTCACCCAGGCAGGTTCCGAAGTTTCCGCACTTCTCGGACGTATGCCTTCCGCGGTTGGTTACCAGCCGACCCTTGCAACCGAAATGGGCGCTCTCCAGGAGCGAATCACTTCCACCCAGAAAGGTTCCATTACTTCCGTACAGGCTGTTTACGTTCCTGCGGATGACCTTACCGACCCGGCTCCGGCAACAACCTTTGCACACCTTGACGCGACCACCGTTCTTTCCCGTTCCATTGCGGAAAAAGGTATTTACCCCGCAGTTGACCCGCTGGATTCCACTTCCAGAATCCTTGACCCGAACGTAGTCGGCCAGGAACATTACAAAACCGCCCGTGCCGTTCAGGAAATTCTCCAGAAATATAAGGAACTCCAGGATATTATCGCAATTCTCGGTATGGACGAACTTTCCGAGGACCAGAAACTTATCGTTTCCCGCGCGAGAAAAATCGAAAGATTCCTTTCCCAGCCGTTCCATGTTGCGGAACAGTTCACCGGTATCGAGGGCAAATATGTTCCTCTTTCCGAAACCATCCGCGGATTCAACGAGATTCTTGAAGGAAAACACGATAACCTTCCGGAAGGCGCATTCCTTCTTGTCGGTACTATCGAAGATGCTGTTGCAAAAGCAAAAGCAATGGCCGAAGGCAATAAATAATTTGTGTTATTATTGGTGTGGGCCTCATCATGTTGTTCTATACCGTCTTGCTCCTTACTCATAATATGGAGCGAACGTTCAATTCCATTTGGC
>JAFXBK010000030.1 GCA_017521825.1 Oscillospiraceae bacterium
GATGATGTAGATTCCGTTTCTTTCGGTGAAGATATACGGAGCCATTTTGGGGTTCCAGCGGCGGGTCTGGTGACCAAAGTGTACACCAGCTTCAAGCAGCTGTTTCATAGATACTACGGACATTAATTTTTTCCTCCTTGTTATTACCTCCACCCCAGTCATTTCCAGGCGGCAACCGGTTTTTCCGGTCAACAACCGACAAGGATTGTGGGGTGTGTGTGCTTTTAGAAGACGCAATTATAGACTTACAGTCTTCCAGCCATTAAATTATAGCATTAAAAGCAACTTATTGCAACCGTTTTTGCCACTTAATATAAGAAAATATTTAAAAATTTTTGGAAAATATTTTCTTTTTCGTTGGTTATTTTGCCATATTGTTCGGTTTTTATCAAAATTATGTCTTTTCCGATGGTTTCTATCTTATCCCAACCGATGGAAATATCCTCTTCCCTTCCGAAAATTCCGAAAAATTTTGGCTTTCCTTTTACAATCAAGGCCGCTATTTTCCGCGTTTCATAATCGAAAAGTATGTCGCCGGCAAAACCAAGGGACCTTCCGTCCAGGATGTTTACAATTTCTTTTTCACAGATTTTTCCGAAAGTTTCGAGCATAAAATCCACCTTTCTTTTTGCTGAATTTTATGCGTTTCTGCAGAAATTTCTGCCTGTCCGTGCTCAAAAATTACCATATTTTTATTCCGTGCTCAAATGAATACATCCGTGCTCAAAAGCCAAAAATCAACCTTGCAAAAACTTTTTTGAACGGGGAATTTTTATGTATTACGGTAAAGTTGAAATTTGCGGGATCAATACCTCAAAGCTTCCGGTGCTCACGGAAAAGGAAAAGACAGAACTTTTGAAACTTTCGAAAAACGGCGACAAAAAGGCAAGGGAAAAGATGATTAACGGAAATTTGCGGCTTGTTTTAAGCGTTGTTCAAAAATTTTCCGGCCGGGGCGAACCCCCGGATGACCTTTTTCAGGTTGGGTGCATCGGCCTTATCAAGGCCATTGATAACTTTGACCCCAACCTTGACGTGCGGTTTTCCACATATGGGGTTCCGATGATAATCGGCGAGATAAGGCGCTTTTTGCGCGATTCAAACTCCGTAAGGGTAAGCCGTTCCATGCGCGACACCGCCTACCGCGCAATGCAGATAAAGGAGGATTTTATCAATGAGCACGGCCGCGAACCGCTTGTTGAGGAAATCGCAAAAATTATGGAAGTTCCTAAAAGCCAGGTGGTTGTTGCGCTTGAATCCATTGTGGAACCTGTTTCTCTTTATGACCCGGTTTATTCGGATTCCGGCGACACAATTTTCGTTATGGATCAGCTGAGTGACAAAAATTCCGACGCCGGCTGGCTGGAAGAAATCGCTCTTAAAGAAGCGGTAAAAACCCTTTCCCCAAGGGAAAAACGGATACTTGCAATGCGTTTTTTTGACGGAAGAACGCAGATGGACGTTGCCTCCCAAATCGGAATAAGCCAGGCACAGGTTTCGCGCCTTGAAAAAGGCGCACTGCAAAAAATCAAAAAACAGCTTTGATATTTCCCCGCCCTGTGGTAAAATATATACAAACTATTTTCGGCGGTGATTTTTATGAAAAAACTTCTTATAACCGGTTTTGAACCTTTTGGCGGAGAAAAAATCAACCCTTCCTGGGAAGCGGTTAAACTTCTTCCGGAAAAAATCGGGGATTTCGCGCTTTTTAAAATCGAGGTTCCGGTTGTTTTTGAAAAAGCGGCAAAAACCGTTCTTGCCAAAGCGGACGAAATCAATCCCGATGCGATTATCTGCGTTGGACAGGCCGGCGGAAGGCCTTCCGTAACGCCGGAAATGGTCGCAATCAACCTTCGCTTCGCTTCCATTCCGGATAACGAAGGAAACCAGCCGAAGGACATTCCCTGCGTTTCGGACGGCGAAAACGCATATTTTTCTACCCTTCCGGTAAGAAAAATGGTCGAAGCTGTTTCAGAAGCATCTATTCCCTGCTCCGTTTCCTATTCCGCCGGAACTTACGTCTGCAACGATTTGATTTATCACGTTTTGCACCGCTTTAAAAACACGGAAACAAGAGCCTGTTTCATCCACGTTCCGTTTATCCCGGAACAGACGACCGACAAACCCAGCCTTCCGCTTGAAACCATTGCAAAAGCTCTTAAAATTGCTATCGAAGCCATATAAAAAATCCCTGCCGGAAACGGCAGGGATTTTTTTATTTGTTATGGATTTTTATAATGCTGATGGGAAACTATTTTATAAGAACCTTCCTCTTCAATCAAGACGAGCATATCCGTGGTTTCTTCGTCGCTATAAAAACTGAGTTCACTTTCTCCATAAAGATAAATTGTGTTGCCGATTCTTTCGCCGCCGGAACAAATGAACATTCCCCAGGCAAAATCCGAAGTGGAAGTATAGTAACAATCATATTCTTCAAGATATGCAACAGCGGAAGTATCCAAATCATCCGAAGTAATTCCGGCATATTCCATCAAAACTGCGTCCACGTCTTTTTTTGAGATTGAATGAACCGGAACGGGCATCTCCTCAAGAGTTTCGCAATTATCGAATCCCCAGGCTTCAATTTCGCGAAGTTTTTGGAATTCTTCCTCTTCAACCTTGCTTCCGTCACTCGGAAAATAAGCTATAAATGACGGAAAGTTTATCTCTCGGACGTTATCATAATACGACATAAAGAAATGGCCCCAGGGGTTTTGTTCCATGTTCCCTTTACCGTCTGTTATAGGGTTAATCATATCATTGAAAAACTCGATTTCCTCATCGGATAAGGGTTCGCCGTCTATTTCCGGAAGGGTTTTTATTTCCGGCGGTTCTTCTTCCGAAACAGGCTCGGAAACTTCTTCCTGTTCCGGAACTTCCGGAACCGATTCCGGAATATCATCTTTTTCCGGAAGTTTTTCCGGTTCGCTGCAGGCGGCAAAACCTAAAACAAGAACAAACGCCAGAAAAATAGTAATAAGCCTATTCATATAAAACACCTCTTTGTAAAATTGTTTTCACATAAATAGTGTTAAAATAAACGAATTTTGTTCCCACAGATATGAAAAAATTTTACAATTTTTACGTTTTATTTTCCCGTTGCGATAAAGGGAGCTATTGCGCCGGCAACTTTATAAATCGGCATTGTCTGGAGCATAACTTTTCCAGGGCCGGTGATAACGGTATCCACAAGACCTTCGCCGCCGAAAAGGGCGTTTTTAACGCTTCCGACCATGCGGACGTCCATCTTGCAGCTTTCGTCCATCATAGCCACAACGCCGGTATCGCAAACAAGTTCTTCGCCCGCGGCAAGGTTATATTCCTTGCAGTAACCGTCAATTTCAAAAAACGCAAGACCGGGACCGGTGACCTTTTGCATAATAAATCCTTCGCCGCCGAAAAGGCCCGCTCCGACCTTTTTACGGAAGAAAATTGAAAGCTGGGTGCCTTCGGTTGCACAAAGAAAAGCACGCTTCTGGCAAATTACGCTTTCGCCCGGGGCAAGCTGGCGCGAGATTATTCTTCCCGGGAAGGAAGAAGTAAAGGCAATTTCGCCCGCTCCCCTTGCTTTATAGTGGTTAAGGAAAAGACTTTCGCCGGAAAACATTCTTCCAATGCTTCCGCCAAGGCCGCCGTCGGCTTTTACGTCGGTTGCGATAGGGCCTCTTATCCATGTTCTTCCGCCGGATTCGCTGATCAGACCTTCGCCCTGTTCAAGCTGGATTACCAATGCAGGAAGGGATCCTCCTTCGATTTCATAACGCATAAAAACGCCTCCTTTTTATATTTTTCAACTAAAGTTTACCATTACTCACAAAAACTTACAAGAAAACTTTTTGTGAACATTTTCAGCCGATTTTTATGGAAGAAATAAACTCATCGCAGATTTTTTCATCTTCCTCAACGGCGTTCCACTCTTCATCAAGTCTTATACTGATATTGGCGGACATTACATAACCTTCGGACTTAAGCTGATAAAATCTTGAATATGTTCTTATCGGGTCCTCTTCATCCCCAAGATTTTTGCGCGGATAATTAAAGCGGATATAGCTTCCTTCAAAAAAATCTCCGCTTACTTCGTGATATGTATATTCATCAATTCCCACCCACAATGAATTCATTGCAAGCAGGTCGTCATAGGTCGTGCCGGTATCTTTATATATAACAAAATTTGCGTAATGGCGATCGTCCCATGGCATTGTAAAAGTTATGCCGTAAATTTCTCCCTCTTCTTCAAGAACTCCCTGTTCCCAGCCCTCCGGAACGGACATTGAAACGGAAACAAGCTCGTCCTTGCAAATCTCTGCGCCTTTTTCGGTATCAATCATCGGGTGTATCATTCCGTAAAGTTTTCCGTTTTCAATTTTGATATAGCTTTCCGGAACCTCAAGAACTTCGTCATAATATTCATTTTTATCCGTTTCTTCCGGTTCAGATTCCGGTTTTATTTCCGCTTCCGATTCGACAACCCGGTCGTTTGGGTCAACAATTTCGATTTCCCAGCCGCAGGCGGAAAAGGAAAAAAGCATTGCTGCGGAAACAAAAAACAAAAGCAGTTTTTTCATAGGTTCAGCCCCTTTGTTGATTTTAACATCTGCTTATATTATACAGCCGCAAAAAGCTTTTTCAACAGCTATCCGGAATTATTCCCAATCGGAATAAAAAGCAAAAAATCCGGCGGAAATCCGCCGGATTTTTTTAATAATTATTGAGCCCAAAAATGCAATCGTTTATTACTTTTATTATTTCTTCTTCCGGTTTAATGCAATCGTCTTTAATCCATTCCGTTACGATTGAATTAATTCCGTTCAGATAAAAAGCCATTACGTATTTCCTTTCGCCTTCCGGATATCTGAATCTGTTAAGAATCGGGTTAAAGATGTTATCATAAAGTTTTTTATAAATCTCCTCAAAACCAAAAAGCTCTCTGTTTTCAAGAAGCGTAAGAAAAATTTTTCTGTTTTCCTTAAAATATGAAAGGTAAGGCATCAGATAATTTTCGGTGATAAAAAACAGTTTTTCCTTTGGAGCATTATCAAAATCAATTGGCGAAATCTTTCCGTCCGGAAGAAAATACAAAACAAAATCGCCGGACATCTTCTTTACCGTTTCCTCCAGAAGTTCCCTCGTGTTTTCATAATGGAGATAAAAAGTTGAGCGGTTGACCCCGGCTTTTTTGCAAATTTCGCTTACCGTAATAAACTCGAATGATTTTGTTTTCAAAAGCTCCAGAAGCGCGTTATCCATTTTTTCCGCGGTGCTGAAATATTTGCTTTCGTTTTTATTCAACCTGTTATCCCCTTTCAAAAAAATTTATTCCCCGCTGATTTCTTTTGCAAGTTCAACGATTTCAAAAGCGTATTTTTCTTTTCCTTTTTTAAGGAGTTTTTTATAAACCGGATAGTTGATTCCGCAAGCGGAAAAACCTATTATTCCGATTATGATTCCCAGAACGAGCATTGCGGTTCCTTCGCCGATCACCTGCATTGCAAGGCACATTCCAAGACCCGCAACAAGGGAAGAAATTATTCCGAAGGAATAGGCAAAAACGGTTGCCGGAAGTTTTGCTTTTTTATCAAGTTTTTTAAGTGCGACGACTTTGGAATCGTCTTTCGGGGCATATTCTTTTGCAATAGCCTCCGCCCAGATTTTATCAGTGTTCATTTTTATGAACCTCCTTTTCAAAATTTACAATTTTATTATAAATTCCGGTTCGGTTAAAATGAACATCACAGTTTTTAAAATGTGTTGATTTTAAAAAAATCCGCAGAAAATTCTGCGGATTTTTCCTATTCACATTCAAGCGTCATAAGAATATGGGGTATTCCGTCCTCCAAAAATTCTTCCGAAACCTGTTTGAAGCCAACGTTTTCATAAAACTTTCTTGCATAAACCTGTGCTTCAATGGTTATTTTATCCGCGCCCAATTTTTCCTTCGCAATGCGGATTCCTTCTTTAAGGACGATTGTTCCATATCCTTTTCTGCGCCTTGCGGAAATAACCCTTCCAACTGCGGCATCCTCGAAGGAAACGCCTTTATCAAGAACCCGGAGATAGGCCGCAATTCCCTCTTCGTCGCGAAGCCAGACGTGGTAGGCGTTCTGGTCCTTGTCATCAATTTCCGGATAGGGACATTCCTGTTCCACAACAAAAACGTCAACACGGAGCTTTAAGATATCGTAAAGCTCGTTTACGGTAAGTTCTTCAAATTTTTTTACAACAAGTTCCATTTTTTATTCTTCCTCGGCTTCGGAAACGGGTTCAAGTTTTTCAACAACGGCGGTATCCACCCTCATTCCGTCAACGGTTTCAACGGTGAATCTGTAACCGCGGTTTTCAAAGGTATCGCCCACTTCCGGAACTTTGTTAAGTTCGTCCATAATCCAGCCGCTGATGGTTGCGTAGGGAACTTCTTCTATATCCATTCCAAGTTCTTCAAAAAGTTCCTCGGGGTTCATGCTTCCGGAAACGGTGTAAACGCCTTTGTTTTCGCTCATATCCTCTTCGATTTCATCGTGCTCGTCCCAGATTTCGCCGACCAGTTCCTCAAGGATATCTTCCATGGTAACAATGCCGTAGGTGTCGCCGTATTCATCGGTAACAACCGCCATGTGGCATTTGCTTTTTTGCAAAAGTTTAAGAAGCGCGCCGAGCTTCATGGTTGTGGGAACAAAAAGCGGTTTTGTAAGCATGGTATCGGAAATATTTTCCACTTCATAATTGTTATAAAAATCGGTGCGGTGGATAATTCCGATTATGTTATCAATGCTGTCAACATAAACGGGAAGACGGGAATAACCGGTTTCGACAAAAACTTCGGCAACTTCTTCCTTGGTCCAGTTTTTTTCAACCGCTTCGATATCAACACGGGGAGTTGCAATATCCGCGGCGCAATTTTCGTTAAGCTCCATGGCGTTGCGAATAAGCTCGCTTTCCTGTTCGTCTATTCCGCCGCTCTGTTCAACCTCGTCCACCATGGAAAGAAGTTCTTCTTCGGTAACGGCCTGTTCATCGCTGCTTTTGAAAATGATGGAAATCAGCTTTTTCCAAAGGGAGAAAATATAGTTGATCGGGGTAAGAATTACCGCAAGAAAATTTATTATCGGGGCGGAAAACCTTGCGAAGGCTTCGGGGCTTTCCTTTGCAACACTTTTCGGGGTTATTTCGCCGAAAATAAGAACAACAACGGTGATTACAGCGGTGGAAAGGGTTGCACCCGCATCTCCCACAAGTTCAATGAAGAAAACGGTCGCCATTGCGGAAAGGGCAATGTTAACTATGTTGTTACCAACAAGAATTGTTGTGAGAAGGCGGTTATAATCCTCAATAAGCCGAAGCATAAGGATTGCACCTTTATCGCCTTTTTCCGCGGAAATTTTTAATTTTGTAACGTTAAGACTGTTAAAAGCGGTTTCCGTTGCGGAAAAATAAGCCGACATAAGTACAAGAACGCCCATGGCGATTATTGTGCCAATATTGTTCATTTGTTAATTGATACAACCTTTCGAAAATATATATTCAACGCAAAAAAGCACAGCCCGAGGCGGAAACCGCCCAGGCTATGCTCCGAAAATCAATTTATAAAAATACTTCGTGTGTCTGCGTCGTCCATTTTTTGACCTTTCAATTAAATAATACGATTATTATACACAAGTGTGTTGATATTGTCAATCACCCGGTAATAATTCCGCCGCCAAGGAGTTTTTCGCCGCTGTAAATAACCGCGGACTGGCCGGGAGTTACCGCTCTCTGGGGTTCGTCAAAAAGGATAAGCGCTCTGTCGTCCCGGAAATAGGTGCTTGCAAGAGCCGGAGCCGGATTGTGTGCATATCGGATCTTGCAGGTAACCGCAATCGGCATATCCGGTGCGCCGTTTATCCAATGGAAGTTATCGACGATAACGCGCTTTTTAAAAAGGCTTTCGTTATCAACAAGAACAACCTCGTTTGCTTCCGGGTCGATTTTTCCCACATAAAGCGGAGCCGGAAGCGAAAGTCCCAGACCTTTTCTCTGGCCGATGGTATAGCGGCAGATGCCTTTGTGTTCCCCAAGGCATTTTCCGCATTCGTCAACAAATTTTCCGTGAGGCATTTCGCCGATTTCCCGCTCGATATATCCCTGGGTATCCCCGTCAGGGATAAAACAGATATCCTGGGAATCCGGCTTATTGGCAACGGGGATTCCTGCTTTTTCCGCAATGGCGCGGATTTCTTCCTTCGATAAATCCGCCAGCGGAAAACGAAGATGGGGAATAAGTTCCTTATCGATGTTGTACATCATATAGCTCTGGTCTTTGGCAAGGTTTTTTGCGCGGAAAATATTTTCGCCGTCGGTTCTTGCGTAATGGCCGGTGGAAATAAGGTCATAGCCGAGCTTTTGCGCTTCCTCGAAAAAAGCCGGAAATTTAATGAATTTATTGCATCTTACACAGGGGTTCGGGGTTCTTCCCTTTTTATATTCCTCGGTAAAATTATCGAGAACTTCCTTTTTGAAAATCTCGCGGAAATCGAAAATATAATGGGGAATTCCAAGATAATCCGCAACGGCTTTTGCGTCCTTTGCGCCGTCCCAATCATCAAAAAGGCGGAAGGTTGCTCCCGCAACCTCGTAACCCTGTTCTTTTAAAAGATATGCCGCGGCCGCACTGTCAACTCCGCCGCTGAGCCCTACCATTACCTTCATGCGAACATCCAGGAAAGAGCGAACGCAAAGGAAGGAACGATCATTGCTATGATGAGAATTATTACCATAATTCTTACAAAAAGTTTATTCTGCATTTTTTATCCTCCGATATTATTCCAAAATTCCGAAACTGCTGAACGGGAAAAGAACAAAAATGCCTTTTCCTTTTACAAAATCTTTATGGATATAAGTGGTTTCCCAATATCTTGCGTCGAAAGAACCGGCGCGGTTATCTCCGACGAAGAAATAGCAATCTTCCGGAACAACAAATTCGCCTTCAAAATCCGAACGGCTGCTTACATATCTTTCGCGGTAAATTTCATCGTTTATAAAAACCCTTCCGGTTCCGTCAAAAACGATTTTATCCCCGGGAAGGCCAAGACAGCGTTTTATAAGAACAACGCCCAGCTCTTCGCTTTCAAAAACGATTATATCCCCGCGTTCCACGTTATCCTTATTAAAGATCCTTGTTGTCAAAACCTGGGCTCCGACGGGAATTGTTGTTTCCATGGAACCGGTTGGAACGCTTGCCATAAAGCAAAAACTCTGGAAAATCAAAAGCGGAACAAGGCAATAAAACAAAAGAGTTTTTCCCCAATCCAAAAGTTCCGCTTTAAGGGATTTTTTCTTTTTTTCCGGAATTTCGGCGGTTTCTTCCGCTTCTTCCGTTTTAACTTCAAACAATTCTTCTTCCATATATTCCTCCGCAAAACGGTTTTTTATTAAAATTTTTCACTAATTAAATTATTATAACAATAATTTTATATTTAATCAATAACAGAAGGCTAAAATTCACAGTTTGGACAATAATAAAAATAATTGGGAGGCGAATTTTTTTGTTTGTTGTTTTTTTCAGAACGCTTATTATCTATTTTGTGATAATCGTTTGTTTAAGGGTTATGGGAAAGCGCCAGCTTGGGGAACTTCAGCCTTCGGAATTCGTTATTGCGATTCTTATTTCAAACATCGCTACCCTTTCGATAGAAGATACGGATATTCCGCTTATCGGCGCGGTTGTTCCGATTATAACCCTTATGGGGGCGGAGGTTATTCTTTCCTTTATAACGCTTAAAAGCGGAAAGGCCCAGGTTATTGTTACCGGGAACCCGGTTGTTATCATCCGGAACGGAAACATTGACCAGAAAAGCATGCGGGAACTTCGGTTTTCCATAGAGGACCTTATGAGTCAGCTTAGGATAAACGGGGTTTTTGATATTGAGGACGTCGCCTGGGCGATTGTTGAAACAAACGGCCAGCTTACGGTTTTTCAGAAAACGGATTCCCAGCCGGTGACCCGAAAAATCCTTTCCGACCCGGGCGGACAAAGAAACACCCCGCCGATGGTGCTCATAAGCGACGGGGTGCTGTGCTCAAAGGTGCTCAAAGAATGTAACCTTACCGAAAAATGGTTAAAGGGCGTGCTCAAAAAGGAAAAACTTTCCGAAAAGGATATATTCCTTATGACCTGCGACCCTTCCGCAAAATATTACATTGTTAAAAAGGAGCTGGATCGGTTTTGAAAAGGGTTGTTTTGGCGGCGGTTCTTCTTTTCCTTTTGGTTTGCTTTAATTCGTTCTGCCTTTTTTCCATTAAAAAAATCAAAACCGAAGCAACGGAAAAACTTGATTCCATCTATCTTTCCCTTTCGGAAAACGATTTTGAAAAAACCGCTTCGGAATGCGAAAATTTTACAGAATTCTGGCTTTCGAAGCACCATGTTCTCTGCCTTCTGGTGCGGCATGACCTTATCGACCAGATAACGATTTCCGTCGCCGGGTTTGTTCCGCTTGCAACTTTCGGGGAAAAAGGCGAACTTGCTTCGGAAATTTTTGAATGTAAAACGCTTCTGGAAGAAATTTTTGATTCGGAAATCCCCTATCTTCGCAACGTTTTATAAAAGAAAATTCCGTGCTCAAAAAATGAGCACGGATTTTTTACGGCATAACAGTGATTGTGATTTCTTCCGGTTCGGCAAAGCCGATGGATTCTTCCGTATTCGGGTCAAATCCTTCGAAAAGCGCAAGAGCTTCATAAGTTCCCGCTTCCGGGATTTTATCAAGGAAATCCTCGGAAATATGCTGGTTTGGTTTTATATAACCCGTCTGGTAAACAACTTCATCGTTAACGGTTATTTTTACTTTCATAAGGCAGGTGTTTTTTCCGGAATTTTCAATCTTAAAATTTCCTTTACCGTCGGAGGCTTCCACGGTTATTTCCCCGGCGATTTTATAAGCAAGGCTTCCGGCGGGATTTTTTTCTCCGTTATAAAAAGTTCCGTCAAGCATTCCGTCCTTTGCGGCGGAATCGGAAGCAATCCAGGGATAACGGTCCTCTTCCGCGGGGGCTTCGCCGCCGAAAATCATAAACCCTGCAACGGAAAACGCGGCAATTAAAATTACAAGAATAAGCGACGCCGCAAAGGTTTTTATATTATTTTCACGGTTATATTTCAAAAAATTCCACTCTCCCAAAAATATTCTCCCTTTAGTATAACAGATATTCCAAGTTTTTCAACAATTTTTCGTATTTCTTTTATATTGAAGATTTGAATATAATGTGTTAAAATAATAATATTAATACACAAGTTTTGTTTTCTTTTTAAAAACACTTTGTGTAAATTAACAAAAAACAATTACATAAAACAGGGGGCATTTTTTATGAGCGAACTTATCGGAGCCTGCCTTATCGGCCAATCCGGCGGTCCAACCGCAGTTATCAACTCCAGCGCATACGGCGTTATCAAATCCGCACTTGGCAAAAAATGCATCACGAGGGTTCTTGCGGCACAGCACGGAATCCGCGGTGTTCTTGATGACAACATTATCGATATGGGTAAGGAAGATGCCGAAACCCTTGAACTTATGCTCACAACCCCCGCATCCCTTATCAGAAGCTGCCGCTATAAACTTAAAGATTTCCGCGAGGACGATACCGATTATAAACGCATCCTCGAAATTTTTAAGAAATATAACATCCGCTATTTCTTCTATAACGGCGGAAACGACAGCATGGATACCTGCAACAAAATTTCCGAATATATGGCGACCCAGGATTACGAATGCCGTATAATCGGCGTTCCGAAAACCATCGACAACGACCTTTGCATGACCGACCATTGCCCCGGATTTGGCTCTTCCGCAAAATATATTGCCCTTTCCGTTGCCGAAGTTATCAAGGACGTTCACGTTTACGACCGTGATGCCATTGTTGTAATCGAAGTTATGGGACGCCACGCAGGCTGGCTTGCCGGCGCCGCCGCACTTTCCAAAATCTGCTGCGAAGGCCCCGCTTTTGTTTATCTTCCCGAAGTTCCTTTCGATATGGACCAGTTCTTTAAGGACCTTGATGAATTCCACAGGCACCACAAACGCATTGTTCTTGTTTTCTCCGAAGGAATTAAGGACAAACACGGAAAATTCATCAGCGAATATGGAATCAACGACCTTAACATTATGGACGAATTCGGACATTCCCAGCTTGGCGGTCTTGCCGCGACCATGTCCAACATAATCCGCGCAAAAACCGGTTCCAAAGTCCGCGGAATCGAACTTTCCCTTCTCCAGAGATGCGCCAGCCACGCCGCTTCCAAAACCGACCGCGACGAAGCCGCCATGGCCGGAAGCTTTGCTGTTGATGCCGCCGTTTCCGGCGAAACCGGAAAAATGGTTGCTTTCCGCCGGGACACCAAATACGGAATTTATAAATGCACCCCCATCCTTGTTGACCTTAAAGACGTTGCAAACGCCGAAAAATGCGTTCCGCGCGAATGGATCAACGAAGAAGGCAACAACGTTACCGATGAATTTATCGAATACGTTGTTCCGCTTATCCAGGGCGAAATTGAAACCCCTTACGAACACGGAATGCCCAAATACGCAAGACTTAAACGAATCCCCGCGGAACCCGTTAACGAATAAGATAAGATACAACAAAAACCTCCCCGAAAATCGGGGAGGTTTTTTTGAGAAAACTGTAAATTCAGTTATTCCGCCAGAGCCTTTTTTATTTCCTCTTCGGTTTTTCCGTTAACGTCGTTGCGGATAATGCGGTAGGCCGCCGCCGCAAGCGGAACGCCGATTAACATTCCGAAAATTCCAAAAACTCCGCCGCCGACTGTTACCGCCGCAAGCACCCAGATTGCCGGCAGGCCCATGGAAGAACCCACGACTTTGGGATAAATTATGTTTCCTTCAAGCTGCTGGAGAACCACAAGGAAAACAACAAAAATCAGCGCCTGGATCGGGTTTACCATAAGAATCATAAACGCTCCTATTCCGCCGCCGATGAACGCGCCGGCAACTGGAATAAGCGCGGTAAAAGCCACCAGCGCGCCTATCATGGTTGCGTAAGGAAGGCCCAAAATCCACATTCCAACGGTGCAAAGCCCGCCGAGGATAACCGCTTCGGTACACTGGCCCACGATATATTTTCTGAAACAATCATCAAGGGTTACGAAAACGTAGCAAAGTTTTTCGTACCAGTTTTGTTTAAGATATTTTTTTGCAAGTTTATCCGCCTGTTTTCCAAGTTTTTCCTTATCAAGAAGGATATATACCGCAAAAATAAGGCTAAGGAACGCGGTTACAATTCCGCCCAGAACGGTGGAAACGGCGGAAATTACAACGCCCATAACGCTTCCCACGCCGGAAGTTACCGCCTTGGCGATTTTTTCGATCTGGGAATTCCAGTCTATCGAAACAAGCATATCTATTATATCCTGGGGAACATATTCCAGTTTTTCAAGCTGTTCAACAATCCAGTCAACAGCCTTAGGAATATAATCCACAACAAGCATGATAGCGGAAACAAACTGGGGCAGAACAAGCCAGAATATAAGGCTTATTACCGCAACAAGCGTTATAAAAGCGATTATCATGCAAAGGGGTCTTTTTATTTTAAGAAGTTTTGGATTTTTTGCTTTTGAAAAAAACTTGCGTTCATAAAAGCCCATAAGTAAATTTACGACATAGGCCGCCGCCGCACCGATAAAAAGCGGAGTTGCCGCGCCGAACACCATTCCGATAAATCCGGAAACGGCTTTCCAATAGGTTATCGCAAGATAAAGCGCAAAAAGACTTAGCGTAATTTTTACGCAGGTTTTCCATTCAATTTTCATTCGGTTCTCCTTTCAATCCGGCTTCGTGATTAAGGAGCCATTCTTTTGTTTTTGTTCCGCAGGCAAAACCCGTTAATTTTCCGTTTGCGCCGATAACTCTGTGGCATGGAACAATCAGCGGAAGCGGATTTTTGTTGCAGGAAGAACCAACGGCTCTTCCCGCTTTTGGATTTCCGGTTGCTTTTGCAATTTCGCCGTATGTTTTTGTTTTTCCGAAAGGAATTTTTAAAAGTTCCCGCCAGACGGATTTTTGAAAATCCGTTCCGGAAAATTCAAATTCCAGCTCAAAATCCGTCCTTTTCCCCGAAAAATATTCTAAAAGCTGTTTTTCCGCATTCAAAAGTATTTTTTCGGTTATGACGGAATCCGCCTGCTCTTTTGTTTTAAGTTCAAGGCGGATTATTTTTTCGTTTTCGGCAAAAACAGCGATTTTTCCGATTGGCGAATCAATTACGGTTTTGTTCATTTAAGTTCAACAATGGTTACGCCGGTTTCGCCTTCGCCGTAAACCCCAAGGCGGAAGGAACGAACCGCTTTGTTCCTTTTAAGAGCCTGGTGAACGGCCGCGCGAAGAACGCCGGTTCCTTTTCCGTGGATTATGGAAACGGTGTTGAGATTAAGGAGAACACATTCGTCGATAAATCTGTCCATTTCAAGAAGGCCCTGTTCAACGTCCATTCCGCGAAGGTCAACTTCGGAAGCGGCTTTTCTTCTTGAAGCGCTTTCGATGGATTTTGTTACGGAACCGCCGCCAAGGGTGTTCTTTTTGGATTTGTTGTTTTCAATAAGGCGAAGTTCGGAGATATGGACTTTTGATTTTACAATACCGGTCTGGACAAGGCAATAACCCGCGCCGTCCGGAAGGCCGACCAAAGTTCCGTCCTTGCTCATTCCGTTTATGCGGACAGTATCGCCGCGAACCAGATTCCTCGGAAGGCGGTAGCCGCTGTCTTTGGAAGCAATGGGGTCGGCGATATCCTGGATTCGGGCAATTCCGGTTTTCATCTGTGCTCTTGCCCTTGCGGCCATATCCGCGGCAGACTCTGACTCTGCCTGCTTTTTGGTTTCAATGATTTCGTCGATAAGTTTCTGGGATTCGGCGCGAACCTTTTCCACAAGGCGTTTTGCGGAAAGTCTTGCGGCTTCAAGTTCTTTTTCCTTGTTGCGTTCCATTTCCTCTTTTTCTTTTGCGATTTCAAGGCGGATACGTTCCGTTTCCCTGCGGTAATTTTCGGCTTTTTCGTGCTCTTTTTCAAGTTCCTGGCGGCTTTGTTCAAGTTTTTCCACAACGTCCTCGAAGTTCGCGTTTTCCGCGGAAACAAGTTCCCTTGCCCTATCGACAATGCTTGTATCCATTCCAAGGCGTTCGGTTATGGCGAACGCGTTGGATTTTCCGGGAACTCCGACAAGTAAGCGGTAGGTTGGCGAAAGGGTTTCCACGTTGAATTCGCAGCAGGCATTTTCGACTCTCGGAGTCTGGAGCGCATACATCTTGATTTCAGCATAGTGGGTGGTTGCGGCAACCTTTGCGCCGTAAAGTTTAAGGCGCTCGATAATTGCAACCGCCAGCGCCGCTCCTTCGATAGGGTCGGTTCCTGCGCCGAGTTCATCAAGAAGAACAAGGCTCCGGTCATCGGTCTGCTCAAGGATTTTTATGGTGTTGTTGATGTGGGAAGAGAAAGTGGAAAGGCTCTGTTCAATGCTTTGTTCGTCGCCAATATCCGCAAAAACGTTTTCGAAAACGGAAACGGAGGAACTTTCTCCCGCGGGGATCATCATTCCGCACATGGCCATAAGGGTGAGAAGTCCGATGGTTTTGAGCGCAACGGTTTTACCTCCGGTGTTTGGGCCGGTTATTACGAGGACGTCGTAATCATAGCCCAGGGCAATATCTATCGGAACGATTTTATTTTTATCGATAAGGGGATGTCTTGCTTTTGAAAGGCGGACTTTTCCGTCATCGGAAAGGTTCGGAACGGAAGCATTCATTTTTGAAGCAAGTCTTGCCTTTGCAAAATAAAGGTCGAGTTCGACTATGGCGGAATAATCTTCGATGAAGGAATCCGCATGGTTTCCGATATCGCAGGAAAGTTCATAGAGTATCCTCTGAATTTCCTGCTGTTCCTTTGCTTTAAGGACGCGGGTTTCGTTATTTTCGTCAACAACGCCCGCAGGTTCAATAAAAATTGTTGCGCCGGAACCGGAAGTATCGTGAACCATGCCTTTTATCTCGTTGCGGTATTCCGCTTTTACCGGAACGCAGTATCTTCCGTCGCGCATGGTAACAATGGGTTCCTGAAGATATTTTGCATAGGTGTTGGAATGGATAAGGCGGTCGAGCTGTTCCTTTACCTTGCTCTGGGAATTGCGGATCTTTCTTCGGATATCCGCAAGGGTCGGGCTTGCGGTATCGCTTACTTCGTCTTCGGAAACAACGGTAAAGCCGATTTTTTCCTCAAGGCGCTGGTTTGGCATAAGGCTTTCGAAAAATTCATCAAGGGAGGTTTCCTTTTCGCCTTCATAGTTGTTGCGGAAATCTTTCATTTCGCGCAACGCTTTTAAAAATCTTTCGATATCAATAAATTCCGGAAGCGAAAGGGTCGCACCCATTTTTGCTCTTCTTAAGGAACCGGTAACGTTTTTAACCCCGTGGAGAGAAGGCGCGCCGAACCTTGCGGAAAGCATAAAAGCATCCGCGGTTCTGTCCATAAGGCGCTGAGCTTCGCGAAGAGTTGTTTTTGGTTCGGTTTTAAGGGCAAGGTTCCGGCTGTCTTCGCAGCCGGTGCAATCCGCAAGCATTGAAAGGATTTTATCAAGTTCCAAAGCTCTTTGGTGTCTGTTTTCGGTCATATTTTTACCTCTGAAGTTTACTTCAAATTATAAATAATCGGAATTTTAAATGTATTCGGAATATGTCCGCCGCAAAGCGGCGGACATATTGAAAAATTATAATCAGAACGAACGGATTGAATTTAAAAATTCAAGGGTGGGATATACTTTGTCCATTTGTTCGATAACGTATTTTTCCGCCGCATTCGAAAGTTCGATAAGCGAATTTTCGCCCACACGGAAGGAAAAAAGCTGTTCCATCGGCGCATAGACAATATGCCTTGCGGCAAGAAAAGCGGCTTTTGAAAGCAAAACTTCGCCGTTTGCGCCGTTCGCTCTGCAATCGGTGCAGGTTGCGCTTCCGCTTTTTGTATCGAACCAATATGCCCCTTTTTCAAATTCGCCGCATTCGCTGCAGGCTATTAAATCCGGTGCATATCCGATAAGGCTCATAAGACGGAGTTCAAAAATCGCCTTGAGCATTGCCGGGTGGACTTTTTTGTTTTCAAGCATATGTAAAGTGTTGAGAAGAAGCCGAAGGATATCCTTCGAATCTTCTTCCGGGTTTGCGGCGCTTAAACAAAGTTCGCAAAAATAGCTTGCGTAAGCAAGGCTGTCGAGGTCTTTCCGGATTCCGAAAAAAAGTCTTTCGCTTTCGGCGGAATCCACGGTATATTTTTCGCGGTTTTTAAAAAAAACAAATTCCCCGTAACAAAGCATTGATGAAACGGTGGAAAGGGCGCTTTTCATTCTTCTTGCGCCTGAAGCATAGGCATAGATAACCCCTCTGTCCTCCGTTAATACGGAAAGGAGTTTATCGTTTTCGTTATAATCCTGTACTTTAAGGACGATGCCTTTCGTCTTGATTTGCATAACCAATACCGCCGTTCACGGAAAAATGGAGCTTTTTGAAATCCGAACTTTCTTCCGGATTTCCGACATCTTCCGGAAGGGCGGGTTTGATTTCGCCCGCGTTTATCTTTTCGTTGATAACGTTTTTGTTGGAAAGTTTATAGTTAAGATAATCGCTTATTTTTCCTGTTTTTTCAAAATCGTTCCAGCTTTTTTCGTTCATAGCTTTTACCCCGCAACAAAAGTTTTTTCATAATCATTTTATGATTTTTGAAAAACAATATGTGAGGTAAAAAAAGTAATATTTTCGAGGAACACCTCATCCGCCGCGGCTTACGCCATGCGGCACCTTCCCCTCAAGGGGAAGGCAATTACTGTTCGGTAAAGCCGAAGTTGCGAAGAAGTCCGTCGCGGTTGCGCCAATCCTCCTTAACTTTTACCCAAAGCTGAAGGTTTGCTTTGCAGCCAAGGAAGCGTTCGATGCTCATTCTGGATTCGCTGCCGATTTTTTTGAGCATTGCGCCTTTTTTGCCGATTATGATGCCTTTGTGACTGTCGCGCTCGCAATAGATAATGGCGTCGATATCGACCATATCCTTGCCTTCGCGCTCCTTCATAGCCTCGATGGAAACGGCGATTCCGTGGGGAACTTCGTCCTCAAGGTCGATAAGCATTCTTTCACGGATAAGTTCCGCAACAATCGCTCTTTCCGGCTGGTCGGTGATGGAATCGTCCGCGAAATAATGGGGGCCTTCCTCCGCATATCTTTCGAGTTCATCGGTAAGGATATTGATTCCGTCTTTTTTGAGCGCGGAAATCGGGATTACCTCATCGAAGGTATATTCTTTGGAAAGCATTGCGATTTTCGCAAGCATTTCTTCCTTGTTTTCAAGAGTATCGATTTTGTTGATGCAAAGGATTGCCGGAAGGCGGAGCGCCTTGAAGCGTTCGATAAGGTCTCTTTCGGGCTGGGTGATTTCGCCTTTGGGTTCAACAACAAGAATGGCAATATCAACGTCCGCAACGGAATCGCCAACCTGTTTTACCATGAAGTCCGCAAGTTTGGTCTTCGGCTTATGAAGGCCGGGGGTATCAATGAACACAAACTGGGTAAGGCCTTTTGTAAGGATACCGGTAATACGAGTTCTGGTTGTCTGGGGCTTTGCAGAAACTGCCGCAACTTTTTCGCCGATAAGGGCGTTAAGAAGAGAGCTTTTGCCTACGTTCGGTCTTCCGACGATGGCAACAAAAGCGGATTTGGTTTCAAAATTTTTATTATTCATTGACATAACTTGCGTCACGCTGAAGACCGAGCTTCGCGAGGACGGTTTCCTCCCTTTCTCTCATATGTACCTGTTCCATGCCGCCGTTGACATGGTCATAACCAAGAAGATGCAGAACGGAATGGACGGTAAGATAGGCCACTTCGCGCTGAAGGGTGTGTCCGTAAAGTTCCGCCTGCTGTTCCGCTTTCTGGAGCGAAATTACGATATCGCCCAGAAGAAGCGCGCCGCTTTCCGGGTTGCGGTCATAAATTCCGTCTTCCCCAAGGGGAAAGGAAATTACGTCGGTAACAGCGTCAACGTTTCGGAATTCCGCATTTATTTTTCTGATTTCCTCGTTTGAAACAAAGCTGATGCTTATTTCTCCCGGTTCGGTAAAGCCTTCCGTTGCAAGGGTTGCTTCGCAGCAGCGGCGCATAAGCATTCTTATTCCGGTTGGGATTTTAATATCTTTCTGTCTGTTTGATATGATAACTTTTGCGATTGCCATTATCTTTTGCTGTCCTTTCGTAGTATTTTTCGTACGCCTTAATAATATTCTGGACAAGGCGATGGCGCACAACATCTTTTTCAGTGAATTTTATAAGAGAGATGTCTTCCACATCTTTGAGCACTTTAACCGCTTCAACAAGGCCGCTTTTTTTGATGGACGGAAGGTCAATCTGGGTTGCGTCGCCGTTTATAACCGCTTTGGAGTTAAAACCAAGCCTTGTGAGGAACATTTTCATCTGTTCCGGGGTTGTGTTCTGGGCTTCGTCAAGGATTATGAAGGAATCGTCAAGGGTTCTTCCGCGCATATAGGCAAGCGGCGCAACTTCAATGTTTCCGCGTTCGACAAAACGCTGGTAATTTTCCGCGCCGAGCATTTCGAAAAGCGCATCGTAAAGCGGGCGGAGATATGGGTCAACTTTGTTCTGAAGGTCGCCGGGAAGAAAACCGAGTTTTTCGCCGGCTTCAACCGCCGGACGGGTAAGGATAATTCTGTTTACTTCCTGGTTGCGGAAGGCTTTTACAGCCATTGCCACCGCAAGATAGGTTTTACCTGTACCTGCAGGGCCGACGCCGATGGTAACGGTGGTGTTTTTTATTGCTTCGATATATGCCTTCTGGCCAAGGGTTTTTGCCTTAACGGGTCTGCCCTTCGAGGTGATACAGATAACGTCGGAGCTGATTTTGTTTATCTGGTCCTCGTTGCCTTCGTTAACAAGATCCATAACGTAGTGGATGTTCTGGTCGTTAAGTTCCTCGCCTCTGCTGATGAGAGAAAGAAGGCTTTGAACCGCCTTTCCCGCAAGGGAAACTTTTTCCGGCTCGCCGGAAATTTTGATCTGGGTTCCGCGGCAAAGGATTCCAACTCCGTAGGCCTTTTCGATTTCCTTTATATTTTCATCAAAACTGCCGAAAAGAGCGACAGCATTTTCCATTCTTTCGATATCGACTAACTGTTCCGTGGTGCTTTCTCCTTTTTTTGAATAGCTTTCTGAAAGTAAATAAATTTTCACAAATACATAGTATAGCAGAAATATTCTATAAAATAAAGGGAAAATCTGTAAATTTGTGTTTAAATTTCACCATAAGGCTATTATTGGCATAAACTGATGATATATTGATTTCCGGAGGTAATTTTATGCCGATTATATATCTCAGCCCCTCCACCCAGCAGGCAAACACCTATGTTACCGGCGGCAGTGAAGAATATTGGATGAACCTTCTTGCGGATGAACTTGAGCCCTGGCTTATTTCAAGCGGAATACGCTTCAGCCGGAACACTCCGCAGATGACCGCAGGTTCTTCAATCCGCGCTTCCAACGCCGGAAACTATGATTTTCACCTTGCGCTCCATTCCAACGCGGCCCCGGAAGGAAGATACGGTGAAGTTCAGGGGATCATAGCCTTTTACGCGCCGAACAGCGTTAAAGGAAAGCAGGCCGCGGTGCTCATTTCCGAAAACCTTGAAACAATTTATCCATATCCCGAAGGGGCGCGTGCTCAGAGCACAACGACTCTTGGCGAAGTCACAAGAACCCGAGCACCGGCTGTGCTCGTTGAAATTGCCTATCACGATAACATCGACGACGCGAACTGGATAACATCTAATCTTGAGCAGATTGCAGAAAAGCTTGCCCTTTCCATGACGGAATATTTCGGGCTTCCGCTTGTTCCGCCGATGGCACCCCAAACCGGAAAAGTGGCTTTAACAAGCGGAAATTTAAATATCCGCAATTTTCCGAGCACAGGCGGAAAAGTTATTGCTTCTGCGCCGAACAATTCCGTGCTCACGGTGCTCGGAAACAAAAACGGCTGGTACACAGTCAATTATAACGGCACTGTGGGCTTTGCAAACGCGGATTATATCCGGCTTATCTGATACTTGATAAATCCTTCGGAATGTTGTATTATATTGATATATTCTTTCCGGAGGTGTAACCCCATGTCCCTTGATGAACTTCGTGCTCAATGCCTTAACTGTAAAAAATGCGGACTTTGCGAAACCCGAACAAACGTTGTTTTCGGAACAGGAAATCCCGCTTCCAAGGTTCTTTTCATCGGTGAAGGTCCGGGAGAAAACGAGGACCTTAAAGGCGAACCTTTTGTCGGAAGAGGCGGAATGCTCCTTGATAAAATGCTTGCGGTCGTGGATCTTTCGAGAGATAAAAACATCTATATCGCAAACATGGTAAAATGCCGTCCGCCAAAAAACCGCGACACGGAAGAAACGGAAGTTGCCGCCTGCCGCCCCTGGCTTGAAGAACAAATCAGGCTTATCGACCCGAAGATAATCGTTTGCCTCGGAAGGGTTTCGGCGATCCGCTTCATCGACCCAAATTTTAAGGTAACCAAGGAACACGGCCAGTTTATCGAAAAAGACGGCCGCCTTGTTATGGGAACTTTCCACCCGGCGGCAATTCTTCGTAACCCGAACCAGAAACCCGCCGCTATGGAGGATTTCTTTGCGCTCCAGGAAAAAATCAAGGAAATCTGCCCGGAAACTTATGCTGAATAAAACCAAACGCACCCTTTTTCCAAAAGGGTGCGTTTTTTTGCATTAAAAACGGCGGGAGCAAGCCCCCGCCCTACTTTAAATTTTCCGATTCTTATTTCTTTCCGCTTACAAAAAAGAAAATTATTCCGCCAACAGCAAGAAGCGCAAGAACGCCGGCACCGATCATAAGGCCAAGGCCTTCGCCGCCGGTGTTGACAATTCCTTCGCTCTGTTCAAAAAGAACCGGCGCACCGGCAAAGGCGGTTACGGAAAACAAAAAAGACATCACAAAAGCGCAAAGCGCGGAAAAAGTTTTTTTCATTTTTTTAAAACCTCTTTTCGGTCTGTTTTTTCTGATTTAATTCTATTCTTTTTTGCATGTCAAGTCAATGAATTTTCTGTTAAGATAACCTTAAAATTCGGTTTTGGAATAAATTTGTAAACCGTCGCAAAAGAAAAGCCTTTTATAAATTATATATTTATGTTATAATAAAATGTATTTAGTTTGTATTGGAGGTATAAAAATGCCTTTTTTGCCTGTTAATAAAGAAGATATGAAAAAACGCGGCTGGGACGAAGTGGATTTTGTCTTTGTCACCGGCGATGCTTACGTTGACCACCCTTCCTTCGGCCCGGCAATTCTTTCCCGCCTTCTTGAAAGCCGCGGTTACAGAGTTGCAATTCTTGCCCAGCCGGATTGGAAGAGTAATTATGATTTCACCCGCTTCGGAAAGCCCCGCCTTGGTTTCCTTGTTTCCGCAGGTAACATCGACTCCATGGTTGCCCATTACACCGTTGCGAAACGCAAACGCCGTGATGACGCTTATTCCCCGGGCAAAAAAGCGGGCCTTCGTCCGGACAGAGCCGTTACCGTTTACAGCAAAAAAATCAAATCCATCTATCCGGACGTTCCGGTTATCATCGGAGGAATCGAAGCTTCCCTCCGCCGCTTTGCACACTATGATTACTGGGACAACAAGGTTATGCCTTCCGTACTTATTGATTCCGGCGCCGACCTTCTTTCCTACGGCATGGGCGAACACCAGACCCTTGAAATTGCGGAAAGACTTAATAACGGCGAATATCCCGTTACCATGACCGATATCCGCGGAACCTGCTACGCCGTTCCGGTAAACGAATATGAACCCGGCCCGGCGGTTGAATGTCCTTCCTTCGAAAAAGTTTCCACCGATAAAAAAGAATACGCCATAGCCACCAGAAAACAGCAGGACGAGCAGGACCATATCCGCGGCAAAAAACTTATCCAGCGCCACGGAAACATTATGGTTGTTCAGAACCCTCCTTCCGCGCCCCTTGACCAGAAAGAACTGGACGAAGTTTTTGCTCTTCCCTATATGCGCGATTTCCACCCCATGTATCAGAAAATGGGCGGTGTTCCCGCCATTGAGGAAGTTCTTTTCTCCATCAACCACAACCGCGGCTGTTTTGGCGGCTGCAATTTCTGCGCCCTTGCTTACCACCAGGGAAGATTTGTTACCAGCAGAAGCCGCGAATCCATTATTGCGGAAGCAAAAATCCTTACTGCAGACCCCCGTTTTAAAGGTTACATCCATGACGTAGGCGGCCCTTCCGCAAACTTCCGCAATCCTGCCTGCGAAAAGCAGAAAAAGCTTGGACTTTGCGCCGGCAAAAAATGCCTTGCGCCAACCCCCTGCCCCAACCTTATTGCGGACCACAGCGAATATCTTGAAATTCTCCGTGAACTGCGTTCCCTTCCGAAGGTCAAAGCCGTTTTCATCAGAAGTGGAATCCGCTATGACTACGTTATGGCGGACAAAGACGACAGATTTTTAAAAGACCTTGTTCGTTATCACGTAAGCGGACATCTTAAAGTTGCTCCGGAACATTGCAGCTCAGGCGTTCTTGATATGATGGGCAAACCCCATATTGATGTTTTTGAAAAATTCCAGAGCAGATTTATGGAGCTCACCCGCTCCGCAGGAAAAGAACAATATCTTGTTCCCTACCTTATGTCCTCCCACCCGGGAAGCACCATTAAGGATGCCGTTGCGGTTGCCCAGTTCCTTAAAAAACACGATATCCGCCCGGAACAGGTCCAGGATTTTTACCCTACCCCCGGAACCGTTTCCACCTGTATGTTCTACACCGGACTTGATCCTTACACCATGAAGGAAGTTTACGTTCCCACCAATTCCGAGGACAAAGCTCTTCAGCGCGCGCTTTTACAGTATTACATTCCCGAAAACGCGGATATGGTAAGAAAAGCCCTTAAAAAAGCCCACCGGGAAGACCTTATCGGAAAAGGAAAGGACTGCCTTGTTCGGGAAGATTTCCGTGCAAAGAACATTGCGGACAAAAAAGGCGTTTCCTATACCACTGAAAAGAAACCCCTTGGAAAACACAAAAACCCCAAACTTTCCGGAAAATCCAAAAAGCCGAAGAGGGTTAAATAATTTAACGCAACCTTTTGGCTACACCTCATCCGTCAGCCTGCGGCTGACACCTTCCCCTCAAGGGGAAGGCTGTTAAGAGAGTTAAATAATAAAGCGAGGTTAACTGTAAAATGAACCGTTTTGCCTGGAAAGGTCAAATTTACCATACAAACGAAAAACGCGAGCTTGAAATTTTTGAAAACAGCTGGGTACTTTGCGAAGAAGGAATCTGCAAAGGCGTTTTCAAAGAACTTCCGGAAGATTGGAAGGACGCAGATCTCACCGATTTCGGCGATAAAATAATCATTCCCGGTTTTTCCGACCTTCATGTTCATGCGGCCCAATATTCCTACCGTGGAACCGGAATGGACGAGGAACTTTTGGGCTGGCTCGAAAAATATGCCTTCCCGGAGGAAGCGGCTTTTTCCGACCTTGAATACGCAGAAAAAGCCTATTCAGTTTTTGTTCGCGACATAAGAAAAAGCGAAACCACAAGAGCCTGTATTTTTGCGTCGAAGCACGTTCCGGCAACCGAGCTTCTTATGGAAATGCTCGACAAAACCGGACTTAAAACCTATGTCGGCAAGGTCAACATGGACCGCAACTGCCCGGATTATATCCGGGAGGAAAGCGCCGAAGTTTCCGGAAACGACACCGAAAAATGGGTTGCGGAAACCACAGATAAATTCGAGAACACAAAACCGATTCTTACTCCCCGTTTTACCCCCACTTGCTCCGACGAAGTTATGGCAAGGCTTGGCGAAATCCAGAAAAAATACGGCGTAGCAATGCAAAGCCACCTTTCCGAAAACCAGGGAGAAATTGCCTGGGTAAAGGAACTTTGTCCGGATACAAAATTTTACGGCGAAGCTTATGACCAGTTCGGACTTTTTGGCGGGGAAAACTGCCCGACGGTTATGGCGCACTGCGTTTACTCCTCCGAAGAGGAACTTGATCTTATTGAAAAACGCGGGGTTTGGATTGCCCTTTGTCCCCAATCCAACATGAACGTTGCAACCGGGATTGCTCCCGCGCGCAAATATCTTGAAAGAGGGCTTAAAACCGGTCTTGGAAGCGATATTGCCGGCGGAAGCACCCTTTCCATCTTCCGGGCCATCACCGATTCCGTTATTGCATCAAAACTCCGCTGGAGGCTTATTGACCAGAACCTTAAACCCCTTTCCGTTGCGGACGCTTTTTATATGGCAACCCGCGGCGGCGGAAGTTTTTTCGGAAAAGTGGGAGCCTTTGAGGAAGGTTTTGAGATGGATGCCGTAGTTATCGACGATTCCGCCCTTTACACCCCGAAAAAACTTTCCATGCACGACCGTTTTGAAAGACTTTGTTACCTTTACACCGACAGTAAAATCGTGGCAAAATGCGTTGCCGGAAAAACGGTTGATTTGGAATAATAAAAAAAACGGCGGTCCCGAAAGACCGCCAATTGATTATTTTTTTCGATATAAAAGAAATTTTTTCATAAAGAAGTTCCAGAAAAGAACGATTATTGCTGCGGCGGCTTTGGAAACCATATAATGCCCGCCGAGTTTTTCGGTAAAAAGCCACATAAGGCCTTCCGTTATCCCAAGACCGAGAACGGCGATTATCGCAAAGGCGGAAAATTCCTTTGCCTTTTCCGCGCCGGTTGTTTTTTTGCTGAAAACAAGAAGCTTCGTAAGGGCGTAGTTTACGCAAAGGCCGGCAATAAAAGAAAACACGCCGGAAACAAGATAGTGGATTCCGATTTCGGTTATAACGAACAAAAGCACATAATCCGTTACAAAAGAAGCACCGCCCACAAAAATATAGCGGAAGAACTGGAGAAAACTATCCTCCGTCGGTTCAAGCATTATTCCTTTTATATCGCCTTTTTTAAGAAGTTCAAAGAATTTTTTAAGCATATTTTATCCTTTTAGTTTTTAAATTATCTTTTATATTCTATAACTTATCGCTGTTAAAATCAAGTACCGCGGAAAGGAGGAACGTTTTTTTTGGAAAGACTTGATAAAATTATTTCCAACCGCACCGGAATTTCCCGGAAAGACGCAAAGGCGGCCATTTCTTCCGGAAAAGTTTCCGTTTCTGGCAATATCGTTCGTTCTTCCGACTTCAAGGTTGGTGAAAACGACGAAATTTTTCTTGAAGGCAGGAAAATAAGCGGGAAAGCACACTTATATATTGTGCTCAATAAACCGAAAGGTTACGTTTCCGCAACCGAAGACCCCGAGCAGAAAACCGTTATCGAACTTGTTCCGCCGGAACTTTTCCGAAACGGAATTTTCCCCGCCGGAAGGCTTGATAAGGATACCACCGGGCTTATGATAATCACCGATGACGGGGATTTTGCCCACCGGATCCTTGCGCCGAAAAAGCACGTTCCGAAAAAATACGCGGTTACCATCGACCTTCCGGTAACGGAAGAAATGGCAAAAGGTTTTGAAAGCGGAATCGAACTTTCCGACGGAATCTGCAAATCCGCAAGGCTTTTTAAAACCGGAGAATATACCTGCGAAGTTACTCTTTCCGAAGGGCGATATCACCAGATAAAGCGGATGTTCGGATGCTTTGGCGCAAAGGTTACGGAACTCCACCGCCTTTCCATGGGCGGATTTTCCCTTCCGGAAAATCTTTTACCCGGCGAATGCCGGGAGCTTACCAATGAAGAATTGGCTTTGATAGAAAGCAAGGTGAAATAATGATACTTTATACCGTTATCCCCTGTTACAACGAAGAAAAAGTCCTTCCGGAAACCATCCGGGTTATGACTGAAAAATATAAAAGCCTTATGGAACGCAAAATGATTTCCGAAAAAAGCCGGGTTCTTTTTGTCGACGACGGTTCCTTTGACAAAACCTGGAAAACAATTTGCGAAGCGCATGAGGAAAACAAAATTTTCTGCGGAATAAAACTCAGCCGCAACCGCGGCCACCAGAACGCCCTTCTGGCTGGACTTATCGAGGCGAAGGAACATTGCGACGCGGCAATTTCCGTTGATGCCGACCTTCAGGACGATATTGACGCCATTGACGAGATGGTTAAAAAATTTGGCGAAGGCTGCGAAATTGTTTACGGAATCCGCAACAAGCGCAGCACCGACCGCTTTATGAAGCGTTTTACCGCCGAAGGATATTACCGCCTTATGGAGTTTTTCGGCACCCATATTATTTTTAACCACGCGGATTACCGCCTTATGAGCAAAAAAGCTCTTGAAGCGCTTTTTGAATTTGATGAAGTTAACCTTTTCCTTCGCGGGATGGTTCCGATGCTTGGTTTTAAAACCGGCGAAGTTTATTATGAACGCAGAGAGCGTTTTGCCGGCGAAAGCAAATACAGCGTTGGAAAAATGCTGGATCTTGCCTGGAACGGGATCACCTCTTTCAGCGTTAAGCCGGTGGATATGATTCTTTTTGCCGGCGTGCTCATTGCCGGTTTTTCCGTGCTCGCAATGCTCGTTCTTTTGGTGCTCGAGGTTTCCGGCGTGCTCAAAGGCGCGGCAGGCTGGATTATCGCTTCGGTTTTCCTTTGCACCGGAATCAATCTTACGGCTCTTGGCGTTGTAGGGCAATATGTTTGCAGGGCCTACCTTGAAACAAAGCACCGGCCGAAATTTATTATTGAAGAAAAAATTTTATAAAAAAACTCGCACCCTCCGGGTGCGAGTTTTTTATTCCATATTGGAATATTATTGAAAAGCCGTTGACAATGTTATCAGGCAAGCGTACAGTTATTTTATGGATTTTATAAGTTTAAAAGAGGTGTAAAATGAAAAAGTTTATCATCTTTCTGATTGTTTTTATGCTGTTTTCTTTTTCCGGATGCGGATTGAATGCTGAAATTGTTGACCCAAACGAACCGATAATCGAATTCGATTCCGAACTTATAATCGAACCCAGCCCGGAAGAACCTTCCGTACCGGAAAAAGAACCCGAAACAGAACCACAGGAAAATATTCCCGGAAGCAAATATATTGTAACAGAACTTTGCCCGGATTTTGATATCGGGCATGACGGCGGAACACTTTTTTCCGGCGGAAAACTTTATATTTCCGCAACGGTTCACAGGGATGAAAACAGCTGTGACGAAATGCTTATAATCGACCTTGAAAACGGAGGAAGTTCCTCCTTTGGGCTGTATCTTTTATATGACATTGACCGTTTTACGGACGATTTTAACGGAAACGTATATCATCTGATTTCGGAACACGGTTCCGACCTTGAGGGAGATTATGTTTACAGCTTGATTTCTCTTAATGAAAACGGGAACAGCGGAGATTCGATAAATCTTCATTTTGACGATGATTTTGGCATAGGAGATATCACCTGCGATATAAACGGAAACTGGTACCTTGGAAACAACGACGGAATCCGCATATATAACGTCGATTTTGAAGAAATTTACCGCTTCGAAAACCAAAATATTTATTCCATGCCTTCGGTTCTTCGCCTTCCGGACGGAAGAGCTGCCGCTGTTTTTGAAGAAAACGGTTTTGAAATCCGGATTTTTGACCCGGAAACCTTTGAATTTTCCGAATGTTATCCGCTTTCCCTTTCGCCAAACAGCCTTTATTCCGGAAATTCCGAATATGATGTTCTTTTTATTGTGCTTGATGAATCCTGTCAAAGCCTGCTTTACGGGCTTGATTTTGGGAAAGAACCGGAATTTATTATAAATTTTGATGAATATATTGAGGGAGATTTTGCGGTTCTGAACGTAAGCATGGATGAAAGTGGAAACATTTTTGCCGTTCTGGGCACCGATAAACTGCGTTACGGCGCAACGGAAATTTTTAAATTTGAACCGAAAAATTAAGAAAAAAACAAAAAGCCGCTTCGTTATGAAGCGGCTTTTTTGCGTTACCGCTTTAATTTACTGAATTATTTTTATTTCCCTAAACTAAGTATTTTTTATATTATATATTTTAGTATAGTTATTTTATAGCTTAAATAAAGTAATTTTTTATATTTTAAATAAAAATCGTCTATAAAAAGTATATAATTAATTCTGTGTTGCAGTCTATAAAACGAAGGTGTATAATATGCTCAAGTTTTTGAAAAACGGAGGGCATTCACCATGACTGACGCACAGATCAAGATGTTAATTTCAATGGTTCTTTACATGGCGGTTGTAATCGCCATCGGCGTTTATTTTTCCAAACGCGCGAACAGGAACAGCACTGAATATTTTCTCGGCGGACGCAGTCTTGGTCCATGGGTAACCGCCATGAGCGCGGAAGCTTCCGACATGAGCGGCTGGCTTTTGATGGGTCTTCCGGGCGTTGCATACTGGATGGGTCTTGCGGACGCTTTCTGGACCGCTGTCGACCTTGCGGCAGGAACTTACGTCAACTGGCTTATTGTTGCAAAGCGTCTTCGCCGCTACAGCGTTAAAATCGACGCCATTACCGTTCCGGATTATTTTTCCAAGCGCTTCCACGAAGCGGACGGTAAAAAGGTTCTTCTTACCATTGCTTCCCTTTTTATCCTTGTTTTCTTCTCCGTATATGCCGGAAGCTGCTTTGTAGCCTGCGGAAAACTTTTTTCCACCCTTTTCGGTCTTCCCTACGTTCCGATGATGATTATCGGCGCGGTTTTCGTAATTGTTTACACCTTCCTTGGCGGCTTCCTTGCGGAAAGTGCTTCCGACTTTATGCAGGCAATCGTTATGATTATCGCTCTTTCCGTAGTACTTACCCTTTCGACTATTTCCGCCGGCGGTTTTGGCGCTGTTATTGAAAACGCAAAAAATATTCCCGGCTTCTTCGAGCTTTTCGGAATTGCTACCCCTGTTCTCGGTGAAAACGGCCTTCAGCTTATCGAAAACGGAAAACCCGTTTTCGGCGAAGCCGGAGCTTACGGAATCATCACCGTTCTTTCAACTTTAAGCTGGGGACTTGGATATTTCGGTATGCCCCAGGTTCTTCTTCGCTTTATGGCCGCAAGAAAAACTTCCGAAATTACCATGAGCAGAAGAATAGCCACCGTTTGGGTAATAATTTCCCTTTTTGCCGCTGTTGCAATCGGCATTATCGGCAGGGCGCTTCTCCCCACCGAAGAAGCTCTTCTTTCCTCTTCCGGCGCGGAAAACGTATTTATCATAATCTGCGGAAAACTTCTTCCTCCCATTGTTGCCGGTGTAATTATGTCCGGTATTCTTGCGGCAACAATAAGTTCTTCCGACTCTTATCTTCTTATTGCGGCTTCGGCGGTTTCCAAAAACCTTTATCAGGAAATTTTCAACAGAAGAGCCACCGACAAACAGGTTATGCGCTGTTCCAAAATTGTTCTTGTTCTTATCGCGCTTTTCGGCGTTATTGTTGCCCTTGATGAAAACAGCGTAATTTTCAACGTTGTTTCCTTCGCCTGGGCCGGCTTTGGCGCAACCTTCGGTCCGCTTATGCTCATCAGCCTTTTCTGGAAAAAGGTTACCCATTCCGCCGCTGTTTGGGGAATGCTTTCCGGCGGTGCAATGGTTTTCATCTGGGAATATGTTTTCACTCCTTTTGGAAAAGCAAACGGAATAAGCGTTCTTACGGTTTATGAGCTTCTTCCGGCGTTCCTTGTTTCCACCGCCGTTATCTTCGCAGTATCGAAGTTTACAAAAGCTCCTTCCGCTGAAATTTCCGCTGAATTTGACGCGGTTAACGAAGTTGAATAAAATTTTTTCATTTTCCTTTTCTCATTTAAAAACGCCGTCTGCAAAACCTGCAGACGGCGTTTTTAATATGTTCAGTACCATTCGCCTTTTGTATAAAAAACTTCCTCTATCTTTTCGATTTTGGAAATTGTTCTTGCGCCAAGCTTGAAACAATCCTCAAAAGTGTTTGAACCTATCCTTTTAAGGCTTTTCGGAATAACAACGGTTTTTAACCTTACGCAGCCGGAAAAAGCTTTGTCGCCGATTTCCGTTACCCCTTCCGGGATAACGATTTTCCTAAGGCTGACGCAGTCCATAAAAGCATTTTCTCCGATTTTTGTTACGCCTTTTGGAATAATTACATCCGTCAGCGAAGCGCAGGTATAAAACGCCATAGGCTTTATTTCCGTTTCCGTCGGAAGGATCTCCACGGATTTAAGCTTTTCCGCGCCGCTTAAAATTCCGTTTGCTCTCGGCATATTATCCGGAAGATTTACTTCGGAAAGGCGCCCGTTGGCGCAGAAGATGAATTTTATTCCGTTTGTGCCAAAAGTTGTTTTTCCGTTAAGCAAGGTAAATGATTTAAGCCGGTCGCAAAGGGCAAAGGCTCCCTCGCCGATATGTTCAACGGATTCGGGAACGGTCACTTCCCGAAGGTCGGAACCTATAAAAGCGTTTTCACAGATTTCCTTAACCGTTTCCGGGATTTTCACCGTTTCGATTTCAGCGCTCGCAAAAGCATCCGGCGCAATTTTTTTGACGCCATCCGGAATTACCGGATTTTTTGATTTTCCGTGATATTTTATAAGAACTTTACGCTTTATTTCAAAATCTTCCGGCATCGGAAAGGCTCCTTTCTATAATTTTTTATCCCTCTTCCGTCTTTTTCGCCAAAGGCGAAAAATCCACCTTCCCCTCTGGGAAGGCTTAAACTGTTACTTCCCCGGCGATTATTTTTTTGTAATCCTCAAGGTTTTTAACAAGAAGTTCCGAGGCGTTAAGTCCGTAAGGGCATTTTGTATGGCATTTTCCGCAATGGATGCAGTTTTCAATTTTTGCCATTTCCGCCTGCCATTCTTCAGAAACCCAGCCTTTGGAAGGCGCGCGGCGAATCATAAGGGACATTCTGGCGCAGTCGTTGATTTTTATTTCGGCGGGACAGGGCATGCAATATCCGCATCCGCGGCAAAAATCTCCCGCAAGTTCCGCGCGGTCTTTTTCAATAACTTCAAGAAGCTCGCCCTTCATCTCCGCCGGATTTTCGAAAAAAGAAAGGAATTCTTCCAGCTCGGTCATGCGCTGAATCCCCCAGATCGGAAGAACGTTATCGAACCGGGTCATCCATGCAAAAGCGGCGGCGGAATTGTTGATAAGTCCGCCGGCAAGAGCCTTCATGGCGATATAACCCATGTTGCGCTCCCTGCATTTTTCAACAAGGGCAAGTTCCTGTTCCCCGGAAAGATAGCTAAACGGGAACTGAAGAGTTTCGTAAAGTCCGCTTTCAACCGATTCCTCCGCCACCTTGATTTTGTGGGCGGTTATACCGATGTGGCGGATTTTTCCCTGGGCCTTTGCTTCAAGCATCGCCTCATACATTCCGGTTCCGTCGCCGGGCTTATAACATTGGGAAGCCTGGTGGAACTGGTAAATATCAACGTAATCGGTTTTTAAAAGGTTAAGGGAAGTTTCAAGATCTTTCCAGAAATCTTCCGGAGTTTTTGCCGCGGTTTTTGTTGCGATGAATATTTTATCCCTGACGTCGGAAAGGGCTTTTCCGATTTTTTCTTCGCTGTCGGTATAGGCTCTTGCGGTATCAAAAAAGGTCATTCCGCCTTCATAGGCGCGGCGGAGAATTTTTATTGAAGTTTCCATATCGTCACGCTGAACCGGCAGAGCGCCGAACGCATTTTGCGGTGTTGTAATTCCGGTGGAACCCAAAGTAACGTTTTTCATTTTTGACCTCCCAAAATAAGTTCAACTATTCGTTTATGTAAATTTTCGTATGGGCATTTTTCTGCTCCAATTTTTTTCAATTTTACAAGACTTACAGTTTTTTGTGCTCCCAATTTTTCATCAATAACACAAGTTGGAAGAAGATAAAAATCCCATTGAGATAAATCCAAAGGATTTATTTTTTCATCTTTTTCTTCCGCATTATGCACACAGAAAACGTATATATCCGCTTGTCTTTTCTTTTCTTCCTCAAATTCATCAGTCAGATAATCCCACGCCTTGGTCTGCTGAATTCCAAAAATCAATTTTGATTTTTGCTTTTGTCCCCAACTCTGAAAATATCCTGACGATTTTACTTCGATAGATATTCCCTCATCGCTCAATAAATCATATTTATCCCACGAAATCCTGTTTTTATAATCTATTTTTAAAGCCTTTGCCACAAAATATTCCGCCAAAATTCCTCTTTCAGTATTTCCTAAAATATCTGAATATGCCCAGCTCCAAAAATCACAGATTGTTGCAATTTTATCTCCGGTTTCTGAAATAATTTCTTCGTTTCCGTAACATCTTTTCGGTTCAATTGCAGAATACTTAATCTTATTCTTTTCCATAGTTTTCTCTTTTCTGCGGAAAATTTCCGCACTATAACAAAGCTGTTTATAAATTAAGAATATACTCCCAGCGGCTTTTTGTCAATTTAAGATTTTATTAAAAATGCGCCCGCAAAGGCAGGCGCAGAAATTTTTATTTCATTCTGTGAATTTCCGTAAGGAAGCGGAAGAATTCTTTTTTATCCTTTTCCTCTCCCCAATCGCAGGCTCTTTCCGCAGAAACTTTAAGCAAAGGGTATTCCGTTTCGAAACCGTTTTCTGCAAGAATATCATTAATATCTTCCTGAACAAAATACTGAAGGTCATCGTCATCCGCAAGGTCGCATTTGCTCATATAAAGAGCAATACGCTTTATTCCCCGTTTATTGCAAAGTTCAATCTGTTCAGTGGTCTGGGGCATAGGGCCATCTGTTGCGGCGCAAACAAGAATTGCCGCCCATTCATTTTTTTCACCGAGATGTTCTATATATTCATACGCGCCGCCATAATCAAAAACGGTATAATTATCCTCGCCGATGCGGTAGCTTACCGAGCTGGTCGGCGGTGCAAAAGCTTCGGGTTGTTTTCCCTTGATAAAAAGATTCAAAGCGTTCATAAAGGTGGATTTTCCGTGGTCAACATGACCGATTACAATTATATTTTTATCCATATTCCACGCCTCCTTTTCCCTGATTTTTTTATTTTACTCCCAATAAAATAATCTGTCAATTAATACATTGATACTTGACATTTTTTATAAAATAAAACATAATATATCCATATCTGCAGGCATAGTTCATCGGTAGAACGGTCGCTTCCCAAGCCACAAAGGCGGGTTCGATTCCCGTTGCCTGCTCCAAGAAAAAAAGCGGTGCTCAATTCTGAACACCGCTTTTTATTTTTCTCCAACCGCAATGTATATTCTTCCGAAAGGGGTTTTCATAAATTCTTCGAGCTCATTTTCCGAAAGTTTTGTTTTACCATAGCCCGGGTCACAGACCAGGAAATTTCCGTTTTCAAATCCGTAAATCAAAATCCAATGCATAACTTTGTCGTGGATACCGTCTGCGTTTCCCTCAATAAAAGTTTGAATAATAACAAGTTTTTCTTCAAAAAGTTCTTCTTTAATAGTTTCGCATGTTATTTTTACGCCGGTTTCCGAAAGGAACCCGCCTTTTTTAACATATTTTTTATGTTCTGAAAGGAACTTCTGGTAAAGTTCCTCCGTGTAATAACCGTTTTCGTTATCAAGATAGTTTTCGGAGGAATGAACAATTTTTACAAAAAGATTTCTTTCCGAAAGGGCAAAAGCAATTGCGGAACCAAGGGTACCTTTTTCGCCGCTTACCTTATATTTTCTGTAATACACCGCTTCCTTGAATTTTTTCGGAAATTCAATTCCGAAATAATCAAGCGCCATCATAAAACAGCTTGTTCCGCAGGTTTCCGCTTCGGAAATTCTGTAATCCGGAAAGCCGTGCTGGCCATAAAAGCGCATTTCTCTCATGTCTTTCACCTTCTTTATGATTAAATAGTAACTCACAAACATGGAAAATGTCAACCGTTGAACAGAAGATTGTTTTATGATATAATTTTTTCGGAATATTTTTAAATCGGAGGAAAAAAACATGAACAAAAACAGAATCCATACCGAAAACGCTCCGGCTGCAATCGGCCCTTATTCCCAGGCGATTGACCTTGGCGAAATGATTTTTACAAGCGGACAAATTCCCGTTGCTCCGGACGGAAGCGTAAGTTCCGATATTTCCGAGCAGACAAGGCAGGCTCTTCTTAACCTTAAAGCGGTTGTGGAGGCCGGCGGAAGCAGTTTTGATAAAGTTATCAAAACCACCGTTTTTATAACCGATATGGCCCAGTTCGGCGCAATAAACGCGGTTTATTCCGAATTTTTTTCCGAACCTTACCCCGCAAGAAGCTGTGTTCAGGTTGCGGCGCTTCCGAAAGGCGTTTCCATAGAAATCGAAGCTGTTGCAATTAAATAATTCCGCAAAAAAAGCCGCTTTGCGCGGCTTTTTTTATACGAAAATTTCTTCCGCCTTTTTAAAAAGAAGTTTTCCTTCGGAGGATTCCTCGCAGATTATCCGGTCGCCGGAAGAAATTTTTCCGGAAAGAAGCATTTCCGAAATCGGGTCTTCCGCCGCTTCGCGGATATATCTTTGGAGCGGCCTTGCGCCTTTTTCCGGCGAAAAACCGTTTTTTACGGCGTTTTCCACCGCGGATTTTGAAAAATCCGCTTTAATCCCGGCGCCGCAAAGGCGTTTTTCCAGATTTCCGTAATATTTTTCCGCGATTTTTTCCGCGGCAGATTCATCAAGGCGTTCGAAAACCACAGTTTCGTCAATCCGGTTTATAAATTCCGGGCGAAAAACTTTTTTCATCTCGCCGAAAACCGCTTTTCCGTTAAAATCGTTTTTTCCGCTTTCATCAAGAAAACCAAAACCCAGGTTATGGCCTTTTCCGATAAATTCCGCGCCGATGTTGGAAGTCATTATTACAACGCAGTTTGTAAAATTCACTTTTACCCCGTGGGAATCCGTAAGAGTTCCGTCGTCCATAAGCTGTAGAAAAAGGTTATATACCGTTGGGTCGGCTTTTTCAATTTCGTCAAAAAGAACAACGGAATATGGCCTGCGGCGAACCGCCTCGGTAAGTTTTCCACCGTCATCATAGCCAATGTAACCCGGCGGAGAACCTATCAGCTTTGTTACGGAAGCCTTGTCGGAATATTCCGACATATCAAACCGGATAAGGGCCTTTTCATCGCTGAACAGTTCTTCCGCAAGGGCTTTTGAAAGCTCCGTTTTTCCAACACCCGCCGGTCCGCAAAAAAGGAAAATTCCGATTGGGCGTTTTGGGTCGCGCAAGCCGGCACGGTTCCTTCGGATTGCCCTTGAAACAGCGGAAACTGCTTTTTCCTGGCCGGCGACCCTTTTATGAAGTTTTTCCTCAAGGTTCAGAAGCCGTTTGCTTTCGTCCTCGGTTATTTTTCCGATATTGATTCCCGTGGCGGAGGAAAGCACCTTTGCCACGTCCTCTTCCAAAAGAATGTTGCAAAAATTTTCCCGGAAGGAAAGGTTTTCTATCGTCTTTCTGGAGCAGGCTTCGTCGATAAGATCTATCGCCTTATCAGGAAGGCGTTTTTCCGGAAGATAGCGCACAGAAAAACGTACCGCCGCTTTTATTGCGGAATCCGTAATGGTAATTTTGTGGAATTTTTCATAGCGCTCTTTAAGCCCGAAAAGTATCTGTTCCGCAACCACGGCGCTTGGTTCTTCCACGGCAACACTTTGAAAACGGCGTTCCAATGCGGTTTCCTTCTGAATATACTTTCTATATTCTTCTGTGGTTGTTGCGCCGATAAGCTGGAGTTCTCCCCTTGCAAGCTGCGGTTTTAAAATGTTGGAAGCGTCTATTGCGCCTTCGGCGGCGCCTGCTCCGACTATGGTATGGACCTCGTCTATAAACAGGATTATATTACTTGAACGTATAACTTCGTCTATAACGGTCTTGATTCGCTCTTCAAAATCGCCTCTGTATTTGGTTCCGGCAATCATAAGGGATAAATCCAGGGAGCAAAGGCGTTTGTTTTTTAAATTTTCCGGAACTTCGCCTTTTGCCATTCTTTGGGCAAGCCCTTCGGCTATTGCGGTTTTTCCAACTCCCGCATCGCCCACAAGGCAGGGGTTGTTTTTTGTCCGCCTTGATAAAATCTGGATAACGCGGCTTATTTCCTTTTCCCTTCCGATAACCGGATCGAAAACATTTTCCCTTGCAAGGCGGGTAAGGTCGCGGCTGTATTTATCAAGGCTTGGGGTTTTTAATTTTTGTTTTTCCTTGGGAAGATAATCCATCGAAAGCGGCATTGCCGAAACTTCCCGGAAAAGGCCGTTAAGGTCGCAACCGAAGGCGGAAAGATATTTTACCGCGGTGCAATCCTGCTCCCTTAAAATTGATGAAATTATCGTTCCCGTATCCGCCAGAGAACCGGTGCGTTTTGCTTCCGCAAGGGAATTTTCCAGAATTTTTCGGCAAAGGGGCGAAAAATCCGATGGAGAAAGGTTGGATTTTGTTCCCCGGCCGATATCTTCAAGAAGAAGGCCGAGAACTTTTTCGCAATCTATTTTACATTCGGAAATAGTTTTAAGTTCGCCGCAATCCCCTTCCCGAAGGATTCCCCAAAGAAGATGTTCCGTTCCCACAAAGGAATGCCCGAGAAGCGAGGCTTCGGCCATTGCGGCATTTATTGAAGAATTTGCTTTAGGAGTAAAACCGGAAAATTTAAACATCTTGAACCTCGCTTTTCATATAACTTACATATTTTAATATTGTCGGTTAAATTTCGGTTATTCAAAAAGGGAAAATTTGCATAACAATAAAGAAATTATTTTGAAGTTTTTTATAAATAATTGAAAC
>JAFXBK010000031.1 GCA_017521825.1 Oscillospiraceae bacterium
GAAGCATTGCGGGAATACCTGGATAAAATGGAAGAACTTGACCAGGAACGCCCCCCCGCCTTGTTAACTGATGAAGAATGGACGGAAGCAATGGACGCAATACGGGCAACGGGAAAGATCCCGGAAAAGTATGAAGGGCGCATTGCGAAAACGGATATAGGTGGTTATTATGGCGTTGCGGAAGAAGCTTATGAAGAAAGATTCCGCCAGCTTAATGACGAATACAAAGACTTGATAATAAAGGCGTTTATGATTTCCCCACGGTTAAAACCGGGCGAATCAATAGGCGTTTTGGATCTTGTTTCCCGGCTTCTTGAAGATCCTGAAATAAGAAAACAGCTTGCACAATACGAAAAGCCGAAAACCCTGGACATTGTCGGATTGCCGAACCTTTTACCAACCGATAAGCGTTTTCAATACGCAATTTCCACCCTTCGGAATGATAATGCTTATATAATGCCGTTTGACTTTGAAGAACTGCAATTCCGTTATGACGATTCCGGGGAAATTGTTATTGATACAAAGGCACAATATGACGCAATCGAAAAGGCGAAAGATAAAGAAAATAAGATCCGTGCCGCCGGAATTGACCAGCCTTTATTAAGGCAATTGTTTGCCGCAACAATGGCGGCTTATCTGTCAAACTATGGCAACACTATAACGGTTTACCTTCCAGCTTTCGCCCGTGAAATGAATATTGATATTTCCGGCGCAAACAAAATGGCGGAAGCAAAGGCAAACGAAGATCCCGAAGCCGCAAACAAGCACAAGGCAAATGATTTCTTCAAGAAATTGTCCGCCCTGGAAAGCCTTGCGGGTGTATGGCTTGGCGGAAGCTTTTACCGGGTCTTCATTCTTGAAGGCTACGATCATACGCAAAACACGCTTTCTTTTTCAAGCCCCTGGTTTTTCAAGATTGTAAGGGAACTGCTTCAAACGCCTACAAAAAAGAAGACACGCCCGGACGGATCCATTATATGGGAAATTACGGGTATTTCTTCCCTTATGAAGCCTTCAATTGTAAGCGCACGAAGCAAGCCAACGGTTGAAATTATTGCTTGCCTTATTTCCGGGCTTCAACAAAGGGGAACGAAAACGGAAGCCGAACGGCACCCGCAAAAGAAATACGAAGATCCGGCATTGGTGGAATATTCTATTTCCTTCAAAACCCTTATTGAACGGATCCCCATTATCATGGAAAATTTGACCGCAAACACCAACAAACCTTCAAACCAAACAACGCTTTTGCAAAGGTATTTTTGCGGAAACAACCTTAAAGCAAGGAAGGCGGATAAAAAGCGTGTAGCGGAAGGAACCGTTTATATTCTTAATGAGTATATCAAAGAACATACTTATTTACACGAATACTATAAGGACTTTGAAATTATCTTCCAGCCGCCAACCGTGAACACGCTTTCCGATAAAATAATAATCCGGCACCACGGTATAAACGGGGACTTTGCACAATCGAACCCGTTAAACAAACTTCGCTTTAACGGCGTGCTGGAAGAAGATGAAGAAGAAAGTGTAGTAACGCCGGAACAACAAGATGTTGTAGACGATCCGAAGCCGGAAAACAATGGGAAGTAGAAGCGCACCCCAAAATGATTTTAAGACGGGGAAGTGTAGTAAGTAAACGGGGAAGTGTAGTAAATGGACGGGGAAGTGTAGTAAAACGGCGGGGAAGTGTAGTAAGCGGAAGGCGAAAAACCCTTATTTCATCGGAAAATTTTGGGATTTTTCACGCCCTAATTATATAGTGATGTACTGATATAATAGGCGCACCGCCCTTCCCTTGCGGGCGGGCGTGCGCTTCCGTATAATATGACCTGGAAGAATGATTGCGTTGTATTAGCGAGCATTGGATTATGACAACCACAGCCGCCATAATCCTACCGTAAGGGGAAACCCTTAAACCCTGGAGA
>JAFXBK010000032.1 GCA_017521825.1 Oscillospiraceae bacterium
GATAAAAACGGAAATACGCTCAGCGAAAGCGTTTTTGATACGGAAGTTCTTATAGGATATTACACCCTTGACGAAGAATGCCTTACCGTTTACAGTTATGATGATGACGGAAACGAACTGAAAACAGAAATTTCTTACGAGGGATATATACTGGAAGAACCAAAATACCCAAAAACCACAAAGCTTACCGCAGAGGACGAAAAGGTTAAAGAAGCCGTTTCTTATATCGAGGCTATTGCGAACAACTGGTTTTCCTCTATGCTGGATAACGACCCGATGGTGATAAGCTGGAAAATAAAAAGCGTTGAATTTGATGCCGACAGAACAAATCACTATATATCATATTTTTTTGAAAACGGCGAAACTGATGAAGAAGCCCTTTATGAAAACGTTGCGGCAATATTGATAAAGACGGAAATCAACGTTAAAGAAGAATTCCACGAAGGCTACGGCGGATTTGGCGAACAGAAAGTATGGCACGAAGGAAACTGGCAGCCGCTTTATACGGATTGTTTCTATCTTTCTTATTCCGAAGCTTTTTATAACGAGGGATATGACGAGATGTACAGAAAATATGCGGAAGATTTTGAAACAAAATGGAAGATCATCAATTACGGACCCTATTGATTATACCGGAAAAGGAGGGTGAACTTTTATGAAAAAACTGCTTGCTTTGATTTTTGCGCTGCTTATGCTTTGCGCCTGCGCAGCTTTGGAAGAACCGATTATTGATGAAGAAATATTTGTTGCCGATTCGGACATCGGATTTATTAAAGATGAAATTGAAATCATTGAATCCGAAGACGGAAAATTCGGCGCAAAAATTCGTTATTCCGAAGTTCTTGAACCGATTTATGATTCAATCAAAATTTACGATAGGTTCTTTCTTGTAAAAGAAGGATAAACTTTTAAAACCTTTGAATTTACCGGAAGGCAAATCGGTTATGATTATTCCGATTTTGTGTGGAATGAATATCAAAACGAAATGGCTCCGTATCTTGGAATTATTTCCGAAGGAACGATGAAAATTATATCCGAAGATGAAAACAGAGAACCGTTCTTCGAGGAAGTTCCGGACGAAAGACATTATCTTATAAACAAAGACGGAATACCGTTTTTTGATGTTCCGCTGGAAGACTATATACCTATGACCGAAGCTGATGAGCCGGGAAAACTTTTTATCTATGGTACCGCAAAAGGCAACCGTTACGAAGGCTGGAGCCAAATTGACGGAAGCGAAAGACTGGTCCGAATGGAAGAAACAGAGCCCCGAACTTTTGTTGATGAATTCGGATACGAACATACCGGTTTTTACGCCAACTGGTACGGCGGATATATGAAGCACGGACTTAATATTAACGGTGAAGTTTTTATCGAACCGGTTTACAGCGGCCTTACGGTTCCGTTTAAAGACAGAATTATTCTTTGGTACAGCGCTTTTATGCAGGGGCAGAACTGCGGCTATTGCAGAATGATAGACCTTGATAAAAACGCTTTGACAGATGAGTATAACCGTATAGATTTCATTGGGCTTGAAGACGGATATTGGGCCGGCGTTGCTGTCAGCTACGGAAGCGATTCCGAAGATCCTATTTTTGACAGAAACGGCGAACCGATGCCGGAAGGAATATGGTTTATTGATAAAGACGGAAACAGAATAAGCAAAACCATGGGGCTTGTTCAAGAAGAAGGCGGTTTTGAATATGAAGGCTACAACTTTGTAAAAGAAGCCATAACTTCCGTAAACGATGTTATAACCGTTCTTGATGAAAACGGCGAAGAAATGAAGATTGCCATAAAAGATTGTGCTTTTAAACCGTAAGGAGGCTTTTTATGAAAAAACTGCTTGTTTTAGCTTTGGCGCTGCTTATGCTTTGCGGTTGCGGTGCGGAAGAACCGGCAAAACAGCCGCAGAACGATTCCAAAACAGAAGAACCGCAGGAAGAATATGCCGATTATTGGGCAAAAGAAATTGCCGAAAAAAGAAAAATCGTTTTGGAAAAAATAAAAGAAAATCCGGATTATCTTGTGGAGGTTCCAAATCCATCAGATAATGAACCTGTTCCGGCACAGCCGATAGGAGGTCTGCCGGAATGTATAAGC